>DASWTK010000267.1:0-17438 GCA_036402175.1 Chitinophagaceae bacterium | reverse complement strand
TTCATGTATTAATGAGTTTTTCAAACAGCTTTCCCACGATCGGAAGCCAGTTGCCTGTTTTTAAAGCGGCACAAAAATAGGACAGGAACGATTTAGTTGGGAGAAATAATTTTAATTAGCCAATTAAGCCAATAAGCCAATTAGCCAATTAAGCCAATAAGCAAATAAGCAAATGAGATGACCCGCGATTAATCAGCTATTTGCTTCCCTGGAATACAATTAGCTAATCTGCTTATTGGCTTAATCGGCTAATTCCCTAACCTCCTGTCATCGCGTATTCTCCAATTATTCCTTATTTTGCCCCCAAAACTGTTATGAATGGCAAGAGAAGAGGACTTTGACGCTAACCTGGCAGGTGAAGAAGGACAAAGCGAAGAAACAAAGGCAACCTGGTTCAAACGCATCAAAAAAGGTATCCTTACCAGCACAGCAGAAAAAAAAGAAACCCCTGAAGGTCTCTGGAGCAAATGTCCGGAGTGCAATTATATATGTACAGTTACCGAACTCAGAGAAAACCTGTTTGTTTGCCCCAAATGCAATCACCATCACCGCATCGGCAGCTCGGAATATTTCGAAATTCTTTTCAATAACAACCAATTCACTGTTTTGTTTGAAGAGATCCGGTCAAAGGATTTCCTCAATTTCACCGATCTGAAATCGTACAGAAAAAGACTGGAGGAAACCTGGAGCAAGACAGACATGACCGACTCGATCCGCATTGCGAAAGGAAATGTCCATGAACACGAACTCATGGTAGGTTGTATGGATTTTGAATTTATTGGGGGATCTCTGGGAAGTGTAATGGGTGAAAGGATCTGCAGGGCAATCGATCACTGCCTTGAGCACCGCATACCGCTGCTCATCATCTGCAAATCGGGCGGCGCGCGCATGATGGAAAGCGCATTTTCGCTCATGCAACTGGCAAAGGTTTCGGGCAAACTCACCCAGTTGAGCGAAGCGCGCATACCATATATTTCATTGCTGACCGATCCTTCATTCGGTGGTATTTCCGCTTCTTTCGGAATGCTGGGCGACCTGAACATTGCCGAACCCGGCGCCCTTATCGGTTTTGCCGGCCCACGCGTGATCAAGGAAACTATCAAAAAAGACCTGCCCGAAGGATTTCAACGTAGCGAATTCCTGCTGGAACATGGGTTCCTGGATTTCATCGTGCATCGGAAGGAGTTGAAGGATAAACTTGCGACGGTTTTGACGCTTTTTAAGTTTTGAGTTTCCGGTTTCGGGTTTTGAGTTTCGGGTTTCCGGTTTCCGGTTTCAGGTTTTCCAAATGAGGGGCGGCATATAGGATAGTTGGTTGTTGTAGAGGGTTGAATAAATTAAAGTGAATTCTTACATGGAAATCCGCAATCGCAGCGCATATCACGAATACTTTATTGAGGATAAATATACCGCAGGGATGGTTCTGGCCGGGACGGAAGTAAAATCATTGCGTGCGGGCAAGGCGAGCTTTAATGATAGCTACTGTTTGTTTAATCATGGCGAGCTTTGGATCAAAAGCCTGCACATTGCGGAATACTCGCACGGCACCGCCAACAATCATGAACCGCTGCAGGACCGTAAACTGCTTCTTACAAAAAGAGAACTGAAAAAACTCCAGGCACGTATCAAGGAAAAAGGATACACCATCGTTCCATTGCGCATTTATTTCAGTGAAAAAGGACTCGCGAAAATTGATATCGGTCTCGGTAAGGGAAAACACCTCTTCGATAAAAGAGAAACCATTCGTCAGCGCGACACTGAAAGAGAAATGAAACGATTCCTCAAATAATTTTTTGCTAAAGCCCCGCGGCCCAAAAACTGGCTTGATTTTTTCGACTATCTTCAACCATTATTGCCGGTCGCGGCTTATTTTTAAACGAACCCGAAGATGAAAAAAAGCGCTTTCATTCTTGCTTTTTCACTGATAAGCCTTTTATCTTTTTCACAATCCGTCACCGGCTCATGGTATGGAAGGGCTGATGTAGCGATGGAAGGACTTCACAACAATTATCTTACAGAACTTATACTGAAGCAGTCAGGCAATGAAGTGGTAGGCGTGTTTGGATATTATTTTAAGAATATGTACCAAAGCATTTTCATCCGCGGCACCTACGACAAAAAAACACGCCAGGTCTATATCAGGAACATTCCGCTTATGCATTTTCGCTCAAGCAGCGACGCACGTGCAGATTGCCCGATGGATTTCCAGGGAACACTGATCGTTTCAAAAGCAAAAAGCAGCCTGCAGGGTTATTTTCTGCGACAGCCAAAATACAAATACACCTGCCCCGATATCCGCGTTAACTATTCACTCGATGGAAAAGAAGACGAAGATTCGGTTTTGAAAAATATGGTGGTGGGACAAAAAGTCTGGTCGCCCCAGCCAGATGACATTGTCTATACAGAGCCTGCCAATACAAATATCAATTCTGCTACCAATGTCACTACTGCAACGGCCAACGCAGGAGAAATGGTTGACAGTATTGATCAAAAAGAACTTGTAAGCAGGTTCGAGGCAAGAAAAAGCATTTTGCAGCAGGAAATACTCGTTAGTTCCGACTCAGTCCGCATCAGCTTTTATGATAATGGCGATATTGATGGCGACAGCATATCTGTATTCATGAACGGTTTGCCCGTTCTTGCAAAGAAAGAACTGGATGTGCGCGGCCTCAATCTTTACATCAAACTCGACAGTACCAAAGATGTGAATGAAGTAACCATGTTTGCTGAGAACCTTGGCAAATACCCGCCGAATACAGCACTGATGGTTGTGTATGATGGTGAAACAAGAAATGAAATCTATCTGAGCAGCAGCCTCACGCAAAACGCTGCCGTAAGAATCAGACGCAGAAAATAATGGCTTCCCCCGCCCGGACATATCTGGCATTAGGCGACTCCTATACAATCGGCGAAGGAGTTCCGTTGTTCGATTCGTTTCCTTACCAGGTAGTGCAGTTGCTGAGAAAATCAGGACTCAATTTTCATGCGCCGGAGATCATTGCAAAAACAGGCTGGAGTACCGATGAACTTATTGAGGGTATTCATTCAAATCTGTTGCAATCAGCTTATGATTTTGTTACCCTGCTCATTGGCGTGAATAACCAGTACCGCGGCCGGAGCATCGAAGAATATTCACCGCAGTTTGAACAGCTGCTGATACGCGCCATTGAATTTAGCGGCAATCATCCATCACATGTTATTGTTCTTTCCATTCCTGACTGGGGCGCTACTCCGTTTGCAGCCGACCGTGATCAGAAAAAAATAAGCGGTGAGATCAATGCTTTCAATGCGGTGAATAAAAATATCGCTGCTCAGTACAAAGCTCATTACGTAGATATCACTCCCGGCACCCGCGCTTCCGCGAAAGACGAAACAATGCTGACCGCAGATAAACTGCATCCATCGGGCAAAGAATATTTTTTATGGGCTTCTCGGGTAGCGCAGATCATCCAATCGCTATAACACATTATCGTCTTTATACTGGTATTGCTGTTTTGATCGGGCCAGCACATCATCCAGCGATTCTTTCTTTGCTTCACTCTCCCCTCCTTTTTCCCATTGCTTCAGATCGTTATCAAGCTGCTGTTGCTGCAACTTTGTGATCTTCTCTACCAGTTCCTGCGAAACCTGCTTTTTCTTTTGAGTGATCATTTGCTGCTTTTCGATCAACGTATCTTTTTCGGTGCGCATTTCCTGTTCGGCTTTTGCCATTTGAGTTAATTCGTCACGCGCAAGTGCAACATCATATGGACCAACATTCATGATGAGCTTTGAAAGCACAGGCCCGATCTCAATAAGAATAATGAGCAGCGTTAGCAGAAAATTACTCCACCATACGCTGCTTTCTTCATTCGAAAGATCAGTTAATGCCTTGTTTCTTTCCAGGAAACCAACTTTATCTGCCAAACCGGCTTCGTATTGCCTGCGTTTTGTTTCGTTCGATGATCGAACCCCGCTTAATATGCTGTCCTGGTAGGCAATTCCCGCATGCAGTTCCTGCAATTCAGTTCCGTGCTGACGAACAGCGTTATTGTAAGCTTCAAGTTTTAGCCTGGTTAATGATTCAATGCCGCGCTGCATTGAACCGCCTGTACCATCGGCCTCCGACACATAAGCCTGACGGAGACGGTGCAACGTATCTTCCAGCAGTTGCTTTCTTGCAGCCATACGGCTCCGCTCCTGTTCTGCAACCTGGATAGATGCGAGGATCTCCCTGTTCAGCAGGCTATCGTTCAGATGCATTTTCTTATGACGATTCTCGAGCACTTTCACGTCTATCTCTTTTTCGAAGATCTTCAGCTCAAGCGGACGTGCAATGGTAATACCGATCAGCAACGCAAGGAATAGTCGTGGTACAGCCATTTTCAATTGCTGGCTTCTGCTCACGCCATATTTTCTCATGGTTGAAACCAGGAACCGGTCGAAATTGAAAATGATAAGTCCCCATATCACAGCGAATACAACGGTCCATATCCAGTTCCCGAACACACTATATACAGCATAACCTCCCGCCAAAGCAGCCAGTACAAACGTAGCAAGTATTACCCCGCCAATACCTGCGTATTTGCTGTGTTCTGTCGGGAATTGCCGCAACAGGTCCTGCTGCGCCCCCGAGCACCACCATAAAAAATTCTTTTCAGGAGATCGTTTCCTCGAATGATCGAATGAGTCATACGTTAAAAGGCCATTCTGCCCCTTATTAGAAGGATTGTCAGTCATAGTAATGCATTAAGAATAGACGCCTAATACCAGGGGAGTTGAAGTTGGAGGAACAAACAAAGAACGGTGATTTCCTCACGAAATTGCAAAAGAAACCTTAAGAAATAAACATACCCGCCGAAACAATTTCTCCCCCACAAAAAATCTGTGTAATCCATGAAATCTACGACCAGCAGCTAGATCAATATAAAAATTAAAATCTGTGTAATCCATGAAATCTACGACCATCAGCTAGATCAATATAAAAATTAAAATCCGTGCTCCTACACAAATCCTGTGATCGTCTTAATCACCATCCAGCTCATCACCATCACAACAATCCACCCAGCCACCTGCAACCCCACCGGATGCCTGTAACCATTCATCAGTTTCTGTTTATGCACAGCAAACAGCATCAATGCGAGCGCAACAGGTAGTATAAAACCATTCAGTGTTCCCACAAATACCAGTACCTGAACCGGCCGGCCAACAAACGCGAAGATGGTGGTGGATAAAATAATGAACACAGTGATCAGCATCCGCTGGTATTTTTCCACTGCAGGATGAAAGCTTCTCAAAAATGTAATGGATGTATAAGCAGATCCAACTACAGAAGTGATCGCCGCGCACCACAGCACAACTCCGAATATGCGATAGCCTACATTTCCTGCGGCCACCTGGAAAACCGAGGCAGCGGGATTATTAATATTAAGTGAAGCTCCGGTAACTACCACGCCCAACGCGGCCAGGAAAAGCAATATCCGCATGAGTGATGCAAGCAGGATCGCCTGAACGCTGCTTCCCGAAACCTTAGCCAGATTTTCACGGCCGGTAATTCCTGCGTCCAGCAACCGATGGGCTCCGGCAAAGCTTATATAACCTCCTATCGTTCCACCTACAAGCGTTACAATGGCGGTTGTATCTATTTTTTCCGGCAAAAAACTATGCTTAAGCGCAAGAGCCGCGGGAGGATCAGATATTATTGCAACATAAAGTGTAAGCGCTATCATTACAAACCCCAGCAATTTCGCAAACCAGTCCATGGCCTTGCCCGCTTCCCTGAACCAGAATAAAAGAATCGCTAACACTGCGCTTATGATCGCGCCGGTGAGCACATCCAACTCCAGCAAAACATTCATTCCAAGTCCCGCGCCGGCAACATTCCCGATATTGAATGCAAGTCCTCCGATTGCTACAAGCACTGCAAGCAGGTAACCTGTGCCGGGCAGCACTGCATTCGCTATTTCAGGTCCCGTTCTTTTCGAAACAGCTACGATCCTCCAGATGTTTAATTGGGCTGCAATGTCAAGGATGATTGAGCAAAGGATGATGAATCCGAAGCTGGTCAGTAATTGTTGTGTGAATACTGTTGTTTGTGTGATGAAGCCCGGGCCTATAGCAGAAGTAGCCATCAGGAAAGCGGCTCCCAGCAAGGCCGACCGGTTGGTGACGGGAACATTTTTGCCGTTGGTGCTTTTCAAAAGAAGGATTATAAAGTATGAGAAATGACGATTCCCTTTTCGGTCAGTTCCCTGTGGATGCTGCTTGCAAATTCCACCGCATGCGCGCCATCGCCATGAATGCAGATTGTTTCCGCGCGCATCGGAATTTCTTTTTGTTCTACCGTGGTCACCATTCCCTTTCGAATCATTTGCATCACCTGACGTATGCATTGCGATGTATCGGTGATCAGTGCGTCGGGAGCCGAACGTGGACGCAGGCTTCCGTCGAGCTGATAGGTCCTGTCGGCAAAAACCTCACACCGGAAAGGAAGGTTATGCAGCGCAGCCTGGCTTTCCATCTGGCTTCCACTCAGACCATATAATATCAGCGAACGGCTCACCTCAACAATTGTGCTGCATATATGCCTGCTCACCGTTTCATCTTTTGCCGCTCGGTTATACAATGCGCCGTGTGGCTTCACATGATGAAGGGTTGCTCCTGCGGCTTTGCAGATAATGTTTAATAAATTGATCTGTTCTCCGATGATCTCCGGCAGGTCTTCGGGTTGAAGTCCTTTGTACATCATGTCAGTTCTTCCGAAATTTTCGCGGTCTGAATAAGAAGGGTGCGCGCCTATCGCCACATTGTGTTTCAAACAAAGGTCAACCGTTCTTTTCATGGTATCAGCATCGCCTGCATGATAACCGCAGGCTATGTTTGCCGAGCTGATATAACGCATAAGCAGTGCATCCGAAGGAAATCCTTCTCCCATATCACAGTTAATGTCAATTGTGGGCATAGAGTTGGTTGAAGTGATCGTGGCAGGACCGTTCAATGATCCTGAGGTTGCGCATCTGTGAAAATAACATTTGTTCGGCAGTCGCGATGTCGGTTAATTGAAACCTTAATTCTGCGCCCGAATGAAGCTGGGCAAGTTTAGGCAGGTGTGCACCGATGATGTTTCCGATGCGCGGGTATCCGCCGGTAGTCTGTCTGTCGGCCATCAGTATCATCAGCTGTCCGTTCGGCAATAATTGAATGGTTCCGGTGTCTACCCCCGACGATATCATTTCTATGTGGTTTGATGGATGCAGTGATTGTCCGTTCAACAGATATCCCATGCGGTCAGAATGCGGAGCAACGCTGAACGTTGAATGCAGTAGCTGATATTTTGATGCCTCATCCAGCCAGTTAAATTCAGGCCCGGGAATGATCAGAAAATTTCCTTCTTCGGCATACACATTTTTTTCATGCACGCCCCAATGCAATGTCCGGTAATATTGTCTGGCCGACAGATAACAGGAGGGATTGAATCCTCCGTCCCCGTTCTCTTCCATGTTCACATGAAGCAGGTCGTCCTTCGCCAGCGGCCTGCCGAAATAACCGCCTGCCTTTCCTTTAATATTGGTGCTGTAACTCCCGAGCCACTTCACCATTTTAAAACCACCATGGATTGCAAGGTATGCCCTAGCGCCCCACCGCCATTTCTGGAAATGCAGCAGAGCATTTCGGTTGACCATCACCGGTTGCCAGGTGGGTATCGGTTCTTCATGAATGCATGATGTGAAATCGGCCCCGCAGATCGAGATGAGCGCAGGCTCATGAAACAGCACCTGCATGGCGGGAAAGTGAAGCTCTATAACCGGTTCGTTGTTTGTATTTCCGGCCAGGAAATTTGCAACACTGGCCGCAAAAGGGTCCATAACACCGCCGGGATTGATTCCCATAGCTGAATAACCGTAACGACCGCAATCCTGAACAGTATCCAGGATGCCCTGTTTAATGATGGTTATCGACATGTTGGTTGTTTTCGTATGACTTGAACTCTGCAAGGGATATGGGAAAAAACCGCACATTATCACCGGGCGACAGCACTACGGGCTGTTCACTGAATGGGTCGAATAATTTAAAGGGCGTACGGCCAATGACCTGCCATCCTCCCGGAGAACGGACAGGATAGATGCCCGTTTGCCACCCGGCTATTGCCACGCTTCCGGCTTCCACTTCAGGTCGGGGGACCGACTTTCTTGGCATCACCAGCCGTTCGTCGACCTTGCCCATATATGGAAAGCCCGGCAGAAATCCCAGCATATATATCCGGTATGTAGCGGAACAATGCAGATGAATGAGCTCTTCAATCCTGAGATTTTTTGCAGCTGCTACCAGTTTCAGGTCATAACCCAGGGAAGGCTCATAACAAACGGGGATGGAAATCGTACGGGGCTCGGATGCTTCTTCCATTACTGCTGGCTGGCACGCAAGCAGCAGTTTGTCTTTTACAAATTCGAACACTCCTTTTTCGGGTGAATACGCTTCATTAATATAAAAAGGATCATATAAAACAGTGAGGGAAGTATAGGCCGGGATCAGGTCCTTCATTCCGGGGAACGGGTGTTTGGTCAGCCACGACTGAATGGCAAGCACTTTATTATTAAGTGTCTGATCGATGATATTTCCAAGCTCAATGATGGCAGTCCGCTCATTCAAAGCGTAAATATTATATGTACTTAAATCACTCATTTAAAGGCGGCTGTGAAGAATCTCTTCATTTAAAATTAAAACACGTATTATGTACTTATAAATATATTACTAACCGGCATCACTGCGCTCTCATAATGGCACCAATTTTTTACTTTAAGCGTTATACTGTAAAATTGCACGCCCTGAAGAACGGGTTTAGAATAGTCGTATGGCAAAAAATTTATTGATAGTTGAGTCTCCCGCGAAAGCCAAAACCATTGAAAAGATCCTGGGCGAGGACTTTGAGGTAAAGAGCTGTTACGGCCATATCCGCGACCTTGAAAAGGACGATATGGGCATTGACATAAAGAACAATTACACCCCCCGGTATAAGGTTCCTGCAGATAAGGAAAAGGTGGTAAAAGAGCTGAAAAGCCTGGCAAAGAAAAGTGACGAGATTTGGCTGGCGACGGATGAGGACCGTGAAGGTGAAGCCATCAGCTGGCATTTGTGCGAAGTGCTGGGCCTTGATCCCAAAAAGACCAAGCGGATCGTATTTCACGAGATCACAAAACCTGCTATTCAAAGAGCAGTGCAAAATCCCCGTACCGTAAATATGGACCTGGTGAATGCGCAGCAGGCAAGACGGGTGCTGGACAGGATCGTTGGTTTTGAGCTCAGCCCTGTGCTCTGGCGCAAAATGAGCATGAAAAATAACCTTAGCGCCGGTCGTGTTCAAAGCGTGGCGGTAAGACTGATAGCTGAAAGGGAAAGGGAGATCAATGCATTCACCGCGGTCAGCAATTTTAAGGTAGAAGCGCTTTTTACAGCGAAGGATGTAACCGGCAAGAGTGTAACATTCAAAGCCGAAGGCAAAAAATATTCATCTGCTGATACGGCGGAAGCATTTCTGCAAAGCTGTATCAATGCAACTTATAAAGTAACCGATATACAGGTTAAGCCTGCAAAGAAATCACCTGCGGCACCCTTTACAACTTCCACGCTTCAGCAGGAGGCCAGTCGCAAACTGGGTTATTCTGTGAGTCGTACCATGTTGCTGGCGCAGAAGCTTTACGAAAGTGGTAACATTTCTTATATGCGTACCGACAGTGTCAGCCTGAGCGATACGGCAATGGATGATATACGCGGCCAGGTAACATCGCAATACGGTAAGCAATATTTTCAACTGCGCAAGTACAAGAACAAAAATGAATCTGCGCAGGAGGCACACGAAGCCATACGCCCCACGTTCATGCAAAGGCTGAGCGTTGAAGAAGCCGATTGCAGGAAACTGTATGAGCTGATCTGGAAACGCACCATGGCAAGCCAGATGGCAGATGCAGAACTGGAAAAGACCATTGCGAAAATTGAGATATCAACCAATAAAGAAGAACTGAGCGCGCAGGGCGAAGTGCTGAAATTTGATGGCTTCCTGAAGGTTTACCGCGAAGACCGTGACGACGAGGATATGAGCGAAGAAGAAATGCAGGAAGGCGTGCTTCCACCATTAAATCCAGGAATGCAACTGCCGCTGCAGGTAATGCGCGCTATTGAAAGATTTACGCGTCCGTTACCACGATTTACGGAAGCTTCTCTTGTTAAAAAACTCGAAGAGCTTGGCATCGGCCGGCCATCAACTTACGCGCCAACAATTTCTACCATTCAGAAAAGAGGATATGTAGAGAAGCGCGATAAAGAAGGCGTGAAAAGAGATTATCGCATTCTTGAATTAAAGAATAACAACATCTCAAAGCAAACGGAGCAGGAAAATACGGGAGCCGAAAAATCTAAGTTGTTCCCTACAGACCTTGGGCTTGTGGTGACCGACTTCCTGAAGCAGTACTTCGATGATATCATGGATTACAATTTTACCGCACGCATCGAACAGGAGTTCGATGAGGTGGCCAGCGGTAATATGAAATGGAATGTGATGATCGACGATTTCTACATTCCTTTCAAAAAAGATGTTGAAAGCACTATCGAAAATGCAGAACGCATCCGCGGCGAGCGCGAACTGGGCATTGATCCCGAATCCGGAAAGAAAGTGATTGCGAGAATGGGTAGGTATGGTCCGATGGTACAGATCGGGGATGTGAATGATGAGGAAAAACCACGATTTGCAAAGCTGAAGAACACGCAAAGCATCGAAACCATCTCATTTGATGAGGCAATGGAGCTGTTTAAACTACCCAGAATTCTGGGAACGTTTGAGGATAAAGACGTTAGCGTTAATATCGGAAGGTTTGGTCCATACATTGCACACGATAGTAAGTTCTACTCACTTGGTAAAGAGTTCGACCCCTATAGCATCACTCTTGAAGAAGCAAGTCCTATCATTGCCGAAAAGCGTAAGGCTAAGGAAGAGCGCACTATTAAAATTTTCGAGAAAGAAAAGATCCAGCTATTGCGCGGACCTTATGGTCCGTACATTAAACAGGGTTTGAGAAATTATAAGCTATCGAAAGAGCAGCAGGAGCGCGTGGCCGACATGACCATTGACGAAGTGAAAAAGACCATTGAAGAACTGAAAGCAAATCCACCGAAGAAAGTCGCCAGAAAGAAGAAAAAATCCGGCTGATGTGTATATGTGGAAAAATGATTTTACCAAAATTTTAAAACTTGCAGGATATTGACTTTCGATAGTTATACGGTCTTATCTTGAAAGTCATCAGTACTCATGCAGGAAAATAAAGAAATAAAAGCCTTATTCCATTTGATCGATGATCCCGATGAAGAAGTTTTCAACGTGGTTTCAGTTAAGATAATGGACTATGGAAGAGGCATTATCCCGAACCTGGAAAATTTGTGGGAGAACACACCCAGTGAAGATATACAGGAGCGCATAGAATTATTGATCCACCGGCTGCATTACCGCGATCTTACAGAAGAGTTTGAAAGCTGGAACAAGAGTCCTTACCAGGACCTATTGACTGCATCAATTCTGGTCGCCCGTTTTCAATACCCCGAACTTGCCACTACTTCCATCATGCAGGAAATGGAGAAGCTGCGCCGGAATATCTGGCTTGAACTCAACAGCTATCTTACTCCGCTTGAACAGGTGCACGTGGTATCGAGCATTCTCTATAATTATTATGGATTGAAAGGAATGGAAGTGGGTTATCAGCATCCCGAAGAATTCCTGATCAACAAGGTGCTTGAATGCAAGCGCGGCAATACCATTTCTAACGGAATACTCTACCTCATACTGGCTGAACTGCTCGATATTCCAGTAAAAGCGATCAATATCCCAAAGCAGTTTGTTCTTGCATTCTTTAAATCGGATATTAATCCGGAGGACGAAGCCAACCTTCAGCAGCAGATAGAATTCTACATCGATCCATTAAGCGGACAGGTGTTCACACATAAAGACGTTGAAAATTATTTCCGCCGTATCTCGGTTCCTCCTGTACCCTCCTACTTCAAACCAATAAGCCATCGAAGAATTATTCAAACCCTGCTCGAAGAATTCGGAAAATGTTTCGACAACCCCAAAGACGAATACAAACTCCGCGAGCTAATCCTCCTCTCCGAAAAACTAAATGACTAAAAAAAGATGAATTGGTCAATTAATGAATTAATTAATTGCCCAATTCATCCTCAAATCCTCAAATCCTCAAATCATCTAATTATTTACAACTCCAACTTCCAACCATCCCGATAAGGGTACCTCACAAACTCATTCGCCTCATCAAAGTTCGTAACCTTCATATTCTTCGCGTCCCACAATAATTTTTTACGTCCAAGGTATTTATCGCCCCAGCCTTTAAGCTTTGGATTCTGTAACATCCAGCTGCGTATGGCGAGGTTGCCTATAAGAATGCTTTCGGTGAACGGACCGGCGAATTCAAATGGTGAACTGGTCTTTCCTTTACCATGTCCGTCAAAACAAGCATTCACCCATTGGATGTAATGGCCTTCGGGAACGCGTTTGATTTTTTCGGCGGGCATGTTTGTCTGCTTCATTAGTTTCGTTGGCAGCAAGCGCGGGTTTGCGCCATAACAATCTGCCATCAGCTTTCCTTTTGTGCCTTCGAATATTACGCCACCGTCCCAGTTGCCCATTGGTTCATCGGGTAACAGTTCATCGGGACGTTCGGGAAGCAAACCACCATCCATCCAGGTGACCTTGATCTTTCCCTTTCCATCTTTACGTGGATAACCAAGATGAATGATCGAAGCTGGCGGGCAGCTATCGGTATAATTTGCTTCAGCAAAAAATCCTTTCCAGTTGCCGGTAACACTCGCCTCAACCTCCGTTGGATAATCAATCGGCAATACGCGGAATACGGGATCCATAATATGGCATGCCATATCACCCAATGCTCCGGTTCCAAAAGCCCACCAACCTCTCCAGTTAAATGGAAGGTATGCCGGATTGTAGTCGATGTACTTCGCAGGTCCAAGCCAGAGGTCCCAGTTCAGTTCCTTTGGAATTTCGAATGTACCCGAAGGCGCAGCGATTCCCTGCGGCCAAACAGGACGGTTGGTCCAGCATTTTACGGAAACAACATTTCCAATCAGGCCGGCGTCGATCATCTCCTTTGTTTTGCGAACACCGTCGCCCGAGCCACCCTGGTTTCCCATTTGTGTGACAACCTTATATTTCTTTGCGGCTTCAGTAAGAATGCGCGCTTCATAAATATCATGTGTCAATGGCTTTTGCGTGTAAACGTGCTTGCCCATTCGCATAGCTGCCAGTGTTGCAACCGCATGGGTGTGATCGGGAGTTGAGATTGAAACCGCATCAATATTTTTCTCTTCCTTCTGCAGCATCTCCCTGAAATCCTTATAATATTTCGCATCGGGAAACTGCTTGACGGAGCCGGCAGCCTGGCGGTCGTCAACATCACAAAGTGCAACGATGTTTACCCTTGGGCTTTTTGCAAATTCCTTCAGATCGCTGGCGCCTTTTCCGCCAACTCCTATTCCTGCGATATTCAGCTTATCGCTTGGAGCAATGTATCCTTTACCCAGAACATGACGTGGTACAATGAAGAAGCCTGTTGCAGTTATTCCTGCATTACGGATAAATTTCCTTCTTGAGTTCATTGACAAGTTGTTATTGAATAGTTTAAACAAGTTCTCCTTCGGCGCTGAGTTCAATTGCTCCAAGCGCTTTTGAAACAGGGCAGGTATTTTTTGCTTCTTCAACGCATTCTTTGAATTTTTCGGGAGTAATTCCGGGGATTTTACCCTTTACACTCAGTTTAGAGCCGCGTATAACCCCCTCGGTAAGTGTAACAGATGAAGTGGCTTCAAGAGAGTCAGGAGTAAATCCTGCTGCTCCGAGTATAAAGCTCAGTTTCATGGCAAAGCAGCCAGCGTGCGCCGCGGCTATCAACTCTTCGGGGTTGGTGCCGATCCCCTGCTCAAACCGTGATTTGTATGAATATTGCGCTTGTTTGATCACGCCGCTTTGAGTGCTGACCTGACCATTACCATCTTTACCTGAGCCATTCCAGATTGCCGTACCAGTACGTTCCATAATTTGAAGTTTAAAGATGAAGATAAAGAAAATGCAAAATTCAAAATGAAAAATGTAAAATATTAAAACCTGAATTTCACGTATCCTTTTTTTACATTTTACATTTTACATTTTGCATTTCACATTTTGCATTTCACATTTTGCATTTTACATTTTGAATTTTGAATTTTACATTTAACCATGGTTAATTGGGACGATTTTGAAAAACTCGACATCAGAGTCGGAACTATAATTGAAGTTAGTGATTTTCCAAAAGCACGTAAACCGGCTTACCGCATGGTAATTGATTTTGGTGAGCTTGGAATGAAACGCTCATCTGCACAGATCACTGCTTTATACAGCAAAGAAGATCTTGTCAACAAACAAGTGATCGCTGTAGTGAATTTTCCACCCAAACAAATAGCAGGGTTCATCAGCGAATGCCTGGTGCTGGGCGTTTATACTTCAGAAAATAATGTAGTTTTATTGCAACCCGATCAACGGGTTCAGAATGGATGGAAGATAGGATAACCACCACATATTATCATTCGCCACTTGGCCTCCTCCGCATCTCCGGAACCAATCAGTTCATTTCAGAGGTTTATTATATGAGAGAGGGCGATTCAATACCAGAGAACGCGTCTCAACAGTTGGGTCCGCTCGTAATTCAGTGCGTCGAAGAACTTATTCAATATTTTCATGGTCAGCGACGCACGTTTGAAGTTCCGGTGCACCAGTCCGGCACATCATTTCAATCAAGAGTCTGGAATGAATTGTTAAGTATTGGTTTCGGAAAAACCATTTCATACCTCGAATTGTCGAGACGCCTGGGTGATACAAAAGCCATCCGGGCCGCAGCTTCAGCTAATGGGAAGAACAATATCGCCATCATCGTACCCTGTCACAGGGTTATCGGCTCCAACCAATCATTGATTGGATATGGCGGTGGCCTCTGGAGAAAAAAATGGTTGCTGGACCATGAAGCAAAATTTGCGCATGGAGTGCAAACTTTATTCTAAAAAAAGCGTCTTACTCCAAGTTTAAACGCTGTTTATATCAGCGGTAATCTTCATCTTTGCGGTTTGATTTATTTTCACCAATCATGAGTAAGCAATTTGTTTTTACTGGAACCATCCTATTATTCAGCTTCTGCCTCATTCTTGCCTGTAAAGATTCAAAAAAGAAAGAGTCCGCTCCATCCGGTGGCCCACAGGCCCGCGGTGGAAACATGCCCATCCAGGCCGAAGGGTTTATTGTTAAAACTCGTCAAATGAGCGAAGATATTGAGGTGCCCGGTAGTTTGTTGCCTTACGAGGAAACAGAGATCAGGCCCGAAATCTCCGGAAAGGTTATTGCGCTGAATGTTCGTGAAGGGAATTTTGTAGGGAAAGGTGTGATGCTTGCCAAGCTTTATGATGGTGACCTGCAGGCTGAATTAAAGAAATTACAGGTTCAGTCAGAGATAGCCCAGAAAACAGTAGAGCGTTATGGAGAATTATTGAAGATCCAGGGTATCAGTCAGCAGGAATACGACCTTGCTCAATTGCAGGTAAATAATCTGAGGGCTGACATGGACATTGTGCGGGTGAATATAGGAAAGACTGAAATTCGTGCTCCATACGCTGGTCAGTTGGGATTGCGAAACATCAGCATGGGCGCATATGTAAGCCCAACCACCATCGTAACAACCCTCAGGAAAGTTGACCAGTTAAAGCTTGAGTTCTCGGTTCCTGAAAAATATAGCGGCAATATGAAACCAGGCAGCCAGGTGAAGTTCAGTCTGGAAGGCGCCAAAGACAAATTCACAGCCCGGGTAATTGCAACAGAAGCGTCCATTGAAGCAAATACACGTACGCTGAAAGTGCGGGCCGTCGTGCTTGGTTCAAGTAAAAACCTTGTCCCGGGTAGTTTTGCGAAAGTTGGATTACAGATCGGCAAAAATGCCCAGTCATTGGTAATTCCAACACAGGCGGTTATTCCGCAGGCCAGAAATAAGAGAGTGATCATTTACAATGGTGGCAGCGCGAAATATCAGATAGTGACTACTGGTGTACGCGACTCATCATACGTTCAGATCACCGAAGGATTGAATGAAGGCGATACAGTTGTTACAACAGGGTTGCTTGCAATTCGTCCCGATTCGAAGGTCACACTCACCAAGGTAAATTAGAACGGAGAACAGAATAACGGATGCAGCTATTAAACAATAATTGATCGAAGCGCATGAATATTTCCGAAATCAGTCTGAGGCGGCCGGTCCTGGCAGTGGTAATGAACATCATGATCGTTTTGTTTGGTGTGATCGGCTTCAGTTACCTTGGAATACGTGATTATCCCGCAATCGATCCTCCGAACGTAAGCGTCAGAACCTCTTATCCCGGCGCCAATGCCGACATCATCGAATCGCAGATCACCGAACCTCTCGAAAAAGTAATCAACGGGATCGCCGGCATCAAGAACATCACTTCTCTCAGCAGCCAGGGCACCAGCAGCATTAACGTTGAATTTGAACTTGGCGTAGATATGGAAGCCGCCGCAAATGACGTGCGCGACAAGGTTTCGCAGGCAAGCCGTTCACTTCCGAATGATCTTGACGCTCCACCGGTGGTTTCAAAAGCGGATGCAAGCAATGACCCCATCCTTTCCATGACGGTGCAAAGCAATACCCGCAACCAGCTGGAGATAACTGAATTTGCAAACAATGTATTGGTAGAACGATTACAAACAATTCCGGGTGTTAGCGCTATCGGAATATGGGGTGAGAAGCGTTTTGCAATGCGTATCTGGTTCGATCCGTCACGGCTAAGCGCGTACAATCTTACCCCAGGCGATGTGCAGGCTGCCCTTCAACGCGAAAATGTTGAACTCCCCTCCGGTAAAATTTCGGGTAATACTACAGAACTGTCCGTAAGAACTTTCGGCCGGCTTACAACAGAAGAAGAATTTAATAACGTCATCATCAAGAACGTTGGCGGAAGTGATATCAAACTAAAAGATATCGGCGAAGCCGTACTCGGCCCCGAGAACGAAGAAACGATCCTGAAAGAAAGCCGCATTCCGATGATCGCCCTTGCTATCGTTCCTCAACCCGGATCCAACTACGTTTCAATATCCAACGAATTTTATAAACGTTATGAGCAGCTGAAGAAGGAAGTCCCGAAGGACATTACCCTCGATATCGCCATGGATCAAACCCAATTCATCAAGCGGTCAATCGAAGAAGTTGAAGAAACGCTCATCATCGCTATCATACTTGTAATACTTATCATCTACCTTTTCTTCCGCGACTGGATCATTGCCATCCGTCCGTTGATTGATATTCCCGTTTCTCTTATCGGCGCGTTCTTCATCATGTACCTCAGTGGTTTCACCA
>DASWTK010000266.1:0-58341 GCA_036402175.1 Chitinophagaceae bacterium | reverse complement strand
TTGATTGAAGAAGGAGCGCTGGATAAAAAAGAAAATATGCTCAAGAATGCCCCTCATACGCAGTTTTCGGTTTGCAGTGACAACTGGGACAAGGCATATTCACGCGAAACAGCCGCTTTCCCGCTTTACTACGTAACGCATAATAAATTCTGGCCTTCAGTGGCAAGGGTAAACAATACCCATGGCGACCGAAACCTGATCTGCACCTGTGAACCGGTGGAAGCATATGCTGAAATGTAAATAATTCAGGCAGCCTGCCGGTTCAGGCTGCCTCATCACATAAAGCCTCATCACATAAAGATGTGAATCACCAACAAAAATTGGGGCTGCATAATCGTATTTCGTACTTTCGGTTCTCCTCCGAAAGTGATCCATATCCCTTTTCAAACCAAAAGTTTAAAGAGCCCGGATTTGATTAAGAAAGGTAGCTGCATTACTATTCATTAATAACTGCTTTTATCACCAAATTATTTGACAATGAAATCATTTCAAATTGCAGTATGCATTGGCATTGCCGTGTGTTGTTATTCTGCATCCCAGGCCCAGGGATTTCTCAAAAAAATGAAAGAAAAGGCTGAATCTGTCGCGAATAAAGTTGTCGACAAAAAAGTAGACGATGCCGTTAACGAAAAAACGGGTGGCAACAATAACAGTGGCAACAATAATGGGTCTCCCAACTCAGGACCAGGTGGAGGCAATGCACCAAAATATGGCAAGCCTTCCAACAAGGGTGGGCAAGGGCTTGTGAACACGGCACCTGATGTAAAAGAAAACCTCAATTCCGCGGAGACAGCATTCAAGGGAACCAGTTATGGAGAAGCCCGGTACAATATTCAGCAGGCAATGCTTGGAGTTGAATTGCAGATCGGCCAGAATATTTTAAAATCACTTCCCAAAACAGTGGCCGGCATCAATGTCGACACAGCACAGGACCAGGTGACAAGTACGGGCTGGGGATGGGCAGGTCTCACCATTCAGCGTGTGTACGTAACCGGTGAAAAACAATTCACGCTTACCATCGCAAACAATGCGCTTTGGATGCAGGCGGTGAATATGTACCTCGCGAATGGCGGGTATCAGCAATCAACCGGAGGTCAGCAAAACTGGAAGCAAACGAAAGTAAAAGGCTACAGAGCTGTTATCGAGTACAATGAGAGCAGTGGATATAAGTTGAGCATTCCTTTAGGCCAGACCTCACTGCTGATGTTTGAAGGAATAAACTTCGCATCAGAACAGGAAATGATGAGTGCCGCAAACCAGATTGATATCGACGGCATCAAAACCAGTCTTGGAGAAAAATAATTGCTTATACCAAACGTACAATCATGAAAAAAATATATTTTATTCTTATAGCTTCTTTCACGTTCATAACGGTTTCTGCACAGCAGGATTTCGCAAAACACCTGGGTGAAGCCCGCACCGCGTATGCCGCCGGCAAACTGGATGATTCAAGATTTGCAATGCAGCAGGCATTGCAGGAACTGGACATCCTCATCGGAAAGGAAGTGATTAAAGTACTTCCCACTAAAATGCTTGACGAGAACGCAAGAATTGAAAGAGATAACGTAACCGGCGCATCAGGTTTCTTTGGTGTGCTGATTCACCGTGAATATGGAATTGATGTCAAGAAACTTCCCGCGGATAGCATTTACAGTAAAACCGTTTCGCTGGAGATCATCAGTAATTCTCCGCTTATCGGAACATTGAATGCGCTGCTGTCATTGCCTTTTATGGGTAATAACCCTGATCAGAAGATCATCAAGGTCAGTGGATACAAAGCCCTTGTTCAGAAAGTATCGGGTGACGATGAAAAAAAGGAATTTGAACTGCAGCTACCATTGACGAATGCCCTGGTTACCTTAAAAGCTCCCGGACATACGCAGGATGAATTGATCAAAATGGCGAATACTTTGCCTATTGGTGAAATAGCAAAACTGATCCAGTAAATTTCCAACATTTATAAAGCCTCATTCATAGGAGTGGGGCTTTTTTTATTTGCGTCAATCAGGATATTCATCGGATCCAAGCACCCACATGAACGACTGCATATCGATAAGATCTCGCGGACCAAGATCAGCCTGGTCAGCCCCAATCTCTTCCGCAAATGCAAGCAGGTTTCTGTAGGTTTCCCAATTAGGCCGCGAGAGATAAGAAAAATCGAATCCGTATTTCTCTGCTGCTATTTTAGTTACCCTTGGTTTTAGAAAAATATGTTCGTCAGGGTTCCCGATAAATCCAAATACTGTCTGGAGCGGCCATGTAAGCACCCTTGTTTGTTTTCTGGGGAGCGTTGAAAGCATTTCGGTAAACTGTTCAAATCTTTGTCGCAATGGTTCCGCGCCATATATGTAGTTAAACAAACCCAATGAAAAAGCTTTTGCTCCTTCAGGTGGTCGTACCGCATCCCTGAGCGCCATCTTTTCAAAAGAGAACAGAAGGTTGGTGCGCGATTCAATACGAACGGCAGTGTTTGCTATGTCGTTATATTTTCGTGCGGCAAGCAGCCGCTGAAATTCTTCTTTATTTAAAAGCTCATTCCACGACAGGTGCGCGTTCCATTTATAGTCTCTTTCCCAATCCAGATAAGTAGGATCTTTGAACCCCTTCCGGAAGTAATAAAGAAATTTTTTTCTGCAGCGCATCCTTTCCCTTGAAAGCGCGGGTGTTGTTCTTAACATAATCAGCTCCCTCCTCCTTTGTAAAATGCAATATTGTTGCCAACCCTTACTATAAAAAATGAGTGGCGGAATCAACCGCCACTCACTAACCGATCAATATCTCATTACTGCGGCCAGTATGCTGTCGGCAGGCATCTTGTCCTTATCTACAAGAAAAACTTCGGCGCCTGTTAAGAGCGCTCTCACAACCGCGTTGTCCAGCAGGTCCTCACCTCCCTCCTTTTCGTTTGTGTGAATCTTCAGTTCATTTTTCATTTCATCGAAGCTTCCCCATATATGAGCTCCCTTCTGCACAAACAGATGCGAGACCTTGCTGTAATAAGTTGCCGGTATTACATCCTTTACGACCGACGATGTGAGGGTTGTGGCCGACTGGTTTCCATATAATTCAAGTGCTTTATTCAAACGCTGTTCAAAGTAACCAGACATTTTCTCCATTACCTGGCTGTAAAGCGTATCGGCGTCTTCGCGCTCATGACTGCCGGTGAGCGTTTCGTCGCTTATATTATTATAGTTCGTCACCGATTTATAAATCGGGATAAGGTATTCAACGCCTGCCAACATTAAAGGCGCTGACTCTGTGCTAAGCACTTCTTTCCATATCACTTTATCGGCGATCTCAAAATAAGCCGCCAACTTCGCTTTATCATCAACGTTATTCCCTCCTCCTACACCATGAAAATTGGCTCCTCCGGTACCGCCACGACCTCCCATCCGGAAGGTGGTTTCTTCGTCCTTATCATCGGCCTGCGCGTCCTGCATTCCTTCAGGCAATCCTGGTACGTTAATAAATTCTATTCCGAATGCGTCTGCGCGGAATAGTTTTATTTGTTTTTTACTTAGGACAAGTAAATAAAAATATTCCTTACGTGTCAGTATCTGAATGAGTGGAGTTACAAAGAATGAAGATTCAATAATAACATCAGGCTCCGTTTTCACAGGCATTTTCAGATACCTGAAAAATCCATCGGAAATAAAGACCGCGAGCCCCTGTGACATATTCTGCCAGAATGAATCATCCTTTAATAATGAATAACCCGGTTCAAGTAATTTGTCAATTGAGGCTTGGTTCTGACCCTTATTTTTTAACATAACGGAAATTTCCTGCAGCGCATATCGGAAAGCTGTGGGGTCAACTTGTGTATTAAAATAAGCAGATATACAGGTGTCGGCTTTAAAATTAGCCAGCTCAGCAAACTGTTCTTTCGTAAGTATCCTTGGCAATTCTTCCCAGGCATTCTTACTTTGCTCATCGGAAATTGCCGGTTCAACCGACTTCCTGTTGTCCTGTGAATCGGCCTGATTCTTAAATCTGTCATACCCTTTTTCCCTATTACGGTTTGGATGTCTGACAGGCACATGTGCCGCTATCTGATCTTCTTCGGTTATATATTTTTCAGTGATCTCAAGGTATTGATCCAGTTTTTCCGGATCAGTTGGGTGCAACCCCAGTCCTTCTTCCTTTTCCGCTCCGGATGGTTTGCCCTCAGGAGAATTGAATTTTCCGCTTCTTTCTTTTCCCATACTTATTGTTTAGATTAAATGGAACAATTAACATACCAGCACGAAATATGGGTTTGCATTTTAACCCCCGTTTAAAAAGGGTCTTTTTACCTGTTGCCAGGAAAAATCATAACAGGAACTTGGGGTATCGTTAATTTAAAAATTTCTGCGTATGCATAACACTGTAAAAATCCTGGAAGTTCAGATGGTTGAACTTACGGTGTATAAAACTTTTCCGCCAACGCTTGCTATCGACGCGTATGGCGTAGTACCTACCCCGGGTTATAAAAACCCCCGGCTCATTCCATGGATCTATATTCAGCCTCCTCCGGATGGCATCTGGGATTTTGATTTCATAGCTGACGAACCGGATGGAATTGTGCCACAGGTACTGTCGCCGATCAGCGCCACCTATTACTGGGCGGCATATCCACAGGATCTCAAAGGGGTGAGAATTCATGCGGTGCTGAATTCAAAGGAAGGCACTGTTGATAAAACAAACCCGCGCGAGATCGGTCTGATGAAGGATTCGAAAAGGTGAACGGCATTCTCCTTTTTCATTATCTTCAGCCATGCGTTTTTTTATACTTGTTAGCCTGATCATTTTCTATTTTGATGTTCAGGCACAGCATAAGCGGCCCAGGGAACTGGGCATTCGCATTGGAGTAATGCCTGCCGGAAAATTAAATGCAATCACAGATGTACCGGGAGTGCTGGTTGGCCAAACAACCCTGATCAGGGGTGATTCTATTCGTACCGGCGTTACCGCGATCGTACCGCATAGCGGTAATATTTTTCAGCAAAAGGTACCTGCAGCAATTTATACCGGTAATGGCTTTGGCAAATTAGCGGGAACCACTCAGGTAAAAGAACTTGGCAATCTCGAATCGCCGATCGTTCTCGTCAATACCCTCAGCGTATCTGCCGGAATGGATGCCATAATAGAACATACACTTTTGCAAAAAGGGAATGAACAGGTACAATCGGTAAACGCAGTGGTTGGAGAAACAAATGATGGTTACCTGAACGATATCAGGGGCAGGCATATTAAAAAAGAGGACGTACTTCTTGCGATAAGATCCGCCACAGGCGGTAATGTAGCTGAGGGCTCAACAGGCGCCGGCACTGGTACGGTTTGTTTCGGATTCAAAGGAGGCATCGGAACTGCTTCACGCAAATTGCCCGCCTCGCTTGGAGGATATACTGTTGGCGTTCTGGTGCAATCGAACTTCGGAGGCGTTTTGCAGGTGGATGGTGTACCTGTCGGAGAAGAACTGGACAAATATTATCTGAAAGATAAATTGAACAATACAGCAGACGGATCCTGCATGATCGTAGTTGCTACTGATGCTCCTCTTGACAGCAGAAACCTGGAGAGGCTTGCGAAGCGCGCATTTATGGGACTTGCAAAAACCGGTGGAATAGCGTCGAATGGAAGTGGTGATTATGTAATTGCATTTTCAACTGACAGTAGTCTGCGCATTGCACACAATTCCAATGAACCTGCGCAATCAATGAAAATACTGCTTAATGATGTGGTAACTCCGCTTTTTATGGCAGCAATTGAAGCAACTGAAGAAGCGATCATCAATTCCCTGTTTGCCGCGACATCCATGAAAGGAAGGTCTGGAAATTCCGTTGAAGCGTTGCCTGTTGAAAGAGTAATGACTATTTTGCGGAAGTATAAGCGGGTTAATTAAATCTCAACGAAAAAAAGTGAACGGAATAGCTTTCATTAATGGTGAATTTATTGAAGAAAAGAATGCAACACTGCACATCAGCGACTTGTCGGTCCAGCGCGGTTATGGAATTTTCGATGCGTTCCGGACGATAAACAATGTTCCGCTTTTTCTGGACGACCACCTCTCCCGGTTTTTCAATTCCGCTGAAGGGTTGAACCTCAATCCGGGCCTTTCACGAGAGGAACTGAAAAGCATAGTCAGCGAATTGATCTTAAAAAATAATATTCCCGGTTCAATTTTCAGGATCACCCTTACGGGAGGATATTCTACTGATGGATATCTGCCCTCTATTCCAAACCTGATCGTCACGCAACATCCATTAAAGCCAAGATCAGCCCAATGGGTTAAACACGGGATGCGGGTTATAACCCATGAGCATGTACGGGAACTTCCCCTGATCAAATCCATCAATTACCTGACAGGTGTAAATCTCCAGGGAAAATTGGTATCTGTTGGAGCGGATGACGTTCTTTATTATCACAACAACGAAGTTTCCGAATTTCCGCGTTCTAATTTTTTTATAGTTACGCGGAAGGATGAGATAATAACTCCTGCCAGCAATATACTTCATGGAATAACCAGAAAGAAGACACTGGAACTGGCGCGGAAAAATTTTGCAGTGTATGAAAGAAAGATAACCCTTACTGAAATAGCCGAAGCAAAAGAGGCATTCACAACAAGCACCACGAAGCAGATACTTCCTGTAGTTGAGATTGATGGAAATGAAGTGGGCAATGGTTTGCCTGGAAAAATCACCCAGTTGCTTGACGAACATTTGCAGCAACTTTGCAATAATCACACAAACATGTTATTGGATTCACAACACCATTAACCTATTTTTGTTTCGCTTCTGCACATTAACACAGCCTGTTCCCTGAAAAAATTAACCGTTAGTTCCTGCAGGTTTCAGACCTGACACCATCTTTATACCTTAAAACAACTGCTTTATGCAACAGAAATTCAAATTGTTTACCGTTGCTTTAATCGTATCAGGCTTTGCAACCATTTCGTTGCAATCTGCCTGTTCATCCGATGCTGCAACATCAGAAAATCAACCTGTCAGCGCCGCACCTGAGAAAAAAGAACTTTCCAAAAGTGAGATGATCGCACGCGGACAGTATCTTTCAGTTGGGTGCAACGACTGTCACAGTCCTAAAGTATTTACCGAACACGGTTTTCATTTCGATTCAACAAAACTGTTCTCGGGACATCCGCAAGGCAGTCCGCTTCCCTCAGTTGACAAAAAGGCCCTCCAACCGGGCTACTGGCTGCTTTTCTCAGGAGATATCACCGCTTTTGTTGGACCATGGGGAATGTCATTTTCGGCAAACCTGACCCCAGATTCAACTACAGGTATCGGTGCCTGGAGTGAGGAAACATTCATCAAGACAATGCGATCAGGTAAACACCTTGGGCAGGACGGCGGAAGGCCAATCATGCCTCCTATGCCATGGGAAGTGGTGGCAAAATTGACTGATGAAGATATAAAGTCAATATACGCCTACCTTCAATCATTACCAGCGGTAAAAAACCAGGTTCCGGCCTACATGCCTCCTCCGGAAGTTGCGAAAATGAAATAAGCTATTCAAATCCAATTGATCCATCAGACGCCATGATCTGATGGATTTTTTTGCGCCTTGAATTCTGACAAATGGTTACAATTTTGTCTTCCTGGTCACTTGAACCTGATAGAGCACTTACTAAATGCCGTATATGCGAGTCAGCCCGTCATTGATTCTTATTTCGTTCCTCCTATCCTATAATTATTGCTATTCACAGTCACAGGCACCTTCATCTTTTACCGTTACAGCTTATTATTCCGGAAATGCGTCAGCAGTGGACAGTTTCGAAGCCGAAAAACTTACACACATAATTTTCAGTTTCTGCCATCTTAAAAGTAACAGGCTGGCGGTTGATGATGCAGGTGATAGTGTTACGATCACCAAACTGGTTGGATTGAAAAAAAGAAATCCCGCTCTGAAAGTTTTATTGTCACTCGGAGGATGGGGCGGGTGCGAAAGCTGTTCACAGGTATTTTCAAGTGCCAGAAACAGGAAGGAGTTTGCGGTTTCAGTAAAAGACCTGAATGAATATTTTGGAACAGACGGAATTGACCTGGATTGGGAATATCCCACCATACCAGGGTATCCCGGGCATAAGTATGCAGCATCTGACAAACCGAACTTTACTGCGCTGGTCAAACAATTGAGGCGCACGTTGGGCCCAAAGGCCGAGATCAGTTTTGCGGCAGGTGGATTTCCACGATTCCTCCAGGAAGCGGTTGAATGGAAGAAAGTGATGAAACATTTAAACAGGGTGAATCTTATGACCTATGACCTCGTTCATGGTTTTGATACTGTTACCGGTCATCATACTCCCTTATATTCTACTCCAACTCAGCAGTACTCAGTCGACAACGCGGTTGACTACCTTGTTTCTATAGGTATCGATCCGGGCAAACTTGTAGTTGGCGCTGCTTTCTACGCAAGGGTCTGGGAAAATGTGCCTCCACTGAACAATGGCTTATACCAGTCAGGCAAATTCCGGACAAGTATAGGATACCGCGATTTTCCAATCGCATTTTCAGCTTCGGATGGGTTTGAATATTACCGGGACAGCATCGCTCATGCGCCTTACATCTATAATCCGGTGAAGAAACTTTTTGTGACTTATGATGATCAGATATCGGTCGGCGATAAAACGCGATATGCGCTGCAAAACAAACTGAATGGTATCATGTTCTGGCAACTTACCCATGACGCCCGACGCAACGGCCTGCTTCATTCAATACACCAGGCGATCCGGAATTATCCCTGAATACTACAGACGCCAATGCCTGGCAAACCTTACCACTCCAACATTTTTTCCTAACTTGTTACAAACTCAATTTGTCATGGACCAGCGGATAATAAATTTATACGACGAATACACACACCAACCACTTGCACGTGATGTATTCATTAAAAGACTTATTAAAATAACTGGCAGCATGGCTGCTGCGATGAATATTCTGCCATTGATTGAAACAAATTATGCCAGCGCGGCTGTTACCAGATCCGACGAATTATTTACAGAGAAAATCAGCTATGATGGCGCTAATGGCAAAATGAACGCGTATGTGGCGCGACCGAAAAAAGAAGGCAAATACGCCACGGTAATGGTAATACATGAGAACAGAGGACTCAATCCTCATATTGAGGATGTAACCCGTCGTGCTGCAAAGGCAGGTTACCTGGCAATTGCGCCGGATGCGCTGGCACCACAGGGAGGCACACCCGAAGACCAGGATAAAGCAAGGGAAATGTTCGGAAAAATAAATGCAGCCGAAAATCTGCAGAATTTTATCAAAGGATTTGACTACATCAAGACGCGTAAAGACAGCACCGGCTCATTTGGCTGCGTAGGCTTTTGCTGGGGAGGCGCCCTTTCAAATCAACTTGCTGTAAACATGCCGGATCTGAAAGCCGCTGTTTCATTTTACGGACGGCAGCCAGAGCTTGCTGATGTTCCCAAAATAAAAGCAGCCGTTCAACTCCATTATGCGGCTTTGGATGAACGCATCAATGCAGGCATCAGTGCGTATGAGGAAGCGCTAAAGAAAGCGGGAGTCCGTTACGAGCTTTATAATTACGAAGGCACCAACCACGCCTTTCACAACGATACTTCAACTGCAAGGTATAACGAAACCGCTGCAAAACTCGCCTGGCAGCGCACCCTGGAATTCTATAAGAAACATCTGACGCAGTAATCTGCCGCATTTTTTTTATTAATCCTCAAATCATCAAATCCTCAAATCAAACCCGTGTCGGCATGAAATTTTCATCCATGACTTAAAACAAAGTCATGGCTAACTCCACAGAAGATCGTAATGATAACGAAAACCGGGATGACCGCCTGTTTAGCGATGATACCGGAGCGCGCGCCAGATTTCGCTCAGATATAACTGATCCCCAGCGCGATCAGGACCGCCTCAAGCCTGATGAGGCAACCATTAACCTGCCTGAAGTACGCGATATTCCTGGTCAGGAACATATTCATGTACCAGCCCTTGGCGAGCTTGCGGATACCACCATTTCTTCGGATGATGAAGAAGGTGTTGGATTATTGGATGAGCTTAACGGAGGTGAGGATGAAGATCGCATCCGTATGGGCTCCGCGGCTGACGTTACGGCAACAGAGCGGCAAACACTTGAGCGCGGAGAGGAATACATGCCTACCCGCGATGAGGAAAATCTGAGCCGTGCAACAATGGACAATACCGATTTTGAAGGCGAGCCTCTGAATACAACAGGTTTTGGAGATGAAAGAACGGGAAGAGACCTTGATACAAGTGGTGTAGATGAAGATGATAAAATGGAAGATGCCGGCGCGGAAGACGAGGAGAATAACGAATGGAGCAGTGATAAGAATTAGTATCATGAAACTTATTTCTGTTTATATATTATTCCTGATTGCCTGCTCATCTCCATTGCAGGATAAAAATGCAACAGGACAGGATTCTACGCTTTCTACTACAACCACCTTCCCTGCTATAGCAGATACTGTAACTGAGGTGATGGAAGAGATGGTGGATGAAAAAAATGACAATGAGATCAATACCGGAGAGGTTAAACCCGAAGCTGTCATCTCATTCGCACATACATTAAAAGGCGTGCCTTACCGTTATGCATCAACCGACCCGAATTATGGCTTTGATTGCTCCGGATTCATAACTTATGTATTCAATCATTTCAAGATAAAAGTTCCCCGGTCATCCGTGGATTTCACCCATGTTGGCAGGGAAGTCCCGCTGCATGAATCAAAACCCGGCGACCTCATTCTTTTTACAGGTACCGATAGTACAATACGCGTAGTAGGCCATATGGGAATTATTACCACTTCCATGCAGGGTAATATCGAATTTATTCATTCCACTTCGGGCAAGGCCTATGGGGTTACCACTACCCCACTTAACAAATATTATATGTCGAGGTTTGTGAAAGTCATCCGCATCTTTCCCGGGAACTAGTTACTTCTCCCAATAAATATCTCCATCTTATATTTGCTTTATGGCAGAAGATTTATCCATTGCCCGGGGCACCAGGGAAGAACAATACGAATCATTAATACCTCAGCTGCAAGGGTTGATCACCGGAGAAAATGATCTGGTGGCTAACCTCGCTAACATTACCGCGGCACTTAAAGAACAATTCGGATGGTTATGGGTAGGGTTTTACCTCGTAAAAGAAAATGAACTCGTACTTGGACCATTTCAGGGTCCGGTGGCATGCACCCGCATTCGTAAAGGAAAAGGAGTTTGCGGAACCAGCTGGGCTGAAAAAAAGACATTGGTCGTTGCCGATGTTGAGCAATTCCCAGGGCACATTGCGTGCAGCAGCCTATCCCGTTCTGAGATAGTGGTTCCCATTATACGCGATAACGAAGTACTTGGCGTGCTTGATGTTGACAGTTCAGAACTGGCGGCTTTCGACCATACGGACCAGCGATTCCTTGAAAAAATTGTCGGCCTGATCAATTTCCCATAATTCTTTTTGTCCTGTTAAAAAGCCAATTTGACGGCATCGCTGAAAAAACTTCATAATACTTCCCGCTGGCACATACATTGTTCAGATCTCAGTGCTAAATATTTTCTTTTTTAACCAATTAAAAAAGGAGGTAATTATGTCAATACTGAAAAGAAATAACGACCTGTTCCCAACCCTGCCGAGTCTTTTTAATGACCCATTCACCAGAGACTTTTTCAATTGGGGATTATCAAACACTTCCTCAACGAACACTACCATTCCGGCAGTGAACATCCGTGAAACAAATGACAATTTCATTGTGGAAATGGCAGCGCCTGGCATGACAAAGAAAGATTTCAAAGTAGAACTGGACGGTAATATGTTAACCATTAGTTCTGAGAAAACAAATGAAAGTCAGGACAATGAAAATGAGAAATATTCCAGAAGGGAGTTCAGTTACCAGTCGTTCCAGCGGACATTTCAATTGCCGAAAGATGTAGTGGATTCAGAGAGGATCGAAGCCAAATATAATGACGGGGTTCTGAATCTCGTTATTCCAAAACGTGAAGAGGTGAAGCAGAAGCCTCCACGGATGATCAATATATCTTAACAAAAAAAGCTGCCTCATCGGAGGCAGCTTTTACATTTCACAGTTTCAGTTTTTATTGCTGATTTTCGTTATTGATCCTGGTTGAATCTGATTTGCGCTTGATCTTATTATCGCCATCCTTGATCTTCGTTTTGTCTTTCTTGTACTTAGCTTTTCCATCCTCATCCTTGACCTTCATTTCCTCATTATCCACTTTTACTTTTGTATCGCCATCTTTGATCTTAGCTTCCTTTTTATCGGATTTGATCTTCCTGTCTCCGTCCTTAATTTTCATTTCATCACCATCGATCTTCAGCTTACGATCACCATCTTTGATCTTAAGTTCGTCACCGTCGATCTTTACTTTGTTCTCGTCAAATTTCCATTTTCCATCTTCACCTCTCAGGATGAATCCATTTACTATAAATCTGCCACGACCGTACACTGTATCACCTGTAACGGTGTTCACATAAAAATCAACGGGTAAATTAGAGATACGATTCATTACGATCTTCTTATCACTATCATAAAAATAGTCTAAGGTGTCACCTGTATTAAGATCGATGTAGGTAACCGCTCTGTTCTCGTTCCATCGTGCATTATTCTGATCCCACGACCTGTTGCTGCGCATGGAGTCTCCAAGTTTTTTACCCACGGTATCCCGGCGTTGGGGAATAGTATCCTGTTGAGCAGATGCCGCGGTAGAACCGAGCACTGCGGTAAATATAAACGCACCTGTGAGGTAAGCTTGTATTTTTTTCATAACAAATTATTTTATTTGATTCACCCACACCTACGCAACTATCAGACCATATTAAAACCGGATTAAAAAACAGTTGATTTTAAGTTGCCAGAATTTTTTTAACGGGAAATAATTCCCCAGCGAAAGCGTTCAATTGGGGCATTTTATTTGTCGCATTGCATTAAAACCCAATTATGAAGATTTCAATTCAAAGAAATAATGCCGCATACCTGGCAGCAGGAATAATTGCAGGTATCATTTTAACTGCACAGCTTGCATTCAGGCCGGGAGATGAAAAGAAAACAACTGGAAGGAACGATAATAATACACATACGTGGTTTGTGCCTCAACTTCCCACCAACATAACATTCTCAGGCGAAGTTGTGCCTTTGGATAAATGGGATGTAAAAGAAAGGCTGGACCGCCAGGTATTATTCAATTATTATCAGCCGTCCAATGTTCTGTATATGCTGAAACTATCGAACCGGTATTTTCCCGCTATTGTTGAAAGGTTGAAGGCGAATGGTGTACCGGAAGATTTTAAATATCTCTGTGTTGCCGAAAGCAATCTGGTGGCCGAGGCGATCTCGCGGTCAGGCGCTGTAAGCTGGTGGCAGTTCCTTGACATGACGGCGCCAGGCTATGATCTGGAAGTTAACAAAGAGGTCGATCAGCGTTATGATGTTTTGAAAGCAACCGACGCGGCCTGCAAATACTTAAAAAGCGCTTACGCAAAATTCGGATCCTGGACAGCAGCAGCCGCATCCTATAATTGCGGACAGGGAGGTTTTAACGCTAATGCCACTTTTCAAAAGTCTAAAAACTATTACGATCTCATGCTGCCAGAGGAAACCAATCGCTATATCTTTCGCATACTCGCGTTTAAATACCTGATGGAAAATGCCGCGGAATTTGGATTTCAACTGGAAAAGGATGAAGCTTATCAACCGATAAATACCCGGAATATAACTGTCATCACCTCCATTCCTGATCTTGCAGCTTTTGCGATTCAGGAAAATACCAATTACAAAATATTACGGCTACTCAATCCCTGGCTTCGTGGAAGATCACTAACGGTGAAGCCCGGAAAAAGTTATACAATTCAGTTGCCCCAATAACTGAAGGTTGAGGGTTTAAGTCAGAGGTACGTAGATTGCATGAAGTAAATCAGGTGTATTTATCTTTAAGATACATTTAAAACATATTATTGCAGTATCCCTAAGCACTAAACCTAAAAACTGAAGATGGAAGCCGTAATTGCGTTGCTCACACTTATTTTGCTCGAAGTTGTACTTGGACTTGACAACGTAATCTTCATTTCAATTGTCGCCGCGCGATTGCCGGAACATCAGCAAAAGAAAGCCAGGCGGCTCGGATTGATCCTGGCAATGGTTTTACGACTGGCTTTACTGGGTCTCATCTCGCTTATTCTGAAACTGCAGGGTGATCTGTTCACTGTATTCTCGATGGGGATTTCCGGCAAAGACATTATTCTTATTGGAGGCGGATTATTTCTGATATATAAAAGCTCGTCTGAGATCTACCACAAAATGGAGGGAGAAGAAGGTGACACATCAAAAAATATACGCGCAAATACTTTCAAAAGCGTCATTGGCCAGATACTCATACTCGACATGGTCTTCTCCGTCGATTCAATCATCACAGCTGTTGGAATGGTAGACGAGCTGTGGGTGATGTATGTGGCCGTGATCGTATCGGTGATCATTATGCTATTTGCGGCAGAGCCAATCAGCAAATTCGTAAATAAGCATCCTGCTTTCAAGATGCTGGCATTGAGTTTTCTCCTACTCATCGGAGTATCGCTGATAGCTGAAGGACTTGAATTTCATATTCCAAAAGGATACATTTATTTTTCGATCGCTTTTGCCCTTATCGTTGATATTCTGCAAATGCGGATGAGAAAACCAACCACTCCTCCTGTTAAAACCCATGAACACTATTTACCCGGGCAGGAGAATATCGATAACGATTGATATAAAAAATGCCGGATGCAAAAGATGGCTGATTCAGATATCCTGAGCACCTTCTACACACGGCATTCAAACAATTAGTCAACTGATATTACTTTGATCCTGCTTTTGATCTTCCGGAAGATGACCTTGTCCGTGAAGTTGTACCACTTTTCCGTCCTGATGCTGATTTCACAGTTTTGGAAGTTGTGCTTCTTTTGGATGTATCGTCCGATGAACGGGTAGATCCGTTTTTCTTTGCAGAACTCTTCGAAGCGCTTTTACTAACAGTCGCGGATTTCCTTCCAGATCCGTTGGATCCCTGCGTCTTTCCGTTGTTTCTCCTGGTTGAACTGCCATTACCCGAAGTTTTCTCAGAACTCCTGCCTGTTTCAGCCTCTTCGTTTACTTTGCCAACAGCGAGATCGGTCAGAAGGTCGTCTGCCTCATATTCTTCATCCAATGTTTCTTCCAACAATTCAGCAACCTCACCAAGATTCAGTTCACGCGCATAAGCCCTTGCAGTACCATATCCGCAGATCTCATAATGTTCAATTTTCTGAGCACTTGCGATGATGGCGGCATCCATCACCTCAGGGCTCATGTCTTCACCCATTACTTTTTCACCTTCTGAGATCAGTCCCTCCATTCCTTTGCATTTTGTTTCGCCTCCGCCAAACAGACCCTTCAGAAATCCCTTTTTGCGTCCGCCATTTTCCTTTTCATTTGAATCGTCTTCGCCGGTTTCAATCAGCAGTTCCTTTACCTGATCGAGACGATTCTTTTGCTCGCCGGTCACCTGCAGATGATCCTGCAATGATTTTTTCAGCTGCTTGTTCTTTGCCTTTTCTATCATTTTTGGCAAAGCTTCTATTATTTGCTCTTCTGCCGAATACAGATCCTGTACTTCGTGTATGAGCAATTGTTTGAGGTTGATCATCTTTTGCATAATTGAAAATTTAGTTTGTAACAGGTGAATGAAAAAAATCATGCCGTGGCATAATTAATGCAGCGAATCCATTTAAAATTTCATCATGAGACTTAAACACATTAATGCTTTTTTGCTGGCATTTGCAGTTATGCTGTCAGCCTCTTTGATTTCATGCAAGGCCAAGAACACCGATGCTGAGATCCAGACCGAGGTTAATAAACAACTAGCCGATGAGGCGGGTTCATCACTCAATGCATCTGTGAGCAATGGTGTGGTAACGCTAACAGGCACCTGCAAGGATGAAGAATGCAGGAGAAGCTGCGCTGAAGAAGTTAAGGGTGTAAAGGGTGTGAAAGATGTAGTCAACAACATCACTGTTGCAACAACCTCAACAGCACCTGTTGAAGTTACTGCTGATGCGCCACTTCAGGAAGCAGTCAACAACGTTCTGAAAGAATACAAGGATGTAAAAGCAGAAGTAAAGGATGGCGTGGTAACCCTGCGCGGTGAGATCAAGCGTGACAATTTGCAGGAACTCATGGCGGCAGTAAACGCGCTGAAGCCTAAAAAAGTAGACAACCAATTGGCCATTAAATAAATAAATCAACCATTATGGCATTAGAACAAAAATATCAGGAGCTAATCAATGCAGCCCGCACCAGTGGTGTGGAAAACCTGCAGGTAAGAGAACAGGACAACGTCCTTTACATTGACGGTACGGTTAATTCCGAAGAAACTAAAAAGAACCTATGGAATGTTTACAACAGGATCGATCCGGATTACCGGAGTGGAGATGTTGTAATGAATCTTTCCATGGGAGAAGGAGCTGAAGAAGAATATGAAGTTAAAAGCGGTGATAGCCTTTCGAAAATTGGTAGTAAATATGGGGTTGCCTGGAAAGATATTTACGAAGCAAACCGTGACCTGATCAAAAACCCCGATCTTATCCAGCCGGGATGGAAACTCAGGATACCAAGAAAAAGCTAAAAAACAATCATGGAACAACAGGAAGTTTTATTAAAAGACTATAGTGATATGGAAAAAGGCGCCTACCTGGGCGCCATTGCTTCCATTGCTACCGCCGATCATTCAGCAACTGAGGACGAGCTGGAATATCTGATGGCGCTTGCAGATTCAGCCGGGCTTTCAGAACAGCAAAAGTCAGTAGTTGCTAAAGCAGCTACGGAACTCTCGGCCGATGAACTAAAACGCTGTCTCGATATTCTGAAGACAAGCGAATTGAGATTTTCCCTGGTCACCGATCTCATCAGCTTCGCGAAGGCAGATCAGCAATACACTGAACAGGAAAAAGCGAATATTGAAAAGATCGCTCAACAACTGAATATAAACAAACAGCAATTTTCACTGCTCGATGAGTTTGCAGAAAAAACTTCGGAAGTAAATCTGGAGCAGGTAAATGTAGAAGAAGCCGGTACCAATCAACAAGGTTTCCTTTCTTCGCTTGGCCTTGGAGGCTTAAGTGATAAATTCAAAAGCTCAGGGATCAACATGGGTAGTTTGACAAGAAACCTGTTGGGAATTGCAGGTCCGATGATACTTGGCAGTCTTCTTAGCAGAGGAATGCGCGGCCGTGGCGGAAACGCCATGGGTGGAAACCTGGGGGGAATGGGAGGAATGCTTGGTGGTATGCTTGGTGGTTTGGGCGGAAGGTCTGGTGGAGGTTTTGGATCATTGATAGGCATGCTGAGCGGAGGAAGAGGTTTTTCACGTTCACGCGGCTTATTGGGAGGATTATTCTGATACTATTCAAAAATCTTCTCTATTCGCGTGAGCTTGCCTTCGGTATTGATGCCTTCAACGACCACCCTTATGCGATTGGTGATGTCGTTATTATAAAAAGTCAATAAAATGCGCCGGTTTTGCTTATCGGTCAGCACAAAGGGATTCCAGTAAATTGTTTTGCGATAGTCGGCCTCATCGGATGACTGATCATATTTTGAATAGTCAGGAGAATAAAATTCTTTAACCGGTGAGTACCCCGGAATTTTTGCAAAATCAAGTCCCTTTGTGCTTTCACCTGCGCTGCTGCCTCTCTTTGTGTAAACAGCTATCGCGCCAGATCCACCGCCAAAGGCTCCGAGAAAAGGCGGATTAAAAACTTTTATCATTGCAACATCGCTCATTGGAATATTATTCAATGCTTCGGCATCCATTTGCATTTCATCAAGATATAATCCAGGCACCCCTCCTCTCCAGGAAAGTGTAGGGCCCATTGCTCCGGGCGTGATCTGCAAACCCGCAACCTGCCCCTGCAGATACTGAAATACATTCATTGCGGTTAATGAGCGTGGATCATCTTCCATCACAAAAATTCTTCCATCACCCGAGAACATGCCCTTCGCATACTGATCGTTGAATTTTTCTTCTTTCGATTTTTGTTTTGCTTTCACTTCAACAGTGGCGAGGGTCTCAACTTTCCTGCGGGCGTCCTCCTGGTCCTGACGCCTTCTTGAAACGCTTGCGTTTTTTACCAGGAGCATTGAATCGGGCCTGAAGGGAACAACAATCTCGGGCTTGATCTGCAACGATTCATTAAAAAGCGTATTCCGGAATTCAAATATACCCCGGGAAGTAAGCAGCTTGTCCTTGTCGTTGTTGAACTGATAAAACAACCTCGCGGTATCAAAGAACACGGCATTTACCAGTTCAAATGTTCCGTCTGGATTTACAGGTATGTTCAGAAAATTCCGGCCACCATTCTTGGTTTCCAGCATACCAATCAATTCTCTCTGAACAAGCGCGCTTTTATTAAGTCCGGATACTTTCCCGCTTATTGAAAGGTAATTTTCTGGTAGATGCCTGATATCCGGCCAACGACCGGCAACCACTTCTTCCCATCTGAATCTTCGCCAGCCATTAGTAAGCATTACCAGGTCAAGGTAGGATGCTGAGGAATCAGCACCGGAGAAGTAATAAGCCGGCTGATGCACATAACCTCTTATATCACTCGTCAGCAGCGTATGAGAAAAAATATCGTCTTCGTGTTTTGACGGTGGATTGAGGGCAGCATCTGTAACAGAAACCGAGAGATTGCAGGCAATTGTATCGGGGACATCTATCTGAATCACATTCTTCGCACGCTTTGTCATGTTTTTGGAAGCGGCATTCAGATCGGTAATAAAATAATAATCATCCTGGTTTACGAATACCAGCCTTTCGGCGAGTGGCTGGTCCTTTTCATTAAAAACAGTGATCTGTATAACTCCAGCAGGAATACCCTGAAGCGGAATTGTTCCCGCAGCGGTTGTACGGTTCGACAAGTTGGCCTTTGCCCGGTACAGCAGCTGCTGTTGCAAATGCGCAACAATATGAATGTCGCTGAACTTTGCTTCTGCGCTTTTCTGAACCACAAAGTTTATTCTCTCTCCAAGATTGTTTACCCTGATGGCAAGTCCATCCGGAAGGACAACCGGAAGAGCAGTTTCATGGGGTTTTCCAGCCTGGTCTTTCCATACCGCCTTATATTGTTCTCCCTGCACCGGTTGAAAGATAAAATAGCCCATCCCATCATGTATGCTGGCAAAGCTGATAACCGTTTTACCAGAATTGGTTACGATATCGCCTTTCACGTTTACAGGAAGCCCCCTTGCATCGGTTGCTTTAAATGCCACTTTTGATGGGAGGCCTGTAACCATGTCGCCCCCTTCAGGAAAAAACTGAAGGAATGCTGCTGGTGGTGTTGAGGGGAGCCCGGAAGATTTCCCGCCCTTTGCAATTGGGAACGACCTGATAAATAAAAAAGATGAGTCAAAGTTCAGCATCCAACGGGTGTACGCCCTGACATACACGGTGGCCGACTGCAGGTTGGATGGAAGGTCAAAAGCCGCTGCGGCTCCGGACAACATAACAGGAGCAGTCCTGCGCTGAAGCACCTTTCCCTGATCGTCGAGCAATTCCGCGTAAATGGTTTTGCTGATCGTTGATGGAAATGTGCCGGTGAACAGGTAGGCTTTAAACCAGATAGTTTCACCCGGACTGTACACCGGCCTGTCAAAATGCAGGTAAATTTTCTCCTGTGGATATTTTGTATCCAATAAATTCAGCAATGAATCAAAGCGCTGGCCTGAAACAGGGAGATTAAGATAAACCAACGCAATAAGTAGCACTATTTTTGATGATGGTAGTCGCATAATCTTGAAAGACCCGACAAATTAGGATGCATTGACCTAATCACCTAATACGGGTAGGGGCATTTTAAGAATATTTTAATGAATAACAGCATGAGACTTGCAAGTTTAAAATCTTGAAACCAAAAACAATGAACCTGCATATTACCAAGAACATCCAGTTCACCAGGTTGGTCAAGGCCAATTATCATCAAAAAGAGTTCAACTTCCGCAGGATAAACGGAGCTCTTGAGGAGACATTTCATGTTGATGTGAATGACGACAGAGGCAACCGTCTAATTTTTAAGATGCAGCGGGATGATAAGGGTCACTGGCGAATTGGTCAGCAGCCGCTTCCCCAATGGATCTTTGAGGCAGAGGACAAATTGCATGAATTGATTGAAGCCGAGCTGGCAGCTAACTAGCTAATTTGACGTCTCCCGATCAGTTTCTGAAATTCTGGGTTATCATCAGCCCATATATCCCTCCATCCAATACTCCTATTCCCAGTCGTCCATAAGAAGCATGCAGGATATTTGCGCGATGTCCGGGCGAATTCATAAGACCATTGTGACAAATTTTTAATGTCTGTCCCAGAGCCAGGTTCTCCCCGGCGACCAGGAATTTGACTCCTGACTCCCGGATCCGGTCTCCCGGCGCTTTCCCTTCAGGATTTTTGTGTGAAAAGTAACCACGGGCAAACATATCCCTCGAATGGTTTCTTGCCACTTCCGCCAGTTCAGGATCTGCCTGCAAAGGCTGTAATCCATATTTTATCCGTTCTTCATTCACTAAAACAAGCATCCTGGCTTCCAGATCGGCCCTCACGCTGGGATTAGCGACGGTAAACTTAAGCTTAACGGTTTCATTGGATTCAGGCCGGACGGTAAGTTTATTGATCGACCGGTTGATGGCCTCATCAAAAACGGGCGAAAGCTTTTCATCGATCCACTCAACATGTCCTGCCAGCCTTCCTCCGATTTTGCTTTCCCGGGTTTTATTGGTGATATCATCAGAAACAGGTAAGGAAAGCAGCAAAGCGGCAACAATCGTTGCATTGATCACGCCATTGATGAAACCTGGAATTACGCCCAGGGCCTTATTTGCCAAATGACCATGCGTGTCAGGATGAACAGGACGTAAAGCAAACCGGGTCACAACAGAGAAAAGAAGCCGTACAAAAACCAGAATTGCCAGAAATGCAATGGGCAGGCTCCACGCGCCAAACGCTGTGGTATATCGCTCAATCAGTTCAGCTGCAGGCCGGTAAAAGTATAATGCGGCAAGAATGCTCGCGATCCATCCCGCAAGCTGCAGCAATCCCAGTAGAAATCCCCGGCGCCAGCCGGTCAATACGGATATCAGAACAATAAAAATGAGCAGGATATCGATCAGGTTCACTGTTTTTTATCTTTTATTTCTTCATTTTCGTTTGGCCTTGACTGATTGCTTTTTCCCCGGTCAATATCCTCATCGTCTATCAGTGTTCTGGTTTCAGTATCTTCAAAAGAAACAGGTTCAGGAGTATTTTCATTATCGAACGGGTTACCAGCCCCTGACGAACGCTCACGAAGGTTCTTCTCCTTAGAATCCCCCGGAATTTTCCCGCGTCTGTTTGGTTGATCCATAATATTATCTTTATTATCAGAGTTACAACTTTTACGCCATGATGGAAACGCAGTCGCCTTTAACCGGATGGATTCCCTACAAGCTTTTCCACGAGAATGGTTATCCACTTTGCCGGTGGCTGAACGTAAGTGATTATCAATTTACTGATCCTTTCTTTACTGATACTATCGAAAAATGTAAAAGCAAATTTATATACAGGCAACATTCGGTAAGCAGTGTAGAAGTGTTGCCCGACTGGTCAGGCCAGCTTAGCTATGTCCCACCAACCGCATTTATTTTTCATATTTCAAGGTGTGGTTCCACACTTCTGGCGCAATTACTTGGAATTAATCCATCAAATATAGTTTTATCAGAAGTACCTTTTTTTGACGAGATTTTACGCGAGCCTTATAAAAGGGAATCAACCTTGAGTCTCCGGACTTACCCGGCTCTTGAAGCGGCTTTGAAATTTTATGGTCAATGCAGAAATGGATCAGAGAAGATGCTTTTTATAAAGACAGACAGCTGGCATGTGTTCTTTTACAAAAAGTTAAGGGAGTTGTATCCCAACGTTCCTTTTGTTCTTCTTTACCGGCAGCCCGCGGAGGTGATTCGCTCACAGCAGAAAAAAAGAGGCATGCAGGCAGTACCAGGTGTAATTGAACCGGCAATATTTGGGTTTAATAATGAATCGGTCACAGATCTTGATGAATATATGACCAGGGTCATCAGGCAGTATCTCAAAATTTTTCTACAGATCGTGGAAGAGGATCAAAATTCGATTTTGGTGAATTATCATGATGGCATGTTGAAAGTGATGGAACAGGTTGCGGCATACACCGGTATGACCATTAGCCCGGAAGAATATAAAAAAATGAAAGAGCGTTGCGGTTACCACGGAAAATATCCTGAGCAATTGTTCACGGAAGAATCAGGGGAAATGGAAGAAACACCGTCACTGAAGCAGTGTTATGAATTATACAGAAAACTCGAAGAAAAAAGGTCAGGGATGCTGGTGAGCTCAGGTTTAAGAGCATCCTGATCACACACTTAAGCTTCGCTCCAATTCCGAAGCTAATTTTTGCGCCGATTCAGTTCCCTGTAATTTCAGTTCGCTAATAATCTTCATTACCTGATCGCGGTCTGGCATGACAGTTATATTTTTTTCTGAACGGTCAAAAACTTCTGTCAGCCATTCATTCACTTCGCAGTCAACTATCAAATGAATCCGGTCAGTCGCTCCATTGTTAGAAACGCTGTGCAGCAGATTGGCGTTAATATACCAGCACTCTCCCTCACGCATGGGCACCAGGGTATCTTCAATATAAAATTCTACACCCTCATTTGTAAATACAGGAAAATGAAGCCTCGCTTCTCCCTTTTCAAATGCGAGTTCGTGATCACGGTGAGGTTTGATATTCGCGCCACGCTTCAGGTTCAGGAGCCTTACCGACTGCACAGGGCAATTCAATGTGTTCAATAACCTTCGCACAGAAGGACAGGCGTCCAGTAATGGAGTGTCAGCATAAACAGTATTTTCATCGCCGATAATATCGGGGGTTATCTGGTCGGTCTTTCCTCCCGGGGCGCGTAATGCAAGCACATTCCATTCACCTTCATAATGTCTGGTATTGAAGTGGGGTTTCCATGTTTCTGTTAACGCGTTCACTTCTTTCTGCAGCGAAACAATATCAATTTCCAGATCAATTTTCGCGAATCGAATCATATTTCATTAATGTTTGCAACGCTTGAACTCACATCCGTTGATCTGGATATCCTTCATCACATTTTCAGATCCCACCCTTCCCTATACTGCCTCTTTACAAATTTATTTGCTGGCTCGAAGTTGGTAACCTTCATATTCTCGCCATCCCATAACAGCCTTTTCCTTCCAGGATATTTGTTGTTGCCTTTAAGGTCTTTCTCGCTATAGTTATAACTCAATACTGCCAGGTTGCCCATCAGCACAGTTTCGGTTAGTGGACCTGCTTCTGAGAACGGGGAACTTGTATAAGCGCCATATCCTTTTTTGCACGCCTTCACCCATTGTTGCTGATGGCCTTCGCTTCCACCTTCAACAAAAGGAAATTTCGAAGCAGGCAGGGTGACTTCTTTCATTTTTCGTGTAGGCAATAACGTGGGGTTCCGCCCAAACAGTCCTGCCACGAGTTTCCCTTTAGTTCCTTCGAAGATCATGCCTCCATCCCATTCAGCCAGGTCCTCATCGGGCAATAATTCATCGGGGCGTTTGGGTTTAATGCCGCCATCATACCAGATCATTTCTACAGGTGGCATACTGCCTCTGGCAGGAAACTGAATATGTGTTTTGGATGATGGTGGATAGCTGTCGGTAGAAATTACCTGCTGAAAGAACCCTTTGTAAACCGAACCGACGCTGCATTCAACAGAAATCGGGTATCGTAATTTCAATGCGCGGTAAGGAACATCAATGAAATGGCAGCCCATATCGCCCAGTGATCCGGTACCGAAATCAACCCATCCCCTCCAGGTGGCAGGAATATAACCGGGATTAAAATCACGTACAGGCGCTGTGCCCAGCCAAAGATTCCAATCAACTTCTTTCGGAATTTCGAATTTGCCAACCGGCGTCGGAATTCCCTGTGGCCAGGTGGGACGGTTTGTCCATACGTGAACGGTATGTACATCTCCGATGACTCCGGCCTGAATCCAGGTTTCAACAAGCCGTGTATCGTTTCCACTGCTTCCCTGGTTACCCATCTGGGTAACTACCTTGTATTTACTGGCCGCCTGGGTCAGTATCCTTGCTTCGTAAATATCGTGTGTCAGTGGCTTTTCCAGGTAAACGTGTTTGCCCATTTGCATGGCTGTAAGTGCCATGGGCGCGTGCATATGATCTGGCGATGTAATAATTACCGCGTCAATATTTTTCGCTTCTTTTTCAAGCATTTCGCGATAGTCGCGGTAATATGGTGCTTTGGGCCATTTTTTCCTTGCATTTACTGCCATGCGGTCGTCAACATCACAAAGGGCAACGATATTGTCAGACCCGTTGTTCCATGCCATTGGCAGGTTGGCCTCAGCCTTCCCTCCGGCGCCGATGCCGGCTATATTCAACTTATCGCTTGGTGGAATGTAACCTCTTCCTAAAACATGGCGGGGTACAATAAAAAATCCGGCTGCCGCCAGGGAAGTATTTTTTAAGAATTCCCTGCGACCTTTGTTTATCAGTTCTGTATTCATAACGCAATCAATGTTCATAAATGTAAAGATTTCCGGCTTTAAATGGCTATTCAATTGAAGGAAGCTGAACTGGCATAGTATTTTGTCATTGATTTATTATTAAAATTAAATGTATGACTACCCCAGATAAAAGAAACAATACGAGGGACCGCACCAGGCAGCAACCTGATCAGCTGCCGGAGACCGGCATCAAAAAAGAAAATGAAAATGTGGCAGCAGCTTTTGAAGAGGCATCAAAAGATATTGAAGCTGATCCTGATCTCAGCATTCACAGTCCGAATGACGACCTTGACGAAGAAGAATCTGCCAGGCTCGGAGAGGATAAAACTGATCTTGTTTAATAAAATATTAATGCCCCTGAATGCGTTTCAAGCAGACCTATGACAACCAGATTCCTTTTACCCCTGATCCTGATCATTTGTGCCTTCTCATCCTGCAAACAGTCTAAAGAAAAGGAACCAGAGAAGTCTATTGTTGAAATTCCAAAACAACCGGCACCAGCAGAACAGTCTGTTGCTGATGCACAAGCCATTCTGGCTATGAAACAGGTACCAATACTCTGTTATCATCGCTTAAGGGAATGGAAGCCCAACGAACGTGCCAGTATGAAGGCTTATATTGTACCTGTTGCCAATTTCAGGGCACAAATAAAAATGCTGGCCGACAGCGGTTATCATGCAATCACCCCCGAAGAATATTACGCATACCTGGCCTACGGAAAAGCATTGCCTTCCAAACCAGTCATGATCACTTTTGACGATACCTCCGAGGAACATTATACCATTGCGGCGCCGGAGCTTGAAAAATATGGATACAAAGGCGCTTTCTTCATTATGACGGTTTCAATAGGCAGACCGGGTTATATGAGCAGCGAGCAGATTAAAAAATTAGCTGATGGCGGACATACGATAGCCTCCCATACTTACGATCATCACAACGTTCGTAAATATGAAGGGGATGACTATAATTCACAAATGGTGAAGCCTAAGCTAAAACTTGAATCCATTACAGGCAAGCCCGTTGAATATTTCGCGTATCCTTTCGGAGAATGGAAACCTGAGGCCATACCTGAATTACAAAAACGCAATTACAAAGCTGCATTCCAGCTCGTTGGCAAACGTGACAGCAGTGCACCGCTTTATACTATCCGTCGTATGATTGTTCCGGGCACATGGGATGGTAAGTCGCTGCACAAATGGATGAACACCAACTTCAGGTGATCATTGCCCTACTTTGGATTTTGCCGTCAAACCCACGACCCTCATTTTCAAGCCATCGTTTGTAAAAATTCCGGGCACGAGCAGTTGGTTCGCCTTTTCCATAAAATCCTGGCTATGATTTTCTTTCTTGCCGGTCCTTATGTTCACACAGGTGAAGGTTGACCACAATAAGGCTTTAAGCGAAGTACGGCTTTCATTCAGCATGCGCATTTCGACAAGCAAACTGCTATCACCCGCATCAATAAGATCAGATTCTATACAAACAGTTTCATTATATGAGGCCGGCCTGACATACCGGATCTCATGATTGCTCACCACCCATCCTATCCCCTGTTTATAAAAAGTATCAAGATCCAACTGATGATAATGCCTGAGATGGTCTTCCCGGGCATTCAGCATATAATCGATATATTTTGAATTGTTCAGGTGCCCGAATGGATCACAATCATTGAAGCGGATCGTATAAAATGTCGGCTGCATATATTGTTTTTTGTTTTTATTTTATATACCGAACGGTCTTTTTTATGTCAAAAAAAATTAGATTTTAAATGAAGAATCAATATAAGATCGCAGGTTATCCAGCAACCTGTTGAGGATCTTAACATCATCCGAAACTTTTGCCATCATGATGCCGCCTTCAATCTGAGCGAATATTATTTCTGCCTCGCGGCCCGGATCAATGGAGGGTTTAAATTCTTTGTGTTTGATTCCCGATTGGATGATGTGCTTTAACCCATTCAGCATATCTGTCAACGCTTCCCTTGCGCGTTTTTTCAGGAAGGGATAGGCATCATCCGAATCCACAGCTGTATTTAATAATGGGCAACCGCCCTCTACTGCAGGAAGCGTTGTATAATTCCTGTAGAAATTCAGTATTGCATGTAATTTTTCCAGCGAACTGTTTTGCTGCTTTATTTTAAATACCAACTCAGTCTTGAGTTTATTATAAGAATACTCAAATGCCAGAGCGGCAATTTCATCCTTGTTCTCAAAGTTGCCATAGAGCCCACCCTTGGTCAATCCGGTAACAGTCATGATATCATTCATTGAAGTACCCGCATATCCCTTCTGGTTGAACAGGGGGGCTGATCTTTCAATTATAAGCTGCTTCGTTTTATCTGACTTCGACAACATTTCTCAAAAATATACCGATTGGTTTATTTTAAAAAATATTTTAGACAAAAAAAGGTGTTCAGGGGCTATTAACTTCCTGAACACCTAATAAAATTTTCCGGCGTGGTTATGCTGGCTGCTTTACCAGCTGGATCTCACAATGTATGCGAATCTCATCGCTCACTACTACCTGGCCGGCTTCGGTTACCGCATTCCACATCAGCCCGAAATCCTTACGCCTGATCTTACCGTCAACCGTAAAGCCTGCTTTGGTATTACCATAAGGATCAACCACAATTCCGGCATATTCAACATCCAGAATGATCGGTTTGGTTATATCGCGAATGGTAAGATCGCCATGAAGCTTAACCCTGTCACCAACCTCTTCGTAGTTTTTTCCTTCGAATACCAGTTGAGGATGCTCTTCTGCATTAAAGAAATCATTTGATTTCAGGTGTGTATCCCGCTGTGCATTACTGGTATCAATAGAGTTTATGTCCGCAGTGAATAGAATTTTGGAAGCCGTGGTAAAATCGTCTTCGCTTTCAGTTTCTACTTCAATATTATATTTTCTGAAATGGCCTGTGACAGTAGTGATCATCAGGTGTTTTACCTTGAATTGAACTTCACTGTGTACAGGATCAAATCCCCATTTTGTGGTAGTTGTTGCCGTGGTTGTTGCTGATGTGTCCATAATTTAAAGATTTTTCAGTGGTGTAACATTAATCCTCTGAATAGCCTCAATAAACGGACCATTTTTTCGAAAAAGCGGATTTGTCAGTAATCTTGAGCTAAGACACTGCAATCAGCAACATTTTCTGTGCGATACCTGAGTTTGTTAACCATGAGAGTTTAGCAGATTCAGGACATGACCAGCCTGAAGTTAAACAGATGGGAACCGCATTTAGTCACCTCCTGCAGCAACGTCAGGTCCCTGGTATTCCTCGATGTCAACCCTGAAATGACGGGAATAGATCCTGCTTTGACGCATTGCCATTTTCAGGTCAGTGGCAGACGCTTCCAGCCTGTTTCCATCCTTTGCGTCATACCCGTTAATGATCAGTTCAGTTGCATACTTAATGGCTGAATCGGGATCATCCAGATACCAATAAATTTTAGCCAGATTATAATAGCTCGCGTATCGGATCTTTTTATCTCCCTTTGAATCGGATGAATACATCTTCACGGCCTTAAGGTAATAATCAATTACCGGCTGCATCAGTTCTTTAACCTCGTCAAGAGATTCATTGGGGCTCATATGCGCCATCGCCTGTCTGAAATTACCCCAGGCTCTCCTGTGATTTTCATACTCGGGATGTTTGCGTGAATTCACAACCCAGAAATAATCACTCACATTTCTTTCCGGAAATCCATAGTTCAGCGTGAGAGTATTGCTAAGATTCATGATTGCATTGTTCATTGACTGACGCATCAATTGAGGCGTAAGGAGCAGCAGTCCGTATTTTGAATAAGCCTTTGCTTCCGCTTCGTTCGCGAACGCTTCACTGGTATGTACGCGTTTCTGATCGCGGCTTGCCAATGTATAATTGTCGATAAACCTGCCCTTGTAATCGGTGATCTTTACATGCGCGCCGAAAATATAGGGCACCTCCACTACATAATAAGTGCGTTTGCCGGTTTCTTTCCCGTCCTTATCTTTCAGCACTTCCGACTTTTCCCTGACTTCTGAACCCTGTACAATGAGATCTTCAAACTTAAGATGCACCTGCACGTGTGCGTCATAGGGCAAACGCTTCCATCCCTCCATGATAACCTGGTCCTCCAGTTCGTTTCGTTTAAATGCAACACGTGTCAGATAACCGTAGTCGATCTTTACACTATAAGTGTGATAAGAAGTATCAAGTGCATTGCGCGGAAGATCACGGTAAGAAGCAGTAAAACTGAATTTATCAAGGTCAACCTTATCGCCATTGCTCACCGCAGAAGAGCCACAGCCAGCTATAAACGCAGATATAGCGAATAAGTAGAAATATTCTTTCATACGATTGGATTTAGGAGTAAGCATATAACGGTAGCGAACACCTTTTGGTATTGCCGGAATCATCAAATGGCTATGACGGCTTTCCTGATTTGGGAATCAATTTGAAACTTGCGGACCTGCTACCTTCTTTCCCTGACAGCGTGCTTTAGAATCTCACTTCCGGTAAGCAGTGCGTTGATCAAAAGTGCAGCTCCCAGGAGAATGTGCGGAAAATAGACATTGTCGTGAAACCGCAATAACCACGGAGATAAGATCATCGTTAGTCCTGCTGCAATATCAAGTCGCAGATGATAGGTAACCGGGATCTGTTTTGAGAGCCCCAATTCATAATCCGTAAAAAAATTGTAGAGAATCAGCAACAATCCGAAGCCGATGGGCGCAAGCGTTTCAATTCCGCCTTCCCCAAATCCAAACAACAGGGGTGAAAAGATTGAAGTCGATGCCAATACATAATCGACATAGGCATGAAGCCTGGTTGACATATTTCGCATAATAGGGTTTTTATAATTGCATAATAAATTATACCAGCGGCTGTACAAATGCAAGCAACCGGCATAAAAAAAGTTTACCCTAAAAGGTTGGTATGATCAACAATTCCAGAAATGAGAAAGGCTATCTTCCGCCCTGGTCTGTTTCCCTTTGCATGCGATCGATCTCTTCGCCAATCTGCTGCGCCTGACCTTCAAATTTTGTGTCGGCAGTCCAGTCATCGCCTTCTTTGTGTAATTCAAAATCGCCTTCGCAGGAACGTTCCCGGTTAAAGTGATGACATTCGGCAAAATAATGCGCATCATCTATCTTGTAGATGTTGTAATACTTTGTATGCCCTTCCTGTCCGATAACGGAATGAAATAAAAATTGCATAAAAGGATACTTGCGTAATGCCGGATGCGGTTCAAATTCCATGCCTTAAGATTTGAAATACAAAGATAGACTGTTATTTGGCGTTATGGGAGTTATCTTTTAAGGAAACGGCCCTTCAGGAGCCGCTCCATCACCTCATCCTTTAAAGTCCTGCTTATAGGTATATGGTGAGTGCCGGCAATGATCTCATTCCCTTCAATACCGCTGATCTTTGACACCGAAACGAGGTAAGACTTATGCACCTTGATAAAAAGATCGGCCGGCAGGCTTTCCTCTATGCTTTTGAATGTCAGATAGGTAATGTATTTCCTGCCTTCGGTATGTATGGCTATATAGTTCTGCAGGGCTTCCACGTATATTATATCGTCGTAAGCAAGTTTCACCAGGCGGTTATCTGATTTGATGAATATATATTCATCCTTGTCTGCCTGCGCCGAAGTATTCACAGGCTGATGGGTTTCGTAATGCGCTCTGGCTTTCAATACCGCCTTAAAAAAACGGTCGAACGAAATGGGCTTCAATAAATAATCCAGGACACTGAGGTCAAATCCTTCCAATGCATATTGCGGGTAAGCAGTTGTAAATATTACCAGTGGTGGGTGTTGCAATGATTTCAGAAATTCGATACCTGAAATCTTTGGCATATGTATATCCAGGAAAAGAAGGTGAACCTGCTGTTCGCCCAAAACCGCGGTTGCCTTTAATGGATTATCGTATTCTCCGGCAAGACGAAGAAAGTCAACATCGGCAATATATTCCTTCAGTCCCTTCCGGGCCAGCGGCTCATCATCAATTATAATACAATTCAATATCATCTCTGAACTTTAATTTTTTTACACTCCATTTTCCCTTTTACATTTTTCATTTTACATTTTTCATTTTCCATCATCACTCCACCTTCAACTTCAACTTCACCTTAAACCATCCATTCTCTTCCATTACATTCAACGAATGCTTATTTGGATAAAGAAGCTCCAGCCTTCTCTTCACGTTTTTTAGCCCGATTCCGCCAACCGGCTCAAGGTTTTTAGTGCTTGTATAATCAACTGTATTCGCAACGGTAAAGAAAAAATCACCGTTAGCGCGGCTTATATTTATATCAACCTGGTTAACCTTTCCATTTCCGAAATGCGACAGATGTTTGAAACTATTCTCAACAAAAGGAATAAGCAATAAAGGCTCTATGTCGAAGCCTTTTACTTCATCGGAACAAAAATAATTTACAAGGTACTGATCGTCTTTTCGCAAACGCTGCAGATCAACATAATCCTGCAGATACATCAGCTCTTTCTCGATGCCTATTTTTTCTCCGCCGCATTCATACAACTGGTAGCGGAGCATTTCCGAAAATTTGTGCAGCGCCTGGCGTGCTTCTTTATTCGATTTATCTATGAGAAAATAAACAGAGTTAAGGGAATTGAACAGGAAATGCGGATTGATCTGAGATTTTAAAAACTTCAACTCAGCTTCAGCGCGCTCTTTGATAATCTCAGTAAGTCTCTTCTGAGCCCGCGCGTAATCAAATAAGAGCTTTATAGCCGCGCCGGTGCTTACCAGCAGGTAATGCGGAATAATATTGTCGTATACCTTGTTCTTGAAATTGTGAAACAGTTCGTAATTCTGAATATTGAGGATATCGGCTATGATTGAAATTTTGCTCAGGCTTGACAGAAATATCATTACCAGGTAGATGCTGATAAACAATACATATTTTTTCCTGTACAACAATTTTGGAATCAGATAAAGATTGGTAATGTATACCATCAGCGCCAGGTCAATCACCTTCACGGCGGTTACTTTCAACGCAAGCCAATGCGTTGAAAAATCCTGGTAACGCATAAAATACCAACCCCCCAAAAAGAGCAACCAGAACAGGATATGGTAAAGCTTTAACCTTTTTATGGTGTCACCGAACGACATAACTCAAATTAAATGTAAGAAATACTAATGGTAAATCTCCTTACATGTATGGTAGGTATGCCTTGACGAAATGCAGGCTGGGTAATAATCTACCGGTTGTCAAGTAAAGATGGCGGAAAGTGTAAATGATTTTACATTAAGCTGGCAATTCCCGTATTTGCTTCTGAAAACTATCTCAAATCAGCCTTCTGTCGCCGGGCACTGGTGCTGATACTATTTTGTAATGCCAACGTTGCTATATGAAACACTTAACGATCATCTCCCTTGCGCTTTGTTTAATCATCAATAATGGATGCGCGCAGTCCAATAAAACAAAACCATTGATCGGAGGAGCATGCGAGGGATGTGAAGCCATTCATGAAAGCCCCGTTCCTTTGAACAGCTTATCATGGGTTGACACATTACCGGATTACCATGAGCCGGGTCCAAAAATTAAACTGGAGGGCATCATTTATAAATCAGATGGGAAAACGCCCGCGAAGGATGTGGTGCTTTACATTTATCATACAGATCAGCAGGGCAAATACAGCCTGAAAGGAAATGAAAGCGGCTGGGGTGTTCGTCACGGGTACATTCGTGGCTGGATAAAAACCAATGAAAAAGGTGAGTACAGGTTTTACACGCTTCGTCCTGCATCTTATCCCAATGACAACGCGCCGCAACATATTCATGCCACCATATTAGAGCCGGGCATGAATGAATACTGGATCGACGAATTTGTATTTGATGACGATCCTAATCTCACAAAAACGGAAAGGATGAACCAGCGCCAGCGAGCGGGTAGCGGTATTGTGAAACTTCAAATGAGGGATGGTATTATGGAAGGCAGGAGAAACATTGTTCTCGGGCTGAATGTACCAGATTATCCGAAATGATCTGGTTGATGAAGTCATCTTTCACCTAAGATAAGGCTTCCGATCCTCACCATATTGCTGCCTTCTTCAATTGCTATCTTGTAATCGGCGCTCATTCCCATTGACAGGATTTGCAACCTGAAATTTGTTGTGACACGGGCTTTATATTTATCGTACAACGATGCAAGGTATTTGAACTCCCCTCTTATTTTTTTTTCGTCACCTGTAAAAGACGCCATCCCCATTAAACCGGTGATCTTTATATAATGCAGCTGATCGGTACCGTCAAGCTTTTGAAGGTCGTCAACCAGTTCATCCAGTTCCGCTTCACTTAAACCGAATTTGGTTTCTTCCTGCGCAATGTGAATCTGCAGGAGGCAGTGTATAATCCGATGAAACTTCATTCCCTGCCTGTTGATCTCTTTTAGCAATTTAAAACTGTCGACCCCATGTATCAGGTGAACAAAGGGAGCTATGTATTTTACCTTATTGCTTTGCAGATGCCCTATAAAATGCCAGCGGATATCGTGTGGGAGCAACAGGTGCTTCTCTGCAAGCTCCTGAACATAATTTTCGCCAAAATCCTTATGCCCGAGATCATAGAGTTTTAAAATGTCGGCAACAGGTTTTGTTTTTGAAACAACTATCAGCTTTACATTTTTCAGCTGGAGCGCTGTGTGTATTCTTTTATAAGCTTGTTCATTAACGGGCATAGCTTTGCGACTTAAGAGAAGCAAAGCTATGCAAATGTGTTCAGGAATATTTGAAGATGGGCTGTCGCCCGTTGATCATTTAAGGATTGAACGGCTGATGACGATTCGTTGAACTTCGCTGGTACCCTCATAGATCTGAGTAATCTTCGCATCCCTCATCATGCGTTCTACGTGGTACTCCTTTACGTATCCATAACCGCCGTGTATCTGAACAGCTTCAACTGTAGTCCACATCGCAGTTTCCGAAGCATACACTTTTGCCATTGAACTGCTCAGTGTGTAATCCTGTCCCCGGTCTTTTTCCCAGGCCGCTTTAAGGCACAACAGCCTCGCAGCTTCTATGCGTGTTGCCATGTCGGCCAGTTTGAACTGGATGGCTTGATGATTTGCCAATTCTTTGCCGAATGCTTTTCGTTCTTTAGAATATTTTAATGAAAGCTCGTATGCCCCACTTGCGATTCCCAATGCCTGTGATGCAATTCCAATCCGTCCGCCTGCAAGGGTGCGCATAGCGAATTTAAATCCGAAGCCTTCCTCTCCCAGCCTGTTCTCTTTTGGAACTTTTACATCCTGAAACATGATGCTGTGCGTATCGCTCCCGCGAATTCCAAGTTTATTTTCCTTAGCCCCTACTGTCACACCCGGCCAGTTCTTTTCAACAATCAGCGTATTGATCCCGTTGCTGCCCTTTGACGCGTCGGTCTGTGCCATTACCAGATAAACAGAGGCGGAATTACCATTAGTGATCCAGTTCTTTGTTCCGTTCAATAAATAATAGTCGCCCTTATCCTCGGCTGTAGTGCGCTGTGAAGTTGCATCGCTTCCCGCTTCTGGTTCACTTAAAAGGAACGCGCCGATGAACAATTCACCGTCTTTTTTTCCCTGTGCGAGAGGGGTAAGATATTTTACTTTCTGCTCCTGCGTTCCGTAGGTATCCAGTCCCCAGGTGACCAGGCTATTATTAACGCTCATGCACACACTTACACTGGCGTCGATCTTTGATATTTCTTCCATGGCAAGCACATAACTAACAGTATCCATGCCTGCTCCACCATATTGAGGCTCAACCATCATGCCCATAAAACCAAGATCAGCCAGTTTCATGATCTGTTCTTTCGGAAATTTCTGGTGTTCATCCCTTTCTATTACTCCCGGAAGACATTCATTTACTGCGAAATCCCTGGCTGCCTGCCGGATCATCTTGTGTTCTTCGCTCAATTCAAATTGCATTCGGGTTTTTTTAGTGCGCAAATATAACTAACAGATGTTAGTTTGCAAAAGTAAGGCTATTCGGCGGGCTGACGATTAGCTAATTAGGGAACGATGTAGTACTTTTGACACGAGTTATGGCAAATCACCACCTTCCATACCTGCGTATTGCCTCTTTTGCAGAGCAACTCCTGCCTGTTAATTACTACATTCCGGATTGACTATTACCACAAGGCAGACCGTACGTATTTTCTGACGAATTAACGATTGCATGAAAAATATCAAACTGATTGAAGTACCATCAGAAATAGGAGCTGGTACCCGCGGCGCCAGCCTCGGGATAGACGCCATCAAGATAGCCGCCCTTGATTTCATGAGTAACTTCTTCATCCATTTTCCTTCTGAAAAAGTTACACATGAGAATAAACTCCTGTATGAGCCTATCGAATCGCCCTATGCAAAACGCATCAAGGGTATTGTGACCATGTACGACCGTGTAAGCAAGGCCGTTACTGATTGCATGAAGAACCATTTCTTCCCTGTAGTGCTTAGTGGCGATCACAGCACTTCCGGCGCGACAATTGCCGGAATAAAAGCCGCCAAGCCCAAAAGCAAACTAGGCGTTATCTGGCTTGATGCGCATGCTGACCTGCATACTCCTTATACAACACCTTCCGGAAACGTTCATGGAATGCCACTTGCCACTGCCATTAACGAAGACAATATTGATTGCGCGGTTCATCAGCTCGACGACGATACAACCCGGTACTGGAACCAGCTTAAAACGATGTGCAAGATCGCTCCAAAAGTTTTACCTGAAGATGTTGTGCTGATCTCGCTGCGCGATTACGAGAAGGAAGAAAAATACCTGATCGATAAATACGGGATAAAAGTGATCACCACCGGTGAGGTTCGAAGGAAAGGAACGGAAAATGTTGTAAGAAGCGTGCTTCGTTACCTGGCCGACTGCACCGATATTTATATCAGCTTTGATGTTGACAGCCTCGATTCAAGCATTTCGAAAGGAACCGGCACACCAGTTGGAAACGGCCTGCGCGAAAGGGAAGCCGAAGACCTGATCAGTAAATTTATGCAGAACCGCAAGGTCTGCTGTTTTGAGATCACTGAAGTAAACCCAACACTCGATAAAGAGAACCTGATGTCGGAAATTGCGTTCAATATCCTGCAAAGAAGTGTGAACGTGCTGATGATGAGCTAAGCCAGGTTGAACATTTTTTTCAGGCTCTCACTGAATGAATGTGGCTGGAATCCCAATTCCTTTATTGCCTTGTTAATGATAAACCCGGTTTTGGGTGGACGCATAGCTACCTGACTCAACGTTGATGAATCTGTTTTTTCAATTAACGACTCGTCAAGCTTCAGCAACCTGGCTGTTTCAATTGCAATCTGGTAAGGTGTAAAGGAGTCCTTGCCTGATAAATGATAAATACCCTGTGCCTTTTTTTCAACTATCAATACGATGCCGGTGGCAAGGTCTTCCACAAAAGTTGGTGTGCGGTATTGATCATCCACCATCTTAATTCTCTCACCTTTCTCCAGCTTATTCTTTACCCAGGTAATAATATTCTGTCTTGTATCTGAAAGCGAGTTCCCGGTAACGAGCACTGTTCTGATGATCGACCAGTTCAGTCCTGATTCCATAACGGCTTTTTCCGCTCCCCATTTACTGCTGCCATAATAATTCACCGGGTTAGGCTCCGCCCCTTCTTCATAAGGACCATGCAATCCGTCGAAAACAAAATCAGTTGAAACAAAAATAAATCCTGCGTTTATCTCCCGCGCTGCATCCACCAGGAAGCGTGTTGCGGTAACATTTACATTCCAGCATTCCACCTTATGTTCCTCACAGGCATCCACCTGAGTCATTGCCGCGGCATGGATGATCAGGTCGGGTTTTGATTGAGTCACCACTGCATTCACTTTTGTACCATCAGTAATATCAAGCTCCTGATAGGTGTACCCATCCTGTTCAAGAAATGGCAGCCGGGAGGGCCCTTTGCTTGTAGCGATCACATTATGCCGCTTCTCAAGCAATTGTTTCGTCAGTTGCTGTCCCAACAATCCATTAGCGCCGGTAATTAGGATCTTCATGCGTGAAATTTACTGATTAATGATGATTTCAGGATGAATGATGCGGATAAAGGGCCTGCAAAAAAAGTGCGGCTGCATTCAGCCGCACAACTTTTTTAAAATATCGGGGCAATCGCCCAAATCAGAAAGGCTTCTTTTTCTCCGGATTTCCTTTATACAAATTATTGAACTCCGGCTTGAGTCCCATATTATAGAAAGTGAATGAATAGATATCAGATGTCAGTTCAATTGCTTTAGCCGTGTTGCTGGCTCCGTGGCCCGAATTTGTTTCTATCCTGATGAGCACGGGGTTAGTACCCTGGTGCTTTTCCTGAATAGTGGCTGCATACTTGAATGAGTGAGCAGGTACAACCCTGTCGTCATGATCTGCGGTAGTTATCAGCGTAGCAGGATACTGCACTCCCGATTTCAGGTTATGAAGCGGCGAGTACGCGTACAGGTTTTTAAAATCTGCCGCACTATCGCTTGAACCGTATTCCGCGATCCAGTTCCAGCCGATGGTAAACTTGTGAAACCGCAGCATGTCCATTACACCAACCTGCGGAATGGCAACCTTGAAAAGATCAGGCCGCTGATTCATAACAGCTCCAACGAGCAACCCACCATTTGATCCGCCCCGGATAGCCAGATAATCCTTAGAGGTATAATTATTTTTGATAAGGTACTCTCCTGCGGCAATGAAGTCATCGAATACCGTTTGTTTTTTCAACCTCATTCCGGCTTCGTGCCATTTTTCACCATATTCTGCGCCTCCCCTTAAATTCGCGAGCGCATATACGCCTCCCTGCTCAAGCCATGGAACCAGCGTTGCACTGAATCCCGGCATAGAGCTGATATTGAAGCCACCATATCCGTAAAGGATCACAGGATTCTTTCCATTCAGCTTTATCCCCTTCTTGTAAACCAGGAACATCGGCACCTTTGTACCGTCTTTTGAAGGATAGAAAACCTGCTTTGTCTCATATTCAGCAGGATTAAAGGCCGCTATCTCAGGCTGACGAAAGACCGAACTCTTACCTGATGCGATGTCATATCGGTAAATGGTCGGCGGAGTAGTGAATGAATTGAATGTATAAAAAACAAACTTATCGTCATCCCATCCTCCAAAACCACCTGCCGAACCCAGACCCGGGAGTTTTACCTCCTGCTCCAGTTTCCCATCATAATTGTAAACAAAGATCCTTGTGGTTACGTCTTTAAGGTAATTCACGAATAATTTTCCACCCGCAGTTCCGGCACCTTGCATTGGTTCTTCTTTTTCCGGAAGGAATGTAGTCCAGGCCGATTCAGCAGTATTTGCAGGATCAATCAGAACAAGCCTGTAATTTGCTGCGCCGTTATTGGTACGAACAAGGAATTTTCCGTTGATAAAATCAACCACCCCATAAATATATTTTCCAACTTCCCTGATCAATGGACGGAAATTTTCATCACCGCTCTTGCTATCCTTATACCAGATCGCGTTCCCGTTAAGGCCCTTGCCGCGGTCGCTGATGGTGAGGTAAGTGAACCGCTGATCTTCGCTGGTAAACGAGGTGTGGAATCGTTGCGGGTTGGCCTTATCCTCGTATACGAGCTTGTCTTCAGACTGAGGCGTACCTACCTTATGATAATATACCTGGTGATTTTCGTTTTTCGAAGAAAGCTCTTTTCCTTTTTCTGGTTCAGGATAACGGCTATAATAAAACCCATCACCCTGCCAGCCGATACCCGATACCTTCACCCATTTGAGCTCATCACTAAGGTCTTTACCGGTCTGCATATCACGAACGTAAAAGGTTTGCCAGTCAGATCCGCCCCTCGATAACCCATAAGCAGCATATTTTCCATTACGCGATACGTTGAATCCCGCCATAACTGTTGTTCCGTCTGACGATAATTTATTAGGATCGATCACAAGTTCGGGTTGCCCATCGAGTCCCTTCTGGCGGTATAGCACGGACTGGTTCTGCAATCCATCGTTCTTATAAAAATAATAGTACTCGCCGTTTCTTGAGGGTGCCGAGTATTTGGCATAATTGTAGACTTCCTCAATGCGCTTTCGCCATTGCGCCCTATATGTTATTTTGTTTAAGTAATCGAAGGTTACCTTGTTCTGTTCCTGAACCCAGGCTTTAGTATCTGCACTGTTGTCGTCTTCCAGCCATCGGTAGGGATCTGCTACTTTGGTTCCGTGGTATTCATCGGTATGATCTACCTTCCTGGTTACGGGGTATTGAAACTGCGCATGAAGTGTAAAAGGAATAACAAATAACAACAATAGCTTCAGGTACCGTTTCATATTAGAGGAGTTTTAGTCACCAAGATTACGTAAAAAAACCAGCGGTTGATTGCCGCTGGTGTAGAAAAATTCCGGATCTGCCGCTTGACTGCCGGATCAATTCATGGCTGCTATATCTTCTTTCAGAAAGGATACAAGTTCATTAATGTTACCATTACGCGAAGCTTTCAGAAATACATTGTAAAGCTGCTGGCCATCGGCGAATGTTGCGGAAGGTTCTCTCCTGCGCAGTTTTGATTTCGCGCGATGAAGCAATTGCCTGCAATTGTCATAGCTGATGCCGAATTTGCTTTCAATCCATTCATATTCTTTTTCGAAACCTTTTTTCAGAATGAAAACAGCTTTTTCATGTGGCGTCAATACTGACTCCATGAGGTTGAACAACTGCTTCAATTCGGTTTCAGTTTCATAACGGAACGCGGGATTAAAAGTTGCCGTTTCCGTTTTCAATGTGTGCGCGGTAAACACACGTTGTCTTTTCTCAGTCCTGATGTTGTTGATGAAAAGATTGTGAATTGTTTTTTTGATGTAACCTTGCTTGTTGGAAATAATTTTTACATCTCCTGTAAAATATCTTGTAATGGCTTCCTGTACAAGATCATCGGCAAGCGTTGTGTTCCTTGTAAGTTTTTGCGCGTACGACCTGCACTCTGCGTGCAGTAAATTCAATTGTTGTGACATGGCTAATAATTTTGCTGTTATTCGACAGCTTTGATGGTTGATGTTTAATGCACCACAAAGATGATGTGATTAACATGCGATTTCAATAGCATGAATATGTGAAACGTACACTATGATTGTTAAATGATGTTAACCGATATACCCGGTTTCGGGTATATGCTAAACCAATCCTTCATTGATTGCTTTCAGCACCGCTTCGGTTTTAGAATTGACATGAAGCTTGTCATAAATGTGACGTATATGCGAACGCACGGTATCGATGCTGATGAAGTATTCATTTGCGATGAGCTTGTAGCTGAAGCCGCTTACAAGTCCCTTCAGAATTTCCTGTTCTCTGTCAGATAAATTATAATCAACTTTCTGTGTTTTGGGCTGAAGCTGGAAGTACTGCAATACTTTCCTCGCTACGTTTGCGGTCATTGGCGATCCGCCGCGATACACGTCGAATATGGAATCGATGATCTCGTTTGGCGATGTATTTTTAAGGAGATACCCACTTGCTCCATTTCGGATGGCCTGAAATATTTTTTCTTCGTTATCAAATACGGTCAGCATCATGACCTGTGTTTTGGGAGAAGCTGCTTTTACAATTGTCACCGCTTCAATTCCATTGATTCCGGGAAGGTCGATATCCATTAATACAACATCCGGCTTCAGTTCTTCCATATCAGTCTTAACCGAATCGCAATTACTGAAAGTTGCCAGCAGTTCCAAACCGGGGGCAGACTGAATTAGAAAAGCAATGCCTTCCCTCAGGCTGCTGTTATCCTCATAATACACAACCGTTATCTTCTCTTGCATATTGCAAATTTATTCCTTTGTGGCAGGCCGGGTATAGCATTTTAATGTGATTATCTTAATGCAGGTCAACCAGAATATCGATCCTGGTGCCTTTACCCGGCACCGATTCAATGGTTGCGTTGCCATCTATTTCCTGTGCCCGCTTCCTGATATTGCTTAATCCATTTCCCTTTGTAATGCCGGCCTCACTGAAACCTTTGCCATTGTCCTCTATCACCATTTTCAGATGTCTTCGCTGCTGTGTTATGAATAACTGGATGATCGTGCAGTTTGAATACTTGATGGCGTTATTCAGGCACTCTTTAAAGATCAGGTAAAGATTTCGCCTTTGCTCAAGGTTAAGCCTGGAAGTTTTGAACGAATCGGAAATATGCACTTTAAATACGATGTCTTTCGCGTCGCATAACTTAAGGCCGAATTCACGGATCCGGGCTACGAGGTCCTCCAGCCGGTCGTGGTCCTGCTTGATGGTCCAGATGATATCCTGCATATTATCGGATAGCTGGCTGGCATTGTTGCTGATCTTTTCAAGCATGGGCACCACCTGTGGTTGTGTGGCGGCAACCTGATTCTTTGCAACGTCACTGAAAATGCGAATGCTGCTGAGGGTGGATCCCATATCATCATGAAGATCGGTCGCGATACGATCCCTGATCTTTTCAAGCCTTGCCCGCTGCTCTTTCCGGATATGATAAAAAGAATACAGGATGGATCCGAGTCCGAATGCCACCAACATCCAGAACCACCAGGTCCTGTAGAAAGGAGGTATCACTTTAATCGCCAGCGTGAGCTCTTCCTTGCTTGCAACACCGTTTGGACCCATCACCTTCAGGTGCAGCACATAGTTGCCACCCGAAAGATTGGTAAAGCTGAGTGTGCGCTGATCTGTGGTATCCCATTCGTTTTCGGCCCCCTCCATCCAATATACGTACTGGATCTTTTCGGGCTTGCTGAAATCAAGCGCGGCAAAATCAACATCCAGTGAATTTTCACCGGGTTGCAGGGTAACCTGACTGATTTCTATGGGGCTGATCTTTCTGTCTTCCACCTGTATGCCGGTAAATATGAAGGGAACGGTTGCATTGCGGTGGTTGAGTGTAAAAATGTTTGTATAGCTGAAGGCATTGTGAAAGCCCACGAACAGGTCGCCGTTGTCTGCGATGGTCATCGGCTCCATAATGTTGTTGCTGAATAATCCGTCTTCTTTTTTGTAATACCTGAAATGACCGGTTTCCGGATTCAGTCTGTGCAGTGAGTTTTCTGTGGCTACCCAGATGTATCCCTGCTGATCGGCGAGCATATAATTGGGCGAAGTGCCCATAAGGCCATTCTGCTGATTATAGACCTTGATCAGTTTTCCATCCCTTGTTATGTTCTGCAGCTTCGACTGGCTTACCAGCCAGAGATTATCCTTTTTGTCAATTGCCAGGCTGAATGAAGGTATGCTTACGGCTGTATTTCCATTTTCAGATTTCAGCTTCAGCTCCCTGATTGTGCCATCGGGAGAAATGAAGAAAGTATGATACCCACCGGCAAGCCATATATTGCCTTTACTATCTTCCGTAATGCAACTTACCCAGATATTTCTGGGCTTATCCAGCACCGACGCCAGGCGATACCGGATCAGCTTTTTGGTTACATGGTCGTACCGGTGCAAGCCATCGTAATTGTTAGCGATCCACATATCACCCCGGCTGTCTTTGAAAAGGCGAAGTACTTTGGTACTAACGGTATCGTTGCGGATAAAGGAGTCAATCAGCTTCCATTGATTGGTTCTTGGGTTAAATACCTGCACACCTCTCCATTCGGCGAGCCAGATATTTCCTTCATCATCCTGCTGAATATCGAACACCTCATGCGAATACAGCTTGTGACTGTAACTTGTCAGTTCATCTGTTTGACGGTTCCATTTGTACACGCCACCAACCCATGACGAGATCCACCAGGTTTTGCCGCTTGTATCCGTTTTATCCCTGATAACGCCATTCACGCTTGGGAACTGTCCGATAGCGCCGGAAGAAGGAAGCATTTTGCGTGCAAAATGTTCGGTGCTTGGGTCGAATTTCTCCAGTCCGAATTCTGAACCTACCCACAGAATGCCATTGATTGTATCTCTGAAAAAAGCAACTACCCTACCTCCGTTGTGGCTCCAGGGTTGTTGAACATGCTTTGGCATTTCTATGACCTGATCGGTTTTAATATTGTATTGAGCAAGCCCAGCGTAGCCGCTGCTCATCCAAAGCAGATTGTTCTCCGAAAAATTCAAATCCGCGACAATGGAAACAATGAATGCAAGCTTTACTGAAACATTCCTGCACATTCTGGTTTGTTCATCAAACCGGAAAAGACCAGCTTCCCAGGTTCCGATCCAGGTAACTTCATGCGGGTCGGTATATACCGTCATTATACCGGGTGAAGCGTCACGGTGATCATCATCATTCCCCATGATGTATTCAAGCTGATTCGTTTTGGTATGAAAAAGGTAAAGAGCCCCCCTCACCTGAATCCACAAATTTCCTTTGGGCGCGGAGAACATTCTGGCATAATGCGCATCCTCAGGTAACAATTTTAACAACGTTACACTAAAGCCTCTTGAATCAAGACTGAAAAGTTTCCGGTCGTGAATAACATAAATGCGACCGTCAGTTGTCTGCCCAACCTGCGCTATGTTTATTTCGGGCTTCGACTGGAATTTGAATGCACGAAACTTCTGCTTATGAGGATCGTACCTGCAAAGGCCTTCCCCTGTTCCAACCCAGATATATCCATCCTGGTCGCAGACAGTAGAAGTAATATAATTATGAATCAGTGAAGTTGAATCGTCGAGCTTATTGGTGAACACGCGAAACTGCATTCCATCGAAACGGTTCAGACCATTCATTGTTCCGAACCAGAGGAAGCCCTGGTTATCGCGCATGATAGACTGTATCTTATCGTGCGACAAACCATTGTCTGTTGTGAGGTGCTTGAATCCGAAATCAAATGACTGAGCCGAAAGCAGGCCGCAACCTGCCAATTGCATCAGTACAGCAATAATGAAGTTTTTGAACACAGTCACCATATACGGCTGCCAGCATTTCTATGACGTACAAGATAAGAAATACGCTGTAAGCCAGCCGCCGCCGGGTGCAAAATAGTACGAAGATGTGGAAATGAGATAGCATAATGATGTTACTTCAAATTGAAAACCGCCTGTCTTAAGGTAATCCGGATGCGGGTCCCTGTTTATAATGTTGATTACTGTTCATTTGTCTTCTCAAGCCTCGTCTGCGGAATATGATTCTTTACCGGTTTTACAGTTTGCAGGTAATTATAAATTGCCTTCAGTTCATCGTCACTCATGCGGCTGAAAGGTCCCCATGGCATGTGTGTTCCGGGCAGCAATCTTCCGGTGCGAAACCGCTTGATAAACATTTCCTGCGTCCATCCGAATAACCTTCCTGTTGAATCGGGGGTCAGGTTTGGTGTGATAAAATAATACTTATCAGGCTCCACTGAAGACTCCATTGTCATGCCTCCTGCAAATGGCTCGCCTATGAAAGCGCCTTTCATGTCGCGGTTGGTATGACAGCCATAACAATTCGCAACGCTATGTGCCAGGTACTTTCCATAGGTAGCAGACGTATCCCGCCTGACCATTTTCGGCACTTCACCTTTTGGTCCTTCAGGCTTCAGCAGAAATGCTTTGATGACCTTCCCAAGCACGGTTGTAGTATTCTCAGGCACTTTATTGCTCACAGGCTTCTGGCTTCTCAGAAAGGAAATGATTGCAGTAAGGTCTTCATCACTGACGTTGTGAAATGGCATAAAAGGCAAAAGCGCGCTGCCATCGGGCCTGATCCCATACCTCAGTTCACGCGCTATCTCCGCGTCGGTAAAACTGCCGATGCCTGTTTCCTTATCAGGAGTAATGTTCTTTACATAAAAATCACCCAACGGCAAGGCAAATTTGATTCCGCCTGACATTGCAACTTCTTCTCCCTTATCTGTCAATTGTTCCGAACCGGGAGCGCCGTGACAATTGGCACAATGCGCAGGGCCGTAAGCAAGGTATTTGCCCCTTGCTATAACCGCACTATCCGTTGATGCAGTGATCGCAGGATAAGGCGCTTCGTATTTAAGGTTCTGGCGCATTAATATCACTGTAGTCACCAATAAAAAAATTGAGGTGATGATAATGCCTGTCCATTTTAGTATTTTCCTGATCATGGTAAAAGAATTAAAGATTATGCTGCTAGTTTTACTTTATACAGAATGAGTGTTAAACCAAGCCAGATCGCCCATGCGGGAGCCAACCCCAGGTAAATGTTCAGCGACACTGCTGAAAGACTAACCATGCCCGTTATATTCGCCACACCATTCACCAATGCAACAATTCCAAGCAGAATGGTAATGCCTCCGAAAAATTTATACTGACGGAGCAGTAACCGCCCTATCACCAGCCACCATATTCCGGCCAGCAACACTTCCAGCATATTCCACATTCCGGCATAAACGATATTGGTCACCAGACTGAAATCGCTTCTGAGCGCAGGCTGATCCCTGATCTCCGACAAGGCATATTGATTCAGAATGGCAGGCCAGGCAGCTGCGAGTATTGCGGCGCCTGTTGCACCTGTCAGCACATAGGCGCTTCCGCAAAAAGTGGCGAGATGGCCCCAGTTGGATTGCTCCTTCATCCAGATATACAGGTAAAAAACGGCAGGTAACAGCAAAAGATAAAAACCAAACATGTCGGCTATCAACCCCCATTTCAATAAACCTGTATCGATATATTCCATCGAGAAGATCATCACAGGATTTGTGAACGCGTCAAAATTGAAATGCACGCTCATAGCCAGTAATACGTTGCTGATGATAGCAACCATACCAGATATAATTGTTATCAGCCCTACCGATCGTTTATATGGAATTATTGACTCCATTCAATTTGAACTAAATGCTATGTGTTCATTCATCAATTATTGTCATTGACGACTGTTTGCAATTTTTGTGACTTCATTTACATTTACTTTTTCCACATGATGATTTCCAAGAAAGATCTTACCGATAGCACTTGCGTATTGATTAATCTGAATGGCGCATTGTTGCCGGAGCTTTTCATCAGCATACTGTAAAGGCGTTTTATAACCCGGAAATTCTATCGTAAGAACGCGGATCGCGTGACGGTTACCTGTCTGATATGAGCGATCTTCAATTGCAGTGGTTGCCCAGCCGCCCAGTGAAATGCCATGCCCCCGGTTATTGGCAAGCGCGGATCCGCAGGTGCTTCTTTTTTGCAGGTGACCTGGCGAAGCCACCGGTGGATCTTTATAATATAACGCAGTGGGTGATTGACCAAGTTGATTGCCCGGAGCATTCCCTCCCCCTTCGCTTATGTGCATCGCCATTTCAACAGCCAGGCTGCTGTCTGATTCAAATCCTAGTGCGAAACCTTTGCTATCCGCGCGCGGATCAGCATAAATGCCCGCTCGTTCAGTATTTCTTATCGCGTGGATGCTTGCAATGCGATGAGGTTTGAAACTTCCGATCAGCTCAAGCAACAACTGATTTTCCAATTCAATAACCCTTCCCATATGATCAAAGGGCAATTCCTTTCTGAATGCCTTTCCCAATGGTGGCATCTGCCGGTTTGGATCGGCAGCGTGCCGATGAGTGTACCTGCCGGTGTTTGACAAATTATCAGCATCAGCAGAATCAGTTTTCGCAACCTCGGCATTATCGGGAAACAGGCTTGGGATCACTATCACATTATAATATGGCTGGTGTTCCTGCAACTGTAGAATCAGTTGTTTCGCTACTTCTATTGATGACAATTCAGAACCATGCATACCACCGATCACTATTGCATTCAGATTGCTTTTTCCCGGAAAATACCAGGCATCTATGATTCTGCCATGCCGGGAAAATCCCACAAACCCCCTGGCAGCTTTATTAATGCCTACAATTGTTTCAATGGAAAGCAATGAAGAATAATCTGCTTTATGGAATTTGAAACCAGTATGAGATGAGAGGGGGGTGATGGAGAGAGAGAGTATTATGTTTAGGAGGAGGAGCATGGTAAATGAAAAATGAAAAATGTAAAATGTAAAATGAAAAACTGCTTGTTTAGGTAAGGATGATGCCTGTAAGGAGGGACAGGAAAGCTATAATGCAGGCTACCTGACGTTGCTCGTAATATTTAAACCAGCGATTTCTGTAGTCTTTCCAGTTGCCGGGGTAATTATCGGGCGTCCATGTCTGGATGATCTTATTCAATGGAATATTTCCCCTGAACATCACAAACACATCCACCCAAAGCGCTACGCACGCTATCGCGGAAGTAATGAAAAGCAAACCTGCCGGTTCATGAATGGTAAGCAGCGCTACCGTTATGCTGCTTACAAGGGTTACATAATAAACAATCCTGAACTTTGTCATGAGATTACGATCAATGAGATTTCTCAGTTCAACATAAGCGGGTGCCTGAAGATTTTTTTGCGCATTGCCCAAAGCAAGCAGATAAAAAAAAGCCTGGCTAACTATAAATGAAAACCCAAGAAGGTTTATCAGCATGAACGTTTTCAGAAGCATGTCAGGAGAATTAAATTGTTACAACAGCCCGGTAAAAAAATCCCGGCAGTTATTTTTTGTTTATTGACCTTGATATGGAAATAACATTGCTGAGTTGCTCCCTGCCTTTCGAATCCACCATTCTCAACCGGTAATAAGTGGTAGTCCCGGCTGTTTCATCGGTATAACTGTAAAAGGCTGGACCGTGCAAATTGCCTTTTGGCCTGATCCAGGCCGTTAGCTCAAATTGCTTTCCGTCGTTCGATTTTTCAATAATGAACTCACGGGTATCGAGTTCAGAAGTGGTTTGCCAGTTAAGGACGTTCTTCTGTCCATCCGATTTACCCTTGAACGAAAGCAGCTTGATGGTAAGGGTTTCAATTTTTGTCGTGTTTTTTGTGATCCGGGGTTCGAAACCGGAACTCCAGATCCAGAAAAGAATTAATAAAAGGAATTGCATTGTTTTTTATTTCATGGTTATAAAATGCTGAACATCCCGGACTGTTCCGCGTTTATTCAAAGAAGGCCGGAGTAAAATGACCGGAGGGCAAAATCCGATGGCGGCCACTTCAGGCACCTGGTCCGGAAACCTTTTCATTTTGAAACTTTTGCATCAAAGACATATTGCGGAATAAGTTGTGACAGAAAGCGGTATCACATAAATATGCTACAACTAACAGGGGATGGAAGCCAGTAACCGGAGGCTCGAATTCGTGTAAAAGAGGGGGTTCTAAAGGGAAAGGGGCGAATAAATTCAAAAACCTTATTTTTGACCGCCCGAAAAAAGAAAACCTTTTAACGATTCTTGCTGAACATTAGATGAACTTTAAACCAAATTGGGTTAACCTGTTAAATGGCTAACAAAGTAACTAAGATCGGCGTTCTTAGCTCAGGCGGCGACGCTCCTGGCATGAATGCCGCCATCAGAGCAATTGTTCGTACCGGAATCTATCATGGTCTGGAAGTGTTTGGAATCATGCGTGGTTTCCAGGGTTTGATAGAGAACGATATTGTGCCCATGCACTCCCGTTCAGTGGCCAATATCATCCAGAGAGGCGGAACCATTCTGAAGACAGCCCGCAGCAAGGTGTTCCTGGAACCTGACGGACGACAAAAAGCATACGAAAATCTTAAGGTCCTTGGCATTAATGGCCTGGTTGTCATTGGTGGTGATGGCTCGTTCAGGGGCGCTGATGCGTTCAGCCGTGAATTTGACATCCCCTGTATCGGACTACCTGGAACAATTGACAAGGACATAGCAGGCACTGATTTTACAATCGGATTTGATACCGCGGTAAATACAGCTGTAGAAGCGATTGACAAGATCAGGGACACTGCAGACGCGCACGACCGGCTTTTTATCATTGAGGTGATGGGTCGTGACGCGGGCTACATCGCACTCCATAGTGGCATTGCAACAGGAGCTGAAAATATCCTCATCCCCGAGCGCAAGACAGATATCAATGAACTTATCGTTTCCCTTCAGGAAAAAGAGAAAAGAAAAAAGCTCGTAAACATGGTGGTGGTCGCTGAGGGCGATGAGTTTGGCGGAAATGAAATAGCCAGGATCATCAAGGACAGAATGCCACAGACAGAGACGCGGGTGTGCATACTGGGTCATATTCAGCGCGGCGGATCTCCTACCTGCCTCGACCGGCTGATTGCAAGCCGCATGGGTTATGCTGCAGTAGAATGCCTTATTGAAGGACGGCATAATGTAATGGTCGGCATCAAGAACAACGGCATGAACTACATTCCCCTTGAAAAGGCTGTTAAATCCAAACAGCGCATCAGTGAAGATTGGCTCAGGATCGTGAAGATCCTTGCATCTTAATTCGCTAATAACCGGCCGGTCACATGCCGGTTGACAGAAAAAATAAAAATGAGTAAGAACGTATCAAAATACTTGCATAAACAGATGGATAAGCAGGCAGGTCTCACACATGCCTTTCATCGTACAAAAATTGTCGCTACCGTAGGTCCGGCCTGCGACACGCCGGAAAAACTGCTTGAGCTTGTAAAAGCAGGTGTGAATGTTTTCAGATTGAATTTTTCTCATGGTTCACATGAGGATAAACTGAGGATCATTGAATATATCCGCAATATCAACCTCACCGAACCTTACAATCTTGCAATACTCGGCGATCTGCAGGGACCAAAACTACGGGTGGGTGAAATTGAAAGTGGCAGCATGCATGTTGAGCCGGGTGAAGTACTCACATTCACCAATGAAAAGGTTCCGGGAAATAAGGAACGGATCTATGTCTCATACCCCAACCTTCACCTCGATGTAAAGGTGGGTAACCTGATAATGATAGACGATGGTAAACTGGAAGTTAAAGTAGTAGAGATCACCCGTAATAAGGAAGTGAAGGTAGAAGTAACCATGGGAGGCATTCTTTCATCAAAGAAAGGCATCAATCTTCCCGACACAAAGGTTTCGTTACCCGCGCTTACCGAAAAAGACCTGGTTGACCTTGACTTCATCATCGAACAGCAACTGGATTGGGTAGCGCTTTCGTTTGTCCGCAGTGTTAAGGATATTATCATACTCAGAAATAAACTGCAGGAAAAAAAGAGCAAGAGCAAGATCATTGCAAAGATTGAAAAGCCTGAAGCGCTTACTAATATCCGTGATATCATTGTTGAATCCGATGGCATCATGATCGCCAGAGGAGATCTGGGTGTTGAGCTTCCCATTGAACAGGTGCCGCTGATACAAAAGCAGATCATCCGCAAATGTATTCACCGCGCGAAACCTGTGATTGTTGCGACCCAGATGATGGAAAGCATGATCGATCGCATCAAACCCAACCGGAGCGAGATCACCGACGTTGCAAATGCCGTACTGGAAGGGGCCGATGCGGTTATGCTGAGTGGGGAGACCGCCACGGGCCAGCATCCGCAGCTTGTAGTTGAAACCATGCGCAAGATCATCATGGAAGTAGAACGTACTGATTACCGTTATAACCTGGAAGACGAACTGATACCGCAGCCACACTCACCTTCGTTCCTGAGCGACGCGATATGTTACAATGCATGCAAGCTCGCAAGAGATGTAAATGCCGATGCGCTGATAGGGATGACACAGAGCGGTTATACAGGCTTTGTGCTAAGCAGCTACCGCCCCAAAGCTCCGTTATACATCTTTTCAAAAGAAAGAACACTCATCAATCAACTTAGCCTTAGCTGGGGTGTGCGTGCATTCTTCTACGATGAAGAGAACAGTATGGACGATATCGTGCTGGATCAGATCGCAATTCTTAAGGAAAGAGGATTTATCAGCACGGGAAATATTGTGGTAAATACGGGAAGCCTTCCAGTACATGCTCACCTGCCTACTAATCTGTTGAAGATATCCAAGGTGGAGTAAAATTATAATGCTTCAATATCGGACGCGGTCCTGGAATGTTGAAGGAGTGCTTCTTTCAAAGCTTTGACGTCATTCTCCAGCACGGAATACTGTGAATACGATTCAGCCGAACCGGCAAATGAAGGGTGGCGATACTGCATGCGGCTTTCAATCCTGGTTCTTAAAGATGAATGAAATTCGGTAGCGCCGGTTAAACTTACCAACTCTCCTATATTCTCTTTTCTGACTCCGGATCCCGGCATGATCACAATGCGCTCATCGGCTTTTTTTATCAATTCAGCTATCAGGCCGGAACCTTCGGGTGCCGTTGTTTGCTGACCCGATGTTAAAATGCGGGTGCATCCGATCTGTATTAATTGTTCGAGTGCCTCGAAGGGATCGCGGCAACGGTCAAATGCCCGGTGAAAAGTTACTTCCATCGGGTAAGCCCGATCTATAAGACGCTTGCTTCGTTCCGTATCAATGCTGCCGTCTGAACTCAGTAAACCGATCACTACTCCATCACAACCCAGTTGCCTGCACAATCCAACATCGTGCATCATCACTTCAAACTCTTCTGCAGTGTAAAGGAAATCACCTCCTCTTGGTCGGATTATCGGAAACAAAGCAACTGATAGCTTTTCACGGCAAAGCCTGATGGCGCCATAGCTTTGGGTGGTGCCGCCTTCTGATAAATTATCGCATAATTCAATACGGTCGGCGCCACCGTTAACCGCAGCCAATGAAGATAAAAAATCGGAAGTTGCAATTTCAAGCTGATAGTCTGACATGATGATTTTTATTGCAGGCTTTTAGCCTGGTACACTTTAACTCCTGCTGCGGTTTGAACACAGTAACTGAAATCTTTTAAAAGTGCATATCCGCCGAATTCGCCTTTTTTATTGATAGCAATGAATCCGACCTGAACCCCTTTTACCTTTTCTTTCCTGATCCTTACCAGCCGTTCAACTGCTTTTTTGCAGGCTAGCTCAGGACTCATGCCCTGGCGCATCAACTCAACTATCGTGTGAGCGCCGCAAATGCGAACTACCTCCTCACCCACACCAGTAGCCGAAGCTGCTCCAACTTCATTATCCACGAATAGTCCTGCGCCGATAATCGGCGAATCACCTACGCGCCCATGCATTTTGTAAGCCATTCCGCTTGTAGTGCAGGCCCCGCTGATCTGTCCCTTCGCGTCCATGGCTATCATTCCAATGGTATCATGATTTTGAATCTGGCCCGGAACCGGATGGTCTGTGCCATCTTTTTCTTTCAACAGTCTGTCGATGATCATTGGATCATACTTTGAGGTTTTCAGCCACTCCTTCCACGCCTTTTCACTTTCTGGAGTTAACAGGCTCTCCTTCTTAAATCCATTGGCCAGCGCAAACTGCAATGCGCCATCACCTACCAGGTTCACGTGAGGGGTTTTTTCCATGACAAGCCGAGCTACGGAAATAGGATGCATTATATGTTCAAGACACATTACACTTCCGCAGTTTCCAAGTTCATCCATGATGCAGGCATCCAGTGTAACCCGACCGTCCCTGTCGGGAAGACCGCCATAGCCAACACTCTGGTCAGATGGATCGGCTTCGGGTATTCTGACTCCCGCCTCAACTGCATCAAGCGCCTTTCCGCCTTTGCCGAGAACGGTCCATGCTTCCGCATTTGCTTTTATATTTGGCCAGGTGGAAACAACAACCGGCTTGCCGGTTACATTTCCATAAAGTACTTCATGGTCATTTCTGTTTACAACTATTCCCAATGAGCCAAGCAATGAAGTATGTAGAAAATTCCTGCGGGTAGCCATAACATTTAATAATTACAGGTTTGATTATTTGAGACGTTGTTCCATGAACTTATATAAGTTTTTCTTTGCATTGGCCCTGATCTTGTTTTTCATATACCCACTCCAACCAAGCAGGATTGCCGGCAAACCCAGCGCCTGACGGCTCCACTTCCAGATATCAAATTCATCGGTATGTTCAGTGATCTTTCCATCCTGAATGCGCATGTGCGCCTTGATCTTATTCACCACTTTTCGGCCTGTTTTTGAAAATGTATACCTGGCAGTCCAGTTGCAGGTGGCATATTCCTCATCCAGCAGTTTGATATTGGAAAACACTAATGAAAAATCACGGGCGTTAGTGCATAACATTTCCCACATGGCGCCTACTTCCTCCCCTTCAAGAACTCCGAAAACCGCGTCATTAAAGATTGGATCTTCGCTGTAGCAGTCACGCATTGTTTTATGATCCAACTGCTGGAAAGCAGTGTAAAATCTGGCGATGAGCAGTTCGTTTGTTCCCATAATTTAAATGAAGCGGAAAGCTAATTCATTAAATTTAAGGCCTGAAAATTAAACAATGAGAAAATTCATCATTCCGCTGCTGATATTCTTCACGTTAAGTTCAACAGCGCAAAATTCACAGGATTCCGCATGGATTCGCGACAACTATTACAAAATTGAACGTCTGATCCCGATGCGGGATGGCGTTAAACTGTTCACCTCAATTTATATCCCGAAAGATACATTGGAAAAGCATCCGGTACTGCTGAGAAGAACGCCTTATTCATGTGCTCCGTATGGAGAAGACAAATGGGAATCGTTCTGGAACAATCACCTGCGATATTACATGCGCGAAGGTTATATAATGGTAAAACAGGATGTTCGCGGACGTTGGATGAGCGAAGGAGAATTTGAGGATGTCAGGCCATTCAAAAATAACAAAACAGGCAACCAGACAGATGAGGCGAGCGATACCTATGATGCAATCGACTGGCTGATAAAAAATATCTCGCATAACAATGGACGTGTGGGTGTATTCGGCATTTCCTATCCGGGATTTTATAGTACGATGGCGGCACTCAGCGGACATCCGGCGCTTAAAGCGGTTAGTCCGCAGGCGCCTGTGACCGACTGGTTCATTGGTGACGACTTCCATCATAACGGCGCCTTTTTCCAGATGGATGCTTTTGCTTTCTATTCAGGATTCGGAAAGCCGCGGCCGAAGCCAACTACTATCGGGCCTTCAGGATTTGACTATCCTACTCTTGATAATTACAAGTTTTATCTTGAAGCTGGTACATTGAAAAAGCTGGCCGATTATATGGGCGATAGCATCAAATTCTGGAAGGACCTGTATGCCCATCCGGACTATGACGATTGGTGGAAGGCAAGAAATGTGCGCAACTTCGTGAATAATGTGCCGGAAGGGACTGCCACGCTGGTGGTTGGCGGACTGTTTGACGCTGAGGACTGCTTTGGAGCGTGGGCAACCTATAAATCGATTGAAGAAAAAGCAAAAAATAACAATAAGATCGTGATGGGCCCTTGGTATCACGGGCAATGGGCATCCAGGGACGGCTGGCAACTAGGGAATGTGCGGTTCTTTTCCAATACGGCCGAATGGTACCAGAACAACATTGAACTCCCCTTCTTCAATTACCACCTTAAGGGCAAGGGAGATCTTTCCAAACTGAAAGAGTCAACCATATTTTTTACAGGTGAGAATAAATGGCGGGAGTTTGAGAACTGGCCTCCATCTGGTATTTCGGAAAAGCCCATTTATCTGCAGCCCGATGGCAAGCTTGGATGGAGTAAGGCATCAGTTCGCAATAATTTCAGTGAATACATGAGCGACCCGGCAAAGCCGGTTCCTTATACAGAAGACGTGCATTTTTCCCGTACAATCGCTTATATGACCGATGACCAGCGCTTTGCAGCGAGGCGCCCGGACGTATTGGTCTTCCAGACCGATGTATTAACCGAGGATGTAACCCTGGCAGGACCGGTAACGGCCGACCTGAAGGTAAGCATAACCGGGACCGACGCTGACTTCGTGGTTAAACTTATTGACGTGTTCCCGGATAAATTCACCTATCCTGCTGATCAGTCTCCGAATGGCAGGCTGGGTGGAGAAACTTATCCTATGGGTGGATACCAGATGCTGGTGAGAGGCGAGGTGATGCGAGGCAAATACAGAAACAGTTTTGAAACCCCTCAGCCATTTGAGCCTAATAAGATCACTACCGTGAAGTATGTATTGCCCGATGTGGCTCACACTTTTAAAAAAGGTCACCGGATCATGATCCAGATCCAGAGTTCATGGTTTCCGTTGGTTGATCGCAATCCACAGAAATTCCTGAATATTTATAAGGCCTACGACGTTGAGTTTCAAAAAGCGATGATCAGGGTCTATCATGATGGGGCTAACAGCTCATCTATTGTATTGCCGGTTTTGAAATAAGGGGGGGCAGTATTTTCAGCCATTTCAGGGGCTTGCACGCCTTAGTCGGATAAGTTTTAAGATATACGTATAATAGACAAATATTTATAGAAGATTTTTTAGTTTGCGTTAAAATAGAGAATGAAATGGTAGTGAGTGAAATTCAATTGTACAATTCCCTGAGAGAAAGATTTGGAGACGCAAAAGCCCAGGAACTCGTTGATTTTATCAAATTTAAAGTTGATGAAGAATTTATGGAATGCAAACAAACATTTTTAGTAAAGGAAGACAAAATTGACCTGGTCCGGTCCATATTCCTGGCAGGGGTCATCCAGTACCTGGCCATCATCAGCTCGGTTCTGGCCATCATAGCTTTCAAAGGTTGAAAACCTGTGTCAAAAAATAAAGCCGGGATTGCTGGTTTACCCGGCTTTATTTGTAAATTAGGGTAGTTCTTAAACCATATTGTTCACTAAATTTTACTGCTATGGAGCAATCAACCGTTTCCATTGAACAGTTCCAGGATGAATTGCAAGCCTGGAAGCGTGAACTCTCTTCATCAAAAGAAGAGATCAAATCTTTCGAACAGGAATTAGCAGACCTCGCCAGCAGGAATCACAACCGCGAAGTTTTAGCCCACGTTGAACATTTTCAAAACAATTTTATCCGGCAAAAAGAAGTGATCGATGAATTACGGCACGACCTGCCTGATTCGCGAAACAAGGTAGAAAACATCTTTAACAGCCGTATGCAAGCTACCGATGAGCAGGATGTTCATGCTCACCTGAACGACCGGATGGAAACCTTCCGTAAATTGTACACTGAATTAAAAAACAACTTTCAAAGATTTGAAACGGAATACATGGTTTAAGCTTTGAAAAAATAAAAATATTATAAGCCGACTCGTTAATCGCGAGCGGCTTTTTTTATTTAAACTACTTTGGCTAATATTTTGTCATTACATCAGTCGTAAATTTGGCACTTACTGTAAAATCACGTACATGAAGAGATTGCTTGGCTTAATTTTAATCTGTTCTACCCTGTCTGTAACCGCCCAGTTGAATATTGTTCCCCAACCTATGAAAGCAGTTGCCGGAACCGGCAGTTTTCAACTATCAGATAAAACCACGCTCATCCTCCTGGATGAAGGAGAACAACATTCCGCTAATTTTTTAAATGATTACCTGGAACGATTTTATGGTTTCCGGCTGAAGACGGGAAAGGAATCGTCATCCAATTTCATAAGGCTGGTTACAAAACGTTTCATTCAGCCCGGCAAGGAAGGCCGGTACACAATGGAAATAAGCCCGTCGTCCGTAAGCATTGAGGGTGATAGCTATCAGGGCACTTTTTACGGTGTGCAAACCCTGATACAGCTGATGCCCCTCACATCAACCGGTACACTAAACGTTCCGGTTGCTACTATCGAAGACGAGCCACGGTTTGAATACCGGGGACTGCACCTCGACGTTGGTCGCCATTTCATGCCTATCGACTTCCTCAAAAAATACATCGATTATATCGCGCTTCATAAAATGAATTACTTCCACTGGCACCTGACCGAAGACCAGGGCTGGCGGATTGAAATAAAAAAATACCCGAGACTGACAGAAGTCGGTGCATGGCGCAATGGTACCATCATCGGCCGTTACCCGGGAAAAGGGAATGACAATATCCGGTACGGAGGTTTTTATACGCAGGAAGAAGTAAAAGATATTGTGGACTATGCTTCCAAAAGGTTCATCACCATAGTTCCTGAAATTGAAATGCCCGGTCATAGCAGCGCTGCCATTGCCGCTTACCCCTGGCTTAGCTGTTTTCCTGACCAGAAAACAAAAATCCCCGACAACATGATCTCAAATGCCAGCAGGCAATCCTCTGGCAAAGTTGTTCAGGAAACCTGGGGAGTATTCGATGACGTTTTTTGCGCAGGCAACGACTCTACGTTCAAATTCCTGCAGGATGTACTGGATGAAGTGATCCCGTTATTTCCCGGCAGGTATATTCATGTTGGAGGTGATGAATGTCCTAAAACGCATTGGAAAAAATGCCCTAAGTGCCAGGCACGGATAAAATTATACAACCTGAAGGATGAACATGGACTGCAGAGCTATTTCATTCAGCGTATGGAGAAGTACATCAACAGCAAGGGTAAAACAATTATCGGATGGGATGAAATCCTGGAAGGCGGGCTTGCTCCCAACGCCATTGTAATGAGCTGGAGAGGTGAAAAGGGAGGAATTGAAGCGGCAAAGGAAAATCATCAGGTGATAATGACGCCGGGTAATTATGTTTATCTCGATCATACACAAACGAAAAACGAAGATTCAGTCACCATTGGTGGATATACACCGCTGGATGAAATTTATGGTTATGAACCCGTGCCCGCGGAACTACCAGCCGACAAGCACAAATTTGTGCTGGGCGCTCAGGGCAATGTATGGACCGAGTACATGAAAAATCCGAAGAAGGTCGAATACATGGTTTTCCCGAGACTGGCCGCGCTGAGTGAAGTTTTATGGTCGCCCAGGGAAAAAAGAAATTACAAAAATTTCGAAAAGCGCTTGCCGGTTATACTGAAGCGTTACGAAAAATGGAAAACAAACTACAGCAAAGCATACTTCGACATCAGGGCAACGATCACGCCTGCGCGAAATAATACGGGGTTGTACTGGACGCTGAATACAAAAACTTCAAATCCCATTGTCATCAGCGAATTCAGGTTGCAAAAAAAGAAGATTGCCGTTAAACATCCTGACCCTAAAGTAAACCGTACGGTGATGAAGGACACTTTTTATATCGTAGCGTCGAAACCATATAATTACAAATCGCCAATACTTGTCAATCAGAGCCGGTTGTACCTAGCCCGGAACATACTAGGTGGTACAAAAGAAACCGGTTACCAGTATGGCGCCACGATCACGCAACGTTTTTCTTTTAATAAGGCCACCGGCAAAAAAATAACGCTCAAGCCTGCCCCCTCTCCCAGTTACCCCGGAAATACAGGCGCGTTCGGACTGATAAATGGAGCTTTATCAGAAAATGGGATCAGCTCTCCCGAATGGCTTGGATGGAGCGGAGCCGATATGGAAGCAACGATCGACCTTACGAAGCCGGTAGAGATAAAATCTGTAAACGTTCATACAATGGAGCAGAACGGAGGATGGATCTACCTTCCCACAGGAATTGATGTCCTTGTGTCTAAAGACGGAAAGCAATTCAACCGCATCGGAAGCTCAACCAGTTTTGAAAAAGACAATACCGGTTTCGCGAGTGGATACATCAGGGTAAATTTTTCTCCCCGTACGGCCAGATACATAAAGGTTGTTGCAAAAAATTACGGTCAAATACCTGAAGGCAAAGCTGGTGCCGGCAATCCTGCGTGGTTGTTCATTGACGAGATACAGGTTGATTAAGAATGATTCATGGATAGTTGGAATAAAAATGAAAAATGAAAAATGAAAAATGTAAAAACAGTTACAAATTTTACATTTTACATTTTACATTTTGAATTTTTATCGTTCATCGAAGTGGACGGACCTTCACCTTAGTCCTGCTGGAAATTTTGAAATGATGAATGCACCGATTCTTTTGCCCTGCTCTCTCCCGTTTTCAATGGCGTCTCTGAAATGAATACCGCCATATAGTCGTGATATGCAGGCTTCATCAGCTGCCTGTTTAAAAGAGCTGAAATTCCGCTCAGGCAGCCCGATATATGTTTCAGTGGTATCGGTAAATGAAAAATTCTTTCCCAGGAAGTGTTCAAGCAATTCTCCCGTAGCGGTGGAAATCACACTATGCCCACTGGTATATTCC
>DASWTK010000265.1:0-3860 GCA_036402175.1 Chitinophagaceae bacterium | reverse complement strand
ATGTATGAATTTGTGGCAGATAAATTCAATCTTGATCTTAAGCGGGTAATGGATGAAACAGGAAACATAGATGAAAAAAAGGTCACCATTGAGCCAGAAACGGCAATGTTTGTATTTGGTGAAAAAGGTGAACAACTGCCTTCAAATGCACTCAGAAGCTTTGAAGCCATCAGTAAATCATTTGAATCTTCATTTCCTGCGCAATCAACCACTCAGCGTTACAAAGTCGCCGTGGTTGACCTGATGATATTGAAACGTCAGAAACTCGGCGCGTTTCAATTGACAAAAGAAATCGGGGCCGACGGGGTAGAGGTAGACATGGGTGGGTTGGGAAACAGGCCAACATTTGATAATAAATTACTGATTGATTCAATTCGCAGGCAGTTCATGGAAAAAGCCAGCAAACTTGGCCTCGAAATTCCATCTCTTGCAATGACCGGATATTATGCGCAATCATTTTGCCAACGGCCGGTTTTCATTCAGTCGATTGAAGATTGTATCAAAACAATGAAGCTGATGAATGTAAAGGTTGCTTTTCTGCCGATGGGTGTTCAGTGCGATCTTATCAAACACCCCGATTTACGTGATTCGGTAATTGCCAGACTGAAAATTGCCGGAAGTTTAGCAGAAAAAGCAGGTGTCGTAATTGGAATTGAAACGGCTCTCGATGCAAAGGAAGAATTGAAATTATTAAAAGACGTAGGCTCCCCTGCAATAAAATCGTATTTCAATTTCTCGAATGCATTAAAGAACGGACGCGATGTGATTACGGAAATGGAAATATTGGGTAAAGACAACATCGTACAGATCCATTGCACAGATGATGATGGCGTGTGGCTTGAGAACAATCCGCGTCTTGATATGAAGAAGATAAAACAGGCACTTGACAAAATGCAATGGACAGGCTGGCTTGTGATAGAAAGATCGAGGGATGCAAAAGATGCCGGTAATGTGAAGAAAAATTTCGGAGCAAACACCGCCTATGTTAAATCGATCTTCCAAAAATGAAATAAATGCCGATCAGTAGAAATGGCCTGAACTTATTTGCATTGCTGATGGTGTTAGTCCTTTCTTTTCAGTCCTATGCAGCAGAAATTTATGTGGCAGTTACAGGATCGGACCGGAATGAAGGCACCAGAGAAAAACCATTGGCAACTATTGCGATGGCATTGCGAAAAGCCAGGGAACTACGCAGGCTGAACCATCCTTCCGTTACTCCAGGAATAAAGATCATAGTTGCCGGAGGAGTTTACAGACTGGAAGAACCAATATTCATACGGCCAGAAGATTCAGGAACCAACACAAGTCCAACCATTATTGAAGCAGCGCCGGGTGAATCTCCTATGATCAGCGGAGGGATTACGTTAAATAACTGGCAGAAGTTAACTGAACGGATAAATGATTTAGCCGGTGAAGTGACATGCAAAATATGGACAACAGAATCAGCGCTCGACGATATAAGACAACTTTGGATAAATGACGCCAAGGCTATCCGTGCAAGGGAAAGTGACGGTGACAGTATGGATCGCATTCTCTCATGGGATCATTCAAATGAGACCTGTCGCATTCCAATACCGGGTTATTCCGGATTCAGGTTTACCGAGGGAATGGAGATGGTCATCCATCAATGGTGGGCTGTAGCGTTTCTCCGCATCAGAGCTGTCAGCATGAAAGAAGGCGCTGCTGAACTCAGCTTTAAGCAACCCGAAAGCCGCATTCAATCAGAGCATCCATGGCCTGCGCCATGGATATCGAAAGAAACAGGCAACTCCGCATTTTATCTTGTGAACGCATTGCAGTTTTTGGATCAGCCGGGTGAATTTTATTTCGACAATAAGCTAAAACGTGTTTACTATTATCCACGCAGTAATGAGGACATGAAGTCGGCCACTATCACCGCTCCTTTACTTGAAACGCTGGTAAAGATCGAAGGTGTTGCTGAAAAACCTGTAACAAATATTTACTTTAAAGGAATAAGCTTTCAACATGCAGGATGGTTTCGGCCTTCCAGGCAAGGACATGTGCCACATCAGGCAGGTATGTTCATGCTTGACGCTTACAAACTTGAAGTGCCAGGCACACCTGATAAAAAAACGCTGGAAAACCAGGCATGGGTTGGACGGCCGGCAGCAACGGTACAACTGAACTACACGAAGCATACCGGGTTTGAAAATTGCCGTTTTGTTCATCTTGCGTCTACCGGGTTGGATTATCATAAAGGCAATCAACACGCGCTGATTGAAGGCAATCTTTTCAGGGACATTGGTGGAACAGCCATACTTGCCGGAAATTTTTCAGATGAATCCATGGAAGTGCACCTGCCTTACAATCCTGCGGATGAACGGGAAATAACCAGGGAGCTCCGTATCACCAATAACATGATAACCGATGTTACCAATGAAGACTGGGGGTGCGTAGGGGTAGGAGCAGGTTATGTACGTGATGTAACCATTGATCACAACGAAATCTGTGAAGTTTCCTATACTGGCATCAGCCTGGGATGGGGTTGGACAAAGACTTCGAACGTGATGCGGAATAACAGGATCATTGCAAACAAAATACATCATTATGCCAGGCACATGTATGATGTGGCAGGTATATATACTTTATCAGCTCAACCGGGTACAGTCATCAGCGGGAATTACATCGACAGTATTTATGTCGCGAAATACGCGCATATACCATCACACTGGTTTTATCTATATACCGATGAAGGAAGTTCATACATAACGGTAAAAGACAATTGGTGCCCCTCTGAAAAATTTCTGCAAAACGCGAACGGCCCTGGAAATTTATGGGAGAATAATGGCCCCGGAGCAAGCAGAAGTATCAGGGAAAAGGCAGGGATTGAAACTAAATTTAAATACCTTCTGAAAGAAAAGGTTGTAAGAGGACAGCGGCCCATCAATCATTTTAATCCTGCTCAAACATCTTTGAAACAATGAAAATTTTAAAACCGGGATTGTTCCGGTTTATCAACTGACTTTGAGATATGAAAAAGACTTTCCCGTTTCTGTTAATAATATTAATGTTTCTCCAGTTCGCATCCGTGAACGCGCAACAGGCGACATGGATCTGGTATCCCGGTGATTTTGAGATCTGGCTTGCCAATCATATGCAGAACAGACGAACGGAGAGAGGTTCGTTTTTTCCTCCCTTCTGGAAGCTCGACAATCATTTTGTTCTGATGGATTTTCATAAAGACTTTGACCTGACGGAACCTGAGGAAGTAAGAATAGCGGCGGAAGGAAATTATATTGTCAAGCTTAATGGAAAAGCATTTCAGGGAACACCTTCGAAAATATCTGTGCCTGCTGGCAAAAACAGGATCAGTATAAAGGTTTTCAACCAGGCATACGTTCCTTCGATCTTCGTAAAAGGGGAAAAGGTAGTATCAGATTCTTCCTGGTTGGTAACTTATGAGGATAAGGAATGGATCGATCAATCAGGAAAAGTTTCTGATCAATCGGGTACCACCTGGCTGAAAGCCGGCAGCTGGAATTTTAATTCTATCGCAACACCTCCGTCGGCTTTCCGGTTGCCGGTACTGGCACAACCCGCAGTGAGCATCAAACGCCAGGCAAATACAATTCTTGCGGATTTTGGTAAGGAAACCTTTGGGTTCATTAAACTGCACGGTGTTAGAGGAAATGGGAAACTAAATATTTATTATGGCGAATCGCAGGAAGAAGCGCTTTCCACAGAACATTGCGAAACATTGGACAAACTGGACATCAATTCAAATGCCGCCTTTGACACTGTTCTTGATCTTTCGAAAGCATTCCGTTATGTGAACGTTCAATTTGATCCTTCAGTAAAAGTCGATAGCGTTTCTTACCTGTACGAATATGCGCCGCTAC
>DASWTK010000264.1:0-4834 GCA_036402175.1 Chitinophagaceae bacterium | reverse complement strand
CCCGGTTTACCCAATATACCCAAGGTAGGTATGCAGGGAGGAATAGCCAGAAGTTTTGAAACGGTTTCCTGGTATGGAAAAGGGCCGTTGGAAAATTATATCGACCGTAATTATGGATTTGATGCAGGAGTATATACACTTCCCCTGAATCAGTTCATGGAGCCTTATGCGGTTCCACAGGAAAATGGTAACCGCACCGATGTGCGTTGGATGTACCTGCATAGTAAAGATGATGGATTGCTGGTTGTGGCGGATAGTTTACTAAGCATGAGCGCCTGGCCATACACCCAGGATAACCTGGAAAATGCGAAACACACAAACAAGCTGAGAGATGCGGGTTATATTACTCTTAACATCGATCTTATACAAATGGGTGTTGGAGGAAACGACAGCTGGAGTGATGTTGCCGCTCCACTGGAAAAATACCAGGTTCCCGCCCATCCATATAAATACTCATTCTACCTGTTTCCTTTAAAGGCTTCAAAGAGTAAACCTGGTGAAACTGCAAGGAGCATAAAATTTTAAGTTCCGCAAATGAAAATATTTGTCAGATACCAGCACTTCTTCCAGGCCAATTTTTTAGTGATCAGTTGTGTAATTTTTATGCTTGCCATGCCAGCAACAGCACAGCAGCGTATATCCCCGCAGATTGACCTCAGAAAAATATTTCTTTCGCCTCCGGAATCTGCAAGCCCCTGGGTTTTCTGGTACTGGCACCTTGCCAGCGTTTCGAAAGAAGGAATTACTGCCGACCTTAATGCGATGAAAGAAGCGGGAATCGGCGGTGCTTATTTGATGACGATCAAAGGTCCCGCGAGTCCGCCTTTGATGGACTCAACTTTCGTGCAGCTTTCTCCAGAATGGTGGGATATGATCCGCTTTGCTGTTCAGGAATCTAAAAGAACCGGGATCAAATTAGGATTTCATGTCAGTGATGGATTTGCACTGGCAGGTGGGCCATGGATCACGCCACAACTTTCGATGCAAAAGGTAGTCTGGTCTGAAAAAAATATACGTGGTGGTTTGTTCAATGAAATTCTGACGCAACCTGAAACACTGGAGGGATACTACAGGGATATTGCGGTTTTCGCATACCCGTCGCCTCCGGGAAGTGGTTCCTCGACAAGAACGGATAAGCCAGTTATCACCAGCAGCAAAACAGATAGCGCAGTACAATTTCTAACCGAACCTGGCAATGTCAGAACATTTGGTTGTGATGAACAATGCTGGATCCAATACCAGTTCGCAGAACCATTTACCTGCCGCTCAATAGTTATCAGCAGCAGGAATAACTATCAGTCGAATCGCCTGATCATCGAGGTTAGTGATGATGGTAAACAGTTTCGTTCAGTCGGCAGGATGGAGCCGCCACGGCATGGCTGGCAGGATTGGGATTCTGATTATACTCACGTTATTCCCGCGACCACTGCAAAATATTTCAGATTTGTATTTGATAAAACTGGTACCGAACCAGGAGCCGAGGACCTTGACGCGGCTAAATGGAGACCATCATTAAGGATCAGGGGAATTGAATTATCAGGCGAACCCCGCTTGCATCAGTACGAGGGTAAAAATGGTGAAGTTTGGCGCATCAGTAAAATAACCACATCAGAGCAGGTGCCCGACAGCATTTGCATCCGCTCAAAAGACATTATTGATCTGACTGACCGGCTGGATTCAAACGGACGACTGAACTGGAATGCGCCACCAGGTGAGTGGACCATCCTGAGAATGGGTCATACCTCTACAGGACATAAAAACGAAACAGCAGGGGGAGGAAAGGGGCTTGAGTGCGACAAATTCAATCCCGTTGCCATTTCTCTTCAGTATGAAAAGTGGTTTGGAGAAATTATCAAACAGGTGGGACCCGATCTCGCGGGTGAGGTAATAAAAAAGTTCCATGTTGATAGCTGGGAATGTGGTAGTCAGAATTGGAGTCCGGGCTTCAGGGAAGAATTCAGAACCCGGCGGGGTTATGATCTGCTGCCTTTCCTGCCTGCGATGGCCGGCATCCCGGTTGAGAATGCAGCTAAGTCTGAACAATTCCTGCACGATATAAGAAAGACCATTGCCGAGCTGGTGGCTGATAAGTTTTACACAACGCTCAGTCAGCTCGCGAAGAAAAACGGGCTTTTATTCAGCGCGGAAAGTGTTGCTCCAACTATGGTGAGCGATGGATTGCTCCATTATAAACATGTTGATTTACCGATGGGGGAATTCTGGCTGAGAAGTCCAACTCATGATAAACCAAATGATATGCTTGACGCAATTTCAGCCGCGCATATTTACGGAAAGCAGATCGTACAGGCAGAAAGTTTCACGCAGTTAAGAATGGCATGGGATGAACACCCAGGAATGCTGAAGGCGCTTGGAGACCGGAATCTTGCGCTGGGTATCAATCGTATTTTTTTTCACGTATTCATGCACAATCCATGGATGGACCGGAAGCCGGGAATGACGCTGGATGCAATCGGACTTTATTTCCAGCGCGACCAGACATGGTGGAAGCAAAGCAGGGGATGGATTGATTATTTAAAACGGTGCCAGGCATTACTTCAGATAGGATATCCTGTAGCGGACGTTGCAGTGTTCACGGGAGAAGAAATTCCCGCCAGGTCGGTATTACCAGACAGACTTGTGCCAGTGCTCCCTGGCATATTTGGAAAGGAGAAAGTAGAGAATGAAAAAAAACGACTTGAAAATATCGGACAGCCGCAACGACAATTACCGGCAGGTGTAAATCATTCGGCCAATATGGCCGATCCTGAAAACTGGATCGATCCGCTGAATGGTTACTCATATGATTCATTCAACAGCGACGCTTTGCTGAATTTTTCAACAGTCGAGAATGGGAAGGTGAAGTTTGCAAGTCCCGGCTCTTACAGATTATTGGTTTTTCCGGGAAGAAGCAGCATGTCACCAAATGGCGATAGGATGTCGGCGCAGGTATCTAAAAAAGTAAATGATCTGGTAAAAGCCGGAGCAATCATACTCCTGAATGGCATTGATCATGATTCAGCTGAATCCAGTGATGCAAAAGGCAGGATCATATCCGGTCCATTTAATGATTCTTCATTTAAATCATTGGGGTTTGAACCAGATGTGGTCATTCGTGGTAATGGAAATGAAAATAAACCATCAATTGCTTGGACACACAGGGCGGGAGAGGGCTTCGACATTTACTTTATATCCAACCAGGAAAATAAAGCAGTGGGATGTGAACTATCATTCAGGATCAATGGCAGGATGCCGGAGATATTCGATCCGCTGAACGGACAGATCAAAAAAGCATCTGCCTGGAAAATATTGCAGAACCGGACAATTGTACCATTGCGATTAGAGGCAAATGGTTCGTTGTTTGTAATATTTCAGCAAAGGACAAGTTTGAAAGCTGAGTCCAGGTCAAAGAACTGGAGCGAAACAAAACGCGTGCAGACAATCAACAGTCCATGGAAAGTAAATTTCAGTAAGGAAAATGGCGGCCCTCAAAAAGATGTGATCTTTCAAAAGCTGAGCGACTGGTCGACCAATGCGGATACTGCTATCCGTTATTATTCGGGCACCGCTGTTTATTCGAGCACGTTTAACTGGAAAACGGTTGTTAATACTTCAAAGCAAGTGTTTCTGAATACCGGCGAGTTGGCAAACATAGCAGAGATCATTGTAAATGGAATTTCCTGTGGCATAACATGGACTCCGCCTTATCGCGTAGATATTACCAAAGCATTAAAGCAGGGTAATAACAAACTTGTCATAAAGGTTTCCAATACCTGGGCAAACCGGCTGATTGGTGACCGGCGATTACCGGAAGAAAATAGAATTACCAACACAATTGCACCTTACAGGCTGGAAGGAAAACCATTGTTAAGCGCGGGTTTACTGGGTCCTGTTATTTTAGAAAGAATTGAATAAGTGTATTCGTATTTATCTTCTTGGCAACCATACAGCCATCTCTGCGTGTCCGCGATTGCCCCATGAGTAATAGGGAACAAGCCGGACAGGTATTTTTTGATTGTCAGCAACGATTTCTTTATAAAGCTGATCATTCCATTTTCCATTCCCTGCAAATTGACCGTTACATTCCAGCGTTACAATATTGCTACCGCTTATATTCAGTTTAACAGTTTTAAATTCAGTTCCAGGTTTCAGCCCGATATCAAAAACCTTATAACCAGCAGGGACATCAGCAGATTCAAGGCAGTACACAATTGGTCCGCGCTTAACCGCTACCTGGTTACGCGTTTCCTCAACCAATGGATTTGCTTCCATCATTACCGCGGGCATTGGCATGATCAGTTCTATCACGTCGCCTTTTTGCCAGGTCTTGTTAATTTCCGCGTACTCTCCAGGCGATGGTAATTTCTGTGCCTCGCCATTAACTTTCAGGGTAGCGTTTTTAGACCAGCCGGGTATTCGCAGAAATACTGAGAATCTTTTTTTCGGATCATTCTCAATTTTTATGGTAACACGGCCATCCCAGGGGTAATCTGTTTGCTGCAGAAGTTGCACTCCCGTTCCATCTTTTAATTTCGTGTTTAAAGCATTGCTGCCATATAAATTTATCCATAGTCCTTTGTCACTAATGCTGTATGCGTAATTACTTACTTCGGCAATGGTACGCACAACATTCGGAGGGCAACAGTTAGAAAGCGATATATAGGGAACACGATCCTTTGACCAGCGCTGCTGGAAGGGTAGCTGATCGGAAAATGCGAGCGGATTTGTGTACAGGAAATTTTTTCCATTCAGGCTTATTCCTGATAGTACACTGTTGTAAAGTGCCAGTTCCATCACATCGGCATACTTAGCGTGTCCGGTAAGCAGAAGCATGCGC
>DASWTK010000263.1:0-16731 GCA_036402175.1 Chitinophagaceae bacterium | reverse complement strand
GATCTGTTGGATGAAGTGACCATCATGGGTTCAAAAACGGGCACAATGAGAAGTAATTTAAATACGGCGGTTCCGATAGATGTGATCTCTTCCGCAAGGTTATCCCAAACCGGTCAGCCAGGTTTTATACAAATGCTGTTCTATTCTTTTCCTTCGCTTAACACGGATAGACAGAAGATGTATGAGCCGGTAACTTATAGAGGAATGGATCCGCATCATTTACTTATTTTACTTAACAATACGCGGTATCATACTTCTGCCTGGTTGAATAATGGAGTGCCCAAATCTGATCTTGGCAGAGGTTCCACCAGCAATGACCTTGGAACCATTCCATTTATTGCGATTGAGAAAGTTGAGATTCTGCGGGATGGCGCTTCCGCTCAATATGGATCAGATGCCATTTCTGCCGTATTGAATGTTCGTCTAAGAGAGTCGAGTGGCAAAACAATGATTCATGCTAATACCGGGCGATACTATGCCGGGGATGGTTTTAAATCATGGATCGGATTGTATAAAGGGGTGCAGCTAAAGAATAAAAGACTGTCTTCCGACAAACAGGGATTTGTTGGTTTTTCAGGAGAGGTAAGAACGCAGGCTCCAACAACAAGATCTGAAATTTACAAAGGTCTCGTGTATGAAGTCTATCGTTCTGGAATGACCCCTGCAGATTCTGCCAGAATAAAAGCGAAAGATGATTCAACGCTTTCAGCCAATGGAATTGACAGGGGAATATTCTCAAAAAATAGTGGAACCGCTAAGCTGAAAAGTCTTGCTGTACTTGTAAATGGTGCATACCCGATCAATGCAAGCCAAAAGGCATTTTGGACTGCGACATTTAGTTATAAAAAGAATTATTTCTGGGGAAATTACCGTTTTCCGAGTGATTCAACACGGGTAAACAGATTAATATACCCACATGGAATTAAGCCAATGCCTACATCAGCAAACTGGGATGCAACTGTTATAGCAGGTATAAGGGGAGTGATACGTAATAATTGGCAATGGGAGCTGAGCAGCTCTTTCGGCAATAACACAAATCGCCTTGAAGTTGAAAATTCAAATAACGCTTCGCAGCAAAATTTTCTGGGAGGAGAAGCGCCAACATTTTTTTACCTCGGCACATTGGCTTATAATTTACTTATTAATAACCTCAGTTTTACAAAAAACCTGGTAAAAAACAGCAGTAATTGGAGATCAGTTAAAATTATCTACGGAACGGAATGGAGATTGGAGAATTACAAATTAAAGGCGGGAGATGAGGCTGCATACACAGACTATGATGGCGCCGGAGGTAAGCTGGGAGGGGTAATACCTTCAGTTGGCAGCATCAGTAGCAGTGATGCAATTAATAAAAATCGTTCAGCTTCCTCTGTATATATCAATCTGGAGATTGAACCAGATGATCGCTTGCTCATTGATGCCGCGAGCCGCTATGAGTACTACAGTGATTTTGGAAGCAACCTTGCAGGTAAATTAGCTGTTCGATATAAGTTCAGCCCCAAATTTTCTATACGCAGTTCTATAAGCAACGGATACCGGGCGCCCAGTTTGCAGCAACGATATTGGTCGGGCCTGCAGTCTTTCAGAGGAAGATCAGAAATCAACCGGGTGTTCAATAATGAAAGTCCTGTTACAAAAGCTTTTCATATTGAACCCCTTACTGCGGAAAGAGCAACAAATTTAAGCGTGGGTATTACGTCAAGGCTTTCATCATCGGTTAACTTTACTTTAGATGGGTACATGATCCAGATTAAAAATCGCATAGTACTGAGCGGTATTTTCAGAAGAACAGACCAGCAGGTCAATGCAATATTGGTTGATCATCCGGGCATTGATCATGTACAGTTTTATACAAATGCTATCAATACGCGAACTTATGGGGTTGATGCCGTATTAAATGGTAACTGGAATATTCATAGAACCAATATTAGTATAACGCTTGCCGCCAATGTCAACCGTCATTCAATTTTTGGTAAAGTGAAATCTACTGATGTCGTTACAAATATTTCCAACTATACCAACACACTGTTCGGTATAGAAGAGAGAACGACTTTGAAAAGAGACCAGCCAGGAGAAAAAATTATACTTTCTGCTATTATTAATAAGGGGAAATATGGTTTCACCCTGCGCAATACTTATTTTGGAAACACGGGCACAGTTACTATTTCCGGCAACCCGGTTGATACGCTTTTCCAGACTTTTTCACCCCGGGTTCTTACAGATTGCAGCATTAGGTATAATCCCAAAACATGGCTAACAGTAACTATTGGCACTAACAATATATTCAATGTATTCCCCGACCGAATAGCAAACCCCACAGATGGAGGTAGCCTTTATGGTAATGCGGCAACTACTTATGGGACTAATGGGGGTTATTATTATTTGAATATGAGCTTTAATTTCTAACAATCAGGCCCGGGGTTAGCCGGCGTTTTAAGAATCCGATCCGGCGTCTTGGTTTTTTTTGTAACTTTTAACCGGTCATTCATTGTAATCCCGAATCTTTTCAATCATGAAATATTTTAAACTGCTACTGGTTTGTATCGTATTAGTAAATAATGTTTGGTCGCAGGAAATGTGGAAGTATTTTAAGCCGGACGATTTCGCGAAACGAAGGGCTAAAGTAATGGAACAGATCGGCGACGCCATCGCGATATTTCATGGAGCGGAATTACCGGAAGGATATATTAAGTTCAGGCAGGATAATAACTTCTATTACCTCACAGGTGTGGAGGTCCCCAACGCAAGATTGATACTTGACGGTAAAACAAAAACCGCTACTTTATTTGTTCCCGATAGAATGTCGGGTGATATCAAAACGGAAGCGTGGATAACTCCCGGCCCGAAAGATGCGGCTACGTATAAAATGTCAAGAATAATCTCCAATAATTATTTTACCGCAGTACTGAATAATTATGCATCAGCAGGCCGTGCATTCCATATTCTTTTTGCACCGGAAGAAACTGCAGAAATGTCAAGAGACCGCTGCATAGCTCACCGCGTTGGTCATATGAATGATCCCTGGGACGGACGATTACCCAAAGAAGTAAATTTTATTAATAAAGTAAAGGAACGCTTTCCGCAGGTGGTTGTTAAGGATGTAACACCTGTATTGGATATGATGCGCTGGGTTAAGGATGAAAAAGAGATCGCTGTCATCCGTGAATGCGGACGCATTGGTGCACTCGGGTTTGATGAAGCGATGCGCGTAACACGCCCCGGGATGTATGAATACCAGGTGGTGGCAGCCTGCGATTTTGTGTATCAGTATGAAGGCACCCAGAACCCGGCATACTTTGCTATCGCGCCCTCGGGAGAAAGAGGACTGGCATGGCATTATAACGCCAATAATCATAAAATGAAAGATGGCGACGTGATTTTACTTGATTACGCACCCGATCACAATTACTACACCACAGATATTACGCGCACCTGGCCTGTTGGTGATAAGTTCACCGATGAACAATTGAAAATGTACAATTGTATAAAGGAAGCCGGAGAAAAGGTCATTGCGGCCATGAAGCCCGGCGTAACCGTGAACGACCTTAAAAAAGTAGCAAAAGAAGTGTATGTGAAACATGGTTATGAAGCGTTGTGGCCGGATTACATAGGCCATTTTGTTGGTATGGCAGTTCATGATGTTGGTCCCTATGATCAGCCTTTTGTTGAAGGAGTGGTATTTAATGTGGAGCCTCTGATTGAAGACAAAAACCTCAAGGTCCATCTTCGTCTTGAAGACACCATCGTAATCACAAAAACTGGTTCCGAAAACCTGACTGCCGGCACTACAACAGAGGTTGAAAAAATCTATAAGCTTAAGAAAGAAAAAAGATTGGGGGAAAAAAGAGGGTTTTAAAATCAATCCATTTCAATAATAAATACAAGCCTCATACTGCATGACGGTTACCCGGCAGGTGCGGCTTCCATTATTATATCGTAAATCCGTTGATGGCATCGAGGAAGTCTTTTCTTTTTCGTTGCGACACTTCAAGGCTCTTCCCATTTTCCATTATTACATAACCACCATCATACCTTTGAAATTCTTTCACCTGGTTGAGGTTGATAAGGAAGTGGTGGTGTATGCGAAAGAAGCGGTTACCCTTCAACTGTGATTCAAACTCGCCCAATGGTTTGGACGAAACAAGTTTTTTCCCCTCGGTTAAATAAACATGGGTGTAGGATCCATTTGCCTCACAATAGATGATACTGTTAAATGTGATGAAGACGATCTTGTCGGACATCGCGATCCCGATTTTTTGATCTGCGTTGTCGGAATGATTGTTTAATAATTTGTCGAGCTGCTGCAATTGAATGGTCAGTTTTCCCAGTTCATTCCTGATGTCGTTTTTTATTTTCTGAATTACCTGGATAACATCTTCAGAGCCGACAGGCTTCAGCAAATAATCCACGGCGCTGACACGGAAGGCTTCCACGGCATAGGCATCATGAGCTGTAACAAAAACAACGCGAAATGTGGGGGCATTAAAACTTTTTATGAGGTCTACACCCGTCATACCAGGCATCTCAACATCTAAAAAGACAAGGTCAGGATGTAATTCTTCTATAAGTGACCTGCCTTCCTCGGGTGTGTTCGCGCTTGCCAACAGGTCAACATCTGCCCGGCAATATTTTTGCAACAGCGTACTTAACACACTCACAGCCGAAGGTTCGTCATCAATTATGATGGTTCGTATCATGAGCCAATTGCTTTGCCTGTGTAGAAAGAGAAAACGGCACGTCAATTTTTACCAGCGTGCCTGCAGCATCACCATTGTCATAAAGGTCGGTTACGATGGTCTGGATAGAAGCTCCATATTCTTTTGACATGAGGCTGAAACGCTTCGACAGAAGCTCCATACCTTTCGAATGATGCCCTTTACGGAAACGGTCCTTTAGTTCTGTTGATCTTTTTCTACCAATTCCATTGTCTTCAATTTCAAATTCAGTGAACATGCCATTTTCATGTATTCGCACCTGCAGGTTCCGGTTGCCCTTCTTGTGCGACAAGCCATGCCAGATCGCATTTTCAATATAAGGCTGTAACATCATATTAGGGATCATTCTCTCTTCTGTATTGATACCCGGGTCTTTCTCGATAGAAAACCGCAGATCAGGTATCCGGAGATTCTCAAGCGAAAGATAAAGTTCAAGAAATTCCAGTTCCTGTTTTACTGAGACAAAAGGCCGGTTGGCATTGTCAAGCAACATGCGTAATAACTTCGCAAACCTCGACAGGTAAAGGTGTGAACGTTCATTATCTCCATTCACAATCAGGTCCTGGATAGCGTTGAGTGAATTGAACATGAAATGCGGATTGAGCTGCGCCCTCAGGCTTTGTAATTCAAGCTCCGCCATCTTGTGAAGGGTCTGAGCTTTCTCAATTGCCCTCTTCTTCTGGCTTCGCTGGCGAACGAACAGCATGGTAAATAAAGTAACAATAAGAAAAGCTCCAAACCCGGTAAGCAGGAGTTCATTCTTTCTTTTACGCTCAGCTCTTTCCTTCTCCAGTGCAACTTTGGCAGCGGCTTCTTTCTTTTCCTGCGTGGCTTTTTGTTCGGCAATTGTCCGCTGGTGCAAGGCGTTTTCGCTGGCTAATTTTTTTTCACTTTCAAATCGTTGCTCCGCTAATTTTCTTTCCTGTTCAGATTTTTCGGAGGCAAGCGCAAAATTGTAATTTAACCGTTCAATTTCAATTGCTTTTTCGTTTCTGGATTGCTCTTCCGCCAACGCCAGCTGGTGCCTGGCATTTTCTTCAGCGGCCTTCTTTTCATTCTGGAATCGTAGTTCAATGAGCGCTTTGTCCTTTTGATTTTTTTCTTCCTCTACCGCTTTGTCAATTTCATATTGTCTTCGTTGCTGCTCTATCTTGCGCATAGTTTCATTGTTCACAAGCGAGTCACTTAATGTTGCATACAGTGTATGATATTCCAGGGCTTTTTTGTAATCGTTCATTCCCCTGTAAGCTTCCGTTAATCCTCCATAAGCCCGCTTTGCAATTTCCGGAATGCCTATTTCGCGGGCCATCTGGTAACCTTTGTTCAGATAAGCGATCGATTCTGCAAGCTTCTGTTGGGTGATGGTCTTGTTGCTTTCGGTTGCAGCCTGCTTATACAACGTATTTCCGATGTCAACATTCCGATCAGCCATCACTTCCTTCTCCTTTATTTCCTCACTGATCTTCAATGATGCCTGGAAATTGCGCATTGCTTCATTGTATTTTCCCTGATGCTGGTATACCACTCCAATGCTACCGAGGCTGGCCGCGTATCCACTTTTGTCGCCAAGTTCTTCCCTTATCTTTAATGAAGCCTCCAGGTTGTTCAATGCTTCAGCATAATTCTTTTGTCGCTGATATACCCCGCCGGTATTATAATACGCAAGGGAAATCCCTCTTTTATCTCCGATTTCCTGAAATGCTTTCAGGGAAGCGAGATAATATTTTAATGCTTCGTCATCATTTCCCTGTTTTTCATAAACGATGCCTATATTAAGTTGCGTGCCTGCAATCCCTCTTTTGTCACGGATCTCATTGAATATCTTTAAAGCAGCAAAATAATTCCTGATTCCTTCTGCGTAATTACCCTGGTTATCATTGATAACGCCTATGGTTATCAGTGAGCTTCCCATTCCTCGTTTATCGCCGATCTCCTCTTTGAGCTTGAGTGAGGTGCGGTGATTTTTCAAACTTTCCGCATAATTGCCCTGGATCTGATGTATGTTTCCCAGGTTGCCCAATGAATTCGCGATACTTCTTTTATCGCCGATTTCTTCAGCAATTTTTAATGAAGCAGTATGGTTCTTTATTGCTTCCTGGTAGTTGCCCCGGTTCTGATTCACGTATCCAATATTATTCAGGGCGCCTGCCATTCCTCTTTTATCTCCAACTTCCTCTGCAATTTTTATGGCTGCCTGGTAACTTTTTATAGCGTCATCATATTTCCCCTGGTTTTGTTGTATTACTCCGATAGCAGTGAATGTGGTTACGCTACCTCTTTTGTCGCCAATTGCTTCCCTGATCTTTAGTGATTCGAGATGATTCTTTAAAGCTTCAGTATGGTTTGCCTGGCTGCGGTAAACATAACCAATGCTGTTATATGAATCTGCAACAAGCAGGTTATCGCCGGCCTCCTCTGCAGTTCGCAACGAAGCCTGGAAGTTTTTCAAAGCTTCGGGAAATTTTCCGGCGCTGTTGTGCACTATGCCAATGCTCCTGTATGATTTTGCGATGCCTTTTTTAAAGTTCAATTGACCGGAAAGTGAAAGAGCCGAATCGGCATAGCGCCTTGCACTTTCAAAATCGCCGGAGGCATTGACCCGGAAACTGAGATCATTTAAAACGTTTACCCTGTTAGTGTCTGCCTTTGTTGATTTCAGAACGCCTAATAGCGAATCAATCGCCTGGGCGGAATTCTGCGCGCATAGATATTCCCGGTAGCCGAAAATCAGTATTACAGTAAAAAGCACGGTTTTAATTCTCATCATAAAAAATAGATTTAATGACAAAGAATTCTATACTAATTACAATGGATCGGAATGTATGCTGTTTGGATAGGGGAACCAAGACAAGTAGTACTATTAAGATATGAAATTATTGCGGGCGGCGGATAAATAACGCGGGGATTTATATGTGCAAGCCTTATTTGATAAGTGAGGATTTTGTACAATAAATGCACTTATTCCTGCAAATTCCTCACTTATCAAAATAATAACGTCACCTGCAAGTATGTCATTCCACTTCGCTTCACGATGGCCTAAACTTGTATATCAATCAAACCATTTTTAACCCAAATCGTTTTTTATGAATAAGCAATTAATTATACCATTGTTTGCCTGCGGGTTGACAATTTGTTTGGGTTCATGCAGGAAGGAAGGCCGCATGACGGAAGGATCTGCCTCGCATCAGGAAACGCAGCGGTCTATGATCGCTGAGAACTCGCAGAAAATTCATGTTGCTTCCATTGAAGAACTCTATACAGCCGTAAATGATCCTGCCAATGCAGGTGCAAGGATAATATTAGCTCCCGGCACTTATGTTTTGAATGATTCTTATCCCAATAGAGGGCGCCTTGAATTGCAGGAGGACATGAGTCTGGAAGGTCAGCCGGGGCAGCCCGAAGCAGTTTTAATCGACCAGTCAGCATTGCCCAATACCTCTTATTCAGGTCCTGTAGCAATTACTGGTGGCATCAGACTTGGGAAAGGCGTCAACAAGCTCAAATGGCTGTCCTTAAAAGGAGGACTGCTCAGCGCTCTTGCGTTCGCGGTAGTAACCACTGACCTGCCATCATCGGAAACGCACGTTGAAATATCTCATGTGATTGTAACCAGCAACGGAAGCAGGATCGGACTGGATATCCGTAACAGGCTTCCCGAGCACGCAGGACGTAAAGTGTACGCAACCGTTGAACATTCGGAGGTAACAGGGTTTGTAAATTCACTTGGATTCGCGATCTCTGCCCAAAATGTCAATGGCGCATCTAATGCCATTATACAATTGGAATTGAAAGGCAACTACATTCATGGTAACAGGATCGGAGTTCTTGCGGGTAATGGAGCAATAAGCAGGACTACCGAAAATAGCGTTATCGAAATAAAGTCCCATGCTGATCGTCTCGAAGGAAATGGCGTTGCTCTTGATCCATCCGGGGGTGTGAATTCAAACGTTTTAACTTTTTCATCAAACAACCTGACCGATATCGAACTGCACGCTACCAGCATAAGGGATAATAACCCTCCCGGGAATCCTGCTCTTACGCCCGTAAATGGCGCGCTACCGGGTGGAATTTATGCGGCTGGTGGTTACAACACGGCCGTTGGGGCAGGCGGGTACAACCGGGCATCAAATAATGTATTGAGAATGGCGCTCTGGGGTTGTGACATTTCAAATAATAACGGCTTTGATATCAATGCTGTTGGAGCCTGGTGCGCGCCTGCAACTATTTTAGCGGGTACCAACAATAAGGTTGACATTTTTCTTCATGGCCTTAGCGCCCAGGCAACGGTTGATTTTATCAATAGTGTACCCTTTGAACCTGCGGGAACGAATGTTGTGAATGTGATACGTAACTAGCGTCCAGAATCTATAGTGAATATGGGGCTGATTTTCCGAATGGCCATTTTCTTTGACAACAGCTATTGACTTTTGGGTATCTATGATATTAACTTTACAGTGACCCGCTCAACTTACTGCTTATGAAAAAGACGGTACTTTTTCTGGTTCTCCTAAGCAGCCTGACCAAACAAAATGCTAACGGCCAGCAATGGTCGAACCTCGGCGCCGGTATTGATTATTACACAGATGGATTGTTCACCGTCTCTGGAGTATACTCGGTAGCTTCTTATAATGGTTCTCTTTATGCAGGAGGGTTTTTTTATTCCTCAGCAGGAGTTCCCATTAACAATATCGCTATATGGGATGGAACTAACTGGTTGCCCCTTGGCCAGGGAATCTGGGGAAATAGCAACTACTCCATTTCATGGGTCAATTCAATGGCGGTATATAATGGCGAACTATATGTAGGCGGTAGTTTTGAAAAGGCAGGGCTTGCAGATGCAAAAAATATCGCCAAATGGAACGGATCCACGTGGTCAGCCTTAGCCCCGATTGACTGCGGACAGGTCAGGTCGCTGGCCGTATTCAACAATGAGCTTTATGTAATTGCATATTTTCCCACCCTTGCCCCTTACCCCGAGCCCGTGATCGCAAAATGGAACGGTTCGGCCTGGTCAACAGTTGGTACGGGACTTAAATTTAATCAACTGTACAGTATGGCCGCGTTTAACGGTGCTCTTTATGTAGCGGGCGATTCAGTCAATGACGGAGGTGGTTATGTTTATCATTCAGGCATTGTAAAATGGGATGGAAATAACTGGACAGATGTGTCTATGCAGCTGAATGGCCCTGTTTATGCCATGGCCGAATACAACGGAGACCTGTATGCCGGCGGTCAATTTAATTATGCGGGCGATACACCTGTAAGCCAGATCGCCCGGTGGAATGGATCGGAGTGGTCGGCGCTCGGTGCAGGAATCGGCATGAGTGACTCCTGGTATACAGCGGTTACATCACTGGCTGTTTATGATGGATCGCTATATGCCGGAGGTAAATTTTATTATGCAGGAGGCATGCCAGCCAATAATATAGCGCGATGGGATGGAGCTAACTGGCATAATGTGTCGAGTGGAACCAATAATATGATTTACAGTTTGCTCAATTTTAATAACTCCATTATCGCTGGAGGTATTTTTGACCAGGCCGGGAATGTACCCGTCAATAGGATTGCAAAATTCGTTAATACCTGCACCGCCGCGCCGGCACCGGCGGGTACGATCAGTGGTGAAAGGATTGCGTGTACTGGCAAGACGCATATCTATTCCATTACACCTGTTAACGGTGCTTCAAATTATTTATGGACACTTCCTGCTGGCTGGACAGGTAGTTCAACAACATTCAGCATTGCGGTAACTGCAGGCCCTTCCGGAGGTAATATTTCTGTCACGCCACGAAATAATTGCGGCTCCGGCATATCACAAACAATCAGCGTTTCTACAATCAGTTCGGTACCGGCCCAACCGGGACCCATCAGCGGTAACAATTTGTTTTGCGAGAATACCCATCAGACCTTTTCAATAAGTCCTGTTGCCGGGGCAGCAAATTATACCTGGGATTGTCCACTTGGATGGTCTTACGGTGCACAGGGCAATTCAACATCCACCCTGATATCTTTTAATATCGGAATTAATAGTGGGGCAGTATCTGTTACTGCAAACAACAGCTGCGGCAACAGCCCCTTACAGGTTTTGCCGGTTACTGTAGAACGCATCCCTCCGCGGCCAGGCTTAATCCAGGGCGAGCCGGTGGTGTGTGAAAACAGTAATCAATTATTCCGGGTGGAATCGGTTGCAGGCGCAAACAGTTATTCCTGGACACTACCCACAGGCTGGACGGGAAGTTCAAATTCTACTTCGATTTATACCACACCTGGTAAAAATCCCGGAAGGATCCTTGTCAGATCCATTAATCACTGTGGAACCAGTGGTGCAATCGGCAAAGATATTTCTATTGTCGAAATTCCACGTAAGCCAGATTCAATTGCTGGCTTCAGATATGTGACCGCAGGTAAAACGCATCCGTACAGTACTACTTCAAACAATTGGGCAACCGGGTATACCTGGTCGGTTTCCGGAAGCGGAACCATCGTGTCTGGCCAAAATTCGCGGCAGGCAGACATTCGTTGGGAGAACCCCGGTGTTTACACGCTTTCGGTGAAAGCGACGAACAGTTGCGGAATGAGCATTGATGAAAATACCAAAGTTTACGTGTCCGATCCTTTCGCAGATCCATTTTATTTGAGAATATCTCCCAATCCATCGGCGGGCAAATTTGTACTTTATGCAAAACAAGTACAGAACAGAAGAATCAACATCAAAGTGATGAATCCGACAGGACAGGAGGTCCTGAGATCGGGGCAGCTTACAGGATCAAACGATTTTTCTTATCCTATGTATCTGCACCGACTTCCGGCCGGAACATATGTTGTAAAAATCTGGATAGACAACGAATTCTATACACGACGCATAGTAAAAATGAACAATTGAATAGCAGCATCAATCTTCATTTGATGAACCGCTCCTGTCAAACCTTGCATTCACAATATTATTCAGCTTTGAACCAAAGCGATAGCTGATGCCAATACTTGTATAATAATTATAACCAGACGCAAGCTGCCTTCTTCTTGCCAGCACCTCCTCGGGCGTTGCATTTCCCTTTACGAGAAAAACCTGGTCGCGGGTAAGTCCGCCAAAAGCAAACAGATAAAATGACAAACCTCCCGTTATTCTTACATTGACATAAGCATCCACTCCAAGGTTGAAGAAGTTGAGATTATGAAAGTATGAATGATAAGTTATTCCTGTATACGCGTTGCCCCACTTCTGATTGAGAGAGAGGTAAGCTGTTGCACGCTGGCCAAAGAGTGTTTCCTTTTTTTTGTTGTAAATGGTAGTATCAAAATAGTTGTTCCGCCTTGCCGTGACCCCGTAGCTTAGGGTAAACAATCTATTGTTTACCTCCTTATAAGGGAAGATATTGTATTCAACAGCCGGCCTTATAAAGTAGCGCCGCCTGTTATTTGAGAAGGTGTTTTGACTAAGCTTTATTTCATAGGCCCAGCTCCAATGGCTGTTGATGCTTTTGACCACATATTGGTTAACTGACCAATTATGGTTATTCACCTGATATTTACGTGGTATTCCGTCTTCTTCGTATTTAAAATTTGATTGGTTCTTTCCCCAGTATATGCCGATACCTGTTTTAATTTTTTCGGTGATCCTGTTGGCAGAGAAATTACCATTGTAGCTGACGTTCCTGTAATTCGCATCGGCGCTCATATTACCATCAGTGCCAATGCGCAGCACCCAAGCATTCCATGGGTCTTCCACGGGTGATGTATTTAAATTTTTAGAAGATAGCGAGTCCTGATCTTTCAGGATGACCTCCATTTCTTTCACCGATCCTGTTTTCACAATAAATGGTACCAGCCCCGATTTCAGGTATTTTAACATCAGTGACCTGTTCTCGAAATCAGTAGCATTTGGGTCTGTGGTAAAATGTAAAGTGTCGGCCCTGGATTTGAAGAATTTTTGGCCAAAGAAAATAAATTGGTATAACATGCCTCCCGCGCCAGTTTGCTGACTGGTGATCAGCACGTGTACATCCGCTGCCTGGTTGTCGAGCAGAAAATCCACTATCGTTATTTCAGTTCGTATGTATTGCTCATCACACCACGTGCTGCTGCAATCCAAAAATACCTTTAGCCTTGCTGGGGGCACTTGCTGGCCAAGGCTAACCGAAACAACTGCTATCATTCCCACGATTGAGATCATTTTTTTTATCATTGCCTATGTTGTATGGCAATGTTAACCTTGGGATCGGGATTACCTTTACTGAAGGATGTAAAACAAGTGTAAAGAAGTGTAAATTCTTTGTTTTGCGTAATTTACATTGTGAATGTCCCCATACTTTTAAGTATGAAATTTAAATTTCTGCTGATAACAGCAGTTGCCGCCCTGGTCATTTTTCTGACCGTAAATGGCAGCAATAAGGCCGGCAGGACTGTACAGGAGGACCATTTTCCCAACGTAATGCGACTGATTGGTCATCAGCTTTTGTTAAGTACCGGAGACAGTCAGTCGAGGGTGATGCCCATAATACATCCCACAGCAAAGCGGTATCGCATTTCATTTGAGAAAAACATCAGCATTGAACCTGATTCCCTTTTTCAGATCACGCGCCATAATACAACATTCTATAACCTGCCGGAGAATTACACCGTCAACGTGCTGGATTGTGTTAACCATGAAGTTGTTTACAGTTTTGTGATGTCCGGTGTCGACAGTACTATGGTTGTTTCCTGCCTGGGCCGAACTTTGCCAGAAGGATGTTATTATATAGATATCGATTTTTCAGGTTCCGCTACTTTATCGTCAGGTACGCTCATTTTGCTTTTAGGCGCTTCACTGCTGTTGCTTTTGATATCCATATCCATAGCTGTTTATTTCTACCAGCGTAATAAGAAGGCAAGATCTGCTGAAAAAGACATCATGGAGTTACCGTCAACCGTGCAGGGAATTAAGATCGGTGATTATATCTTTAATATTGGCAAAAGAAGTCTTACTTTTTCCGGCGATGTAATACCGCTTACCGATAAAGAGGAAAAGTTGTTATCTATACTCTCAGCAAGCCCAAATACTGTTATCGACCGCGACTATCTGCAACAAGAGATCTGGGGAAAACAAGGCGTGATCGTTACCAGGAGTCTTGATGTTTTTGTTTCCCGTCTCAGGAAGAAGCTGGAAAAGGATCAGGGCGTTAAGATCATTAATGTGCATGGGAAAGGTTATAAACTGGATATGCCTGTCAGTTAAATGAATTTTTTCTTTATAAGCTTAAGCATTCCCGGCCTTCATTTCTTCTAAAAGCCCTTCCTTTCCAACTGCGGATATTTTATTCCTAATTGTTCAAGGTATGTATTGAACTTCGAAGGATCATAATAATACTTCTTTAGTGCCGGCCTGAACTGATCCATGATCCTTGTATTCAGATGAATTGAAGGAGGAGTGGTGGAATCAACGAAAGAAATGTATTTCACATCTTTTGTCTGCACATTCCGGTGATAATCCCAGGCATCAGCAATGATCTTTGGGTTAGTCAGCAAATCAATTAACGTGGCCGAAAGTACTTTTGCGCCTGCGATCACGCCTTTATGCGCAATAGGAGTGGCCATGGCAATTGCATCGGCCCAATGATGTCCTGGCGTGCCGGGTATGTTCGACGGAAAACGAAGGTTGATGGTGGGCACATTCCAGGCTATGTCCGCAATATCATCACTGCCGGAACCCCAGGAAAATTGCACCGGTCCGTGAATAGAATCCAGCTTTGTTGCAAGACCGCTGATTGGAATACCTCTTGAATCTTTCTTTGGGGCATTTACCAGTTTTTGCACCGCGTGGGCCAGCTGCTGATCAGCAGTGTCCCACTTAGGCAATCCTACAACCTGTATGTTTTTGTAAGTTGCCTCTGCAATGGCCTTGTTGAAATGTCCCGGCCATGCAGTTCCAAGCAATCGATGGGTAACTTTTGTGCCGGTCATTTCGGATACGGCTTTTGCGTACACAATAGCCTCGTCGTACATTGTTTTAATGTCTTCATAATTTCTTTCGCGCAGATAATACCATACGGCTGCTTTTGAAGGCACAACATTCGGTTGGTCGCCTCCATCTGTTACAACGTAATGCGAGCGTTGCGTTGGCTTCATGTGTTCCCGCTTATAGTTCCATGCAATGTTCATGAGTTCCACCGCATCCAGCGCACTCTTTCCGCGCCAGGGCGCGCCTGCCGAGTGTGCAGCGGTTCCTTCAAACTGAAATTCGACCGACACCAGGCCATTGTTACCCGCGTCGCCCCAACTTACGCCAAGATTACTGGAAACGTGCGTGAAGATACAGGCATCAACGTTTTTGAAATATCCATCGCGGATATACCAGGCCTTTGTTGCCACCAGTTCCTCCGCAACGCCCGGCCAGATCATCAGTGTGCCCGGAATCTTTTCCCGTTCCATGATCTGCTTTACCTGAATTGCTGAAATGATCACCAATGGCAAGCCGGAATTATGGCCTTCACCATGACCGGGGGCGTCCTGAACAATTGGATCTTTGTAAGCAACTCCGGGTTTTTGCGAAGCTTTGGGAATACAATCTATATCGCTACCAAGCGCGATCACCGGTTTGCCGTTACCCCATTTTGCCAGCCAGGCAGTGGGTATTCCGCTGATGCCTCTTTCAATAGTAAATCCGTTTTTTTCAAGTATGGAAGTCAGGTATGCCGAAGTTTCGGTTTCATGAAAGCCGAGTTCGGAAAAGCTGAAGACCATGTCTACCATTTCCTGCGCCGTTTTATATCTGCCATCAACGGCTTTCATCACTTCCTGTTTCCACATTTCTGCTTTAGAAAGAGGTTTATTTTTTTGAGCTACGGTTGCGATACTAATCAAAACCAGGAAAATCAGGATGGGATGAAAACGGGACATTGTTAAGCAGTTTCTTGTAATTTACGCAAAATCATTTGTTAGTTTCCGGGCTTTACTCATGTAAATAAAGTACATTTATTGTCCTACCCCTTGCATTCCACCATCCTGCCCGCCCATTCTTCAATTTTAAAAAACACACCAATGAAGCAAGTCAATTTTCCTTTAATGCTGCTATTCACCGCGGCACTATTTCTCTTATCCTCATGCGGGGGTGAGGCTACAAAAGATGAAACCAGCTCCGATACCACTACCCTCAGTACAACCGACACAACGGCTGTGGCAACAAATACCATTATTACCACACCTCAAGGTATGATGATAGCTACGCATAAGGTCGCCAATTATGAAAAATGGTTAGCTTCTTATGAAGCGCATGATTCGCTGCGACTTGCAAGTGGGGTACATAGCTACGTAATTGGCCGCGGTATGCAGGATTCAAATATGGTACTGGTTGCAGTTAAGGTGGATGATATGGAAAAAGCTAAGACTTTTTCAAAAAGCTCACATCTGAAGCAGGCCATGCAGAAGGGAGGCGTAGTTGGTGCTCCTTCAATTTCCTTTGTTACGGCTACCTGGCAGGATACGGCGATGCTCAGTGGCTCAACGCTGCGTTCCAGGACCAGTTTCAGCGTTAAGGACTGGACCGCATGGGAAAGAAATTTTGTAGATGGCAGGCCGGAAAGATTAGCTAATGGTATCGTCGACAGGGTGTATGGTCATGAAGCTGACGATAGTACTAAAATATTACTGGTAACGGCCGTGACCGATACTGCTAAAGCCTTTGCATATTATAAGTCTGATGAATTGAAAAAAAGAAGAGAAGCAGGAGGGGTGACAACCGAGCCTAAGCGCTTTCTGTTTTATATAGCAAAGCGGTATTGATATTTAGGATTATGAGAATTTATATAATAGGTGCAGCGAGAGCTGCGCCTATTTAATTTTGGTATGATCATGTATATGATCAGGGGTATGATCACGGATTATGGATGGATTTAGGGATTACTCGGATTTGATCAGCTTTGCTGATCAGAAAGTTGAGGGAAATCGCTTAGTTAATGGTGCTAATGTTGTTAATGTTGTAAATGGGATATTAAGAGAAGTAATATGATTGGAGCGGTAATTGTATATTGAATGCCGATAATGA
>DASWTK010000262.1:0-2771 GCA_036402175.1 Chitinophagaceae bacterium | reverse complement strand
GAATTCAACATTGATCGCAAAGAGACCATTCAGGTCGCCTCATCATACCATCAGCGATGTTGCGCTTGTTGGAGGAGGCGGCATACCCCAGCCCGGAGAACTTTCTCTGGCGCATAACGGCGTTTTATTTCTTGATGAATTGCCTGAATTCAGACGAACAGTGCTGGAAGTAATGCGGCAACCAATGGAAGAAAGGCGCGTCACCATCAGCAGGGCAAAGGTTGCAGTTGATTTTCCTGCAAGTTTTATGCTGATTGCGTCAATGAATCCTTGTCCTTGCGGATTTTATAATCATCCCGAACGGCAATGCACCTGTCCGCCGGGATCGGTTCAGAAGTACCTGAACAAAATTTCCGGACCCTTGCTTGACCGGATTGATCTTCATGTGGAAGTTACCCCGGTCAGCTTTCCCGACCTGACATCAAAACAAAATGGTGAACAGTCATCCACTATCCGTGAACGTGTAATTAAGGCGCGCGACATACAAACAGAAAGGTTTGCCAATCATCCCGGCACCTATTGCAATGCGCAAATGAGCAGCAAATTGCTGAAGCTAATTTGTGTGCTGGATACAGTTGGAACAAATCTTTTGAGATCAGCCATGCAGAAACTGAACCTTTCGGCCCGTGCATACGACCGGATCTTAAAAGTCAGCAGAACCATTGCCGATCTGGAAGGATGTGAAACTATTAAACCTGAATACCTGGCGGAAGCGATTCAATACAGGAGCTTGGACAGGGAGGGATGGGGTGGATAACAAACAATTAAAACGGCGGGATCTCTCCACCTTCTTCAGACGCTGTTGCATCGCCCCTATCGCTATATCCTGAATCAGATTCGTCATCATCAATATCTTTTTGTCGTTTTCTTTTCTCAATTTTTTCCTTTTTTGCTGATTTGGGGGCAGCCCTTTTCGATGCTTTTTTAGCCTTCTTGATACTTTTTGGAGACCCTTTCTTTCGGGAGCTTTTTCTTTTCATGTTATTAATTTAAGTTCAACCATAAAAATAACAGGATCGAAATAATGCCAAGGATCAGTAACAAGGCGGAAGCGCTGTTATATGACCTGATTTTTCTATTAAACCCTTCACGGAAAACGACCAGCATCTCCTTATCGATCTCCCCGCATTTGAAACGTTTATATTCTTTGATGAATGATTCAGTCTGACGTTGAGAAACACGGTGCGATAGCAGAAAAAGAATAATTGTACCGGTCAGGCCAAGCCATCCCGCAAAGAGTACGTTTGTATTCGAGGCATCTTTAAGCGGAACAATCTTTTCAATAAACGCGAATGTGATGCCCAGAGCACTTGTCGCAATGTATAAGAGGTGCTTATCGAATTCCTGGGAAGAATGTGTATACAACTCATACAACTTTTCTTCGTATAGGTCAGTTTCTGGCTTCTGATCTGACATACAATTAAATTAAAAGTTGAATAACTGAAGTTATTAATTCCTTTACTCATAAAATCCAGTATAAACCCCCTTTTCTTTTTCTCAAAAAAGCCGTACTTCTACAACTGAAATAAATTCCCTGGCTCCCAATCTACCACCATGCAGTACTTCGATTTTCACACCCACGTGCTTCTCAAGCAACTGTTCGATGACAACCCGAATATCGACACGCGCATTCAGCGGTCCGACGTTGCCGGTATTCCACAGGCCTGCACCGATCTGCCTACCATCATCCAATCGCAGGTCCACCAAAGCCAGTTGGCCGATTTTGCCGATGAGATCATCGTTGGAGCTACACTGTACAGCCTCGAAAGTTATCTCGCACGCGAAGTGATCCCCCTTCGCCAGCACCTTAAAAGCAGTTCTCAGCATAAGCTTTCGCTTACACTGCTGCAGGGAGTAGTAAATAATACCGTCACGGCCTTCACCCATTTTCTGATGGAGCGTACGCTTGACCGTTATCTCAATGCGCCGGAATCGTTCAACGTGCTGACAAAACAAAGCTTCAACGGGCCTCTCCCTAAGAATAAGGTCAATGTGTTTTTTGTGATTGAAGGATGCCACTCACTTGTAGACAGCCACAACGAATTTATACCCGGCCAGAAATCATTTCCACCTGCCGAAATACTTGCCAACCTGGATATACTGTTGCGCAAAGTGAAGATCGTGGCCATCAATCCAACGCATATGCAGCAATCCAATTTGTGCAACCATGCGTTTGGCATACAGATCACTGCCACCGCGCCTTTTTATGCAAGAGGCAGCGGACTTACAAACGAAGGAAGAACCGTGATACAGGGCATTTTCGATCGCGGTATCTGTGTTGACGTGAAGCACATGAGCTACCGGTCAAGATGGGACCTCCGTAACGAAATCGATAATGGAAACTTTTCCAATCCGCAACCACTGTTATGCACACACGCGGGATTCACCGGTGTTCCGTTTTCAGATTGGGCAGGATACATCTCCAGGAAAAGGTCGGTGGAAGAAACTTTTTACCTTGAAGTTGCGAAGTCAATGCATACACGCAATATGCCGCGAAGGCCGGGTGCACCCGCTTTCAATTCCACCACCATCAACCTGTTCGATGAAGAAATTGTTTGGATAGTACGGCATGGCGGAATGATCGGTCTTTCTATGGATCGCAGGATACTGGGTTATGTTGATAAATTCGATAACAGGCCAACCGGCATCGATCAGAACTCCCCGCTGATGGTTGATAAGGAATACATTTCAAAAACGGAATGGGCTGGATATAATATTCCAAACAGCCGCATCGGCAAACTGATTGATGAAGGCGATTGCGTTACCAGGAC
>DASWTK010000261.1:0-25701 GCA_036402175.1 Chitinophagaceae bacterium | reverse complement strand
GGCGAAAAAACTGACCGGACTCCCGATCACTGTTGAAGTTGCAACCGGTAAACAGGTGCACGATGCATTGAATTTTGATGTGGATGTACTCTGGATAGGCGCCAGAACAACAGTCAATCCGTTCAGCGTACAGGAAGTGGCCGATGCATTGCGTGGAGTAAATGTTCCCGTTCTTATAAAAAATCCGATCAACCCCGACCTGGAGTTATGGACCGGCGCAGTAGAAAGAGTTGCAAAAGCCGGCATCAGTCAGATCGGATTGATTCACCGCGGATTTAGCTCATATGGTAATACAGAATACCGGAATGCGCCGATGTGGCACCTTGCAATTGAAATGAAAAGGCGCAATCCGGAGATGATGATGATCTGCGATCCCTCGCACATCTGCGGCCGGCGCGATGTACTGCTTGATGTAGCTCAGAAAAGCATCGACCTGGATTTTGACGGGTTGATGATAGAAAGCCATATTGATCCTGACAATGCATGGAGTGACGCAAAACAGCAGGTAACCCCGCAACGATTGGCCGAGTTGCTGGATAGCATTAAATGGCGCTATGAAACCACCAATGAAAAGGAATTCATAACGGCACTCGAAAAATTGCGCGAGCAGATAAACCAGGTTGACGATGAACTGATGCAATTGCTGGGGCAGCGCATGCGCATTGCCGATAAAATTGGTGAATACAAAAGAAATAACAGCATAACAATTCTCCAGACAAACCGCTGGAACGAGATATTGGAAAGAGCGTTCCGCAAAGGCGACGCATTGGGATTGAGCAGGGAATTCATCACTAAATATTTCGATGCGGTTCATATGGAAAGCATCAATCACCAGAACAGGATCATGAATTCATGACCGGTAATAACTGCTGATGAAGAAAACAACCTATAAATTTTCCGCTGCTTCTACCGATTGTTACTTCGATGCCGGATTTTCAAGCCTTGGAAAGCTGGTTGATAAAAAGGAAGCGATACTTATTGTAGATGAAAAGGTTTTTTTCAATCATGCTGCCAGGTTTAAAGGATGGAATGTTATAGTGCTCAAGTCAGGTGAAGAAAACAAAACTCGTGAGACTGTTGACATCATTATAGACAATCTTGTGGCGCTTCAGGCCGATCGTAAAACCGTGCTGGTTGGAATAGGAGGGGGCGTCATCACAGATATTACAGGTTTTGTAGCGGCGATCTATATGCGCGGTCTGCGCTTCGGATTTGTACCAACTACCGTGCTTGCCATGGTAGACGCTGCCATAGGCGGCAAAAACGGAATCGACCTTGGAGTTTACAAGAACATGGTTGGCACAATTCGCCAGCCTTCTTTTTTATTGTACGATTACAGTTTTCTTAAAACCCTGCCGACGCCGGAATGGATCAACGGATTTGCGGAGATCATCAAACATGCCTGTATCAGGGATGCTGCCATGTTCAGAATGCTGGAACAAACAAGCCTCGACAGGATAAGGACCCGCAGGAGCGTGCTTGGTCAACTGGTAGAAAGAAACGCGCGCCTGAAGTCGAAGATGGTTCAGAAAGATGAATTTGAACAGGGCGACAGGAAGTTGCTGAACTTCGGCCATACGCTGGGTCATGCCCTGGAAAACCTTTATGAATTATCGCATGGACAGGCAGTTGCCATTGGAATGTCGTACGCCTGCGTACTGTCTGAAAAACTGAATGGTTTTAACCAGGCAGGCCGTGTCATTGCTTTAATCGAGCGGTATGGACTTCCTGCTGATATGGATTTTGATAAGCAGCAAACGCTGGAGGTAATGCGGATGGATAAAAAACGCGAGCGAAAAGAAATTCATTACGTCTTCCTTGAAAAACTGGGAAAGGGCGTTATTAAACCTATACCCGTCAAACAACTGGAACAACTTATTACGCAATTGTGATAGCAACAGTACAACCATCGGTTCTAAGTGGAACAGTGCAGGCGCCTGCGTCAAAAAGCTCCATGCAGCGTGCATGCGCAGCCGCATTGGTCCAGCCAGGCATCACAGTATTAAAAAATGCAGGGAAAAGCAACGATGATCTTGCGGCGCTTGACGTGATATCGGAATTGGGGGCTGTTATCTACCCGGGTGAAAATGGTTCTGTAAAAATTGAAAGCCGTGGTGTTCGTCCTGTATCGGACAGGTTAAATTGCGGTGAAAGCGGGCTTGGTGTAAGAATGTTCACGCCTGTTGCCGCATTGACAAATATGCCACTCACCATTACAGGCTCCGGTAGTTTGCTCAACAGGCCTATGGATTTTTTTGATGAAATATTTCCTTCGCTTGGAATTGAGATCAAAACAAATAATGGGAAGCTACCATTCACTATTAAAGGACCCTTGCAGCCTGCGGATATAAATATCGATGGCTCTTTAAGCTCGCAGTTCCTTACAGGATTGCTAATGGCTTATGCCGCTGCAAACGCCAGTGATGTTACTATTAAAGTAAAAGACCTTAAGAGTAAACCTTATATCGATCTTACGCTTCAGGTGATGAAGGCATTTGACCTGAAGCTTCCGCGCAATCAGAATTATGAATCGTTTTATTTTGGCAGCGAGCTTCACCAGCCTGCATCTCAAAATGCTACGAGGCACTATACAGTGGAGGGTGATTGGAGCGGGGCTGCCTTTTTGTTGGTTACGGGCGCGGTTGCAGGTGATGTAAATGTGCAGGGGATCATGAATACTTCTACCCAGGCTGATAAAAAAATTGTTGATGCTTTGCTGGATGCGGGAGCAGATGTGAAGGTGAGTGATGATGCAGTGCACGTGAAGCGCGGTAAACTTGAAGCCTTTGTTTTTGATGCAACAGATTGTCCTGATCTTTTTCCACCCCTGGTTGCGCTTGCGGCACATTGCAATGGCATCAGCAGGATCCGGGGTTTAAAAAGGCTAAAACATAAAGAAAGCGATCGCGGATCAACGCTTCGTGAAGAATTTGATAAGCTCAGCACAAGAATTGACCTCAATGACGATGAGATGCTGGTTTACGGAAATGGCGGGGTGTTTGTAAAAAACCATGTATTGAATTCCCATCATGATCATCGCATAGCCATGGCGTGTGCGGTTGCAGCTTTGGGTGCTGACTTTTATGTTGAGATCAGGAACGCCGACGCTATCAATAAATCGTATCCCGATTTCTTCACACACCTGCAGCAGCTTGGCGCCGATATTATGCTGCAGGAAAGCAGTTCCGGCGCTTTAGAAAAAAAATAAACCAATGAATTCATTTGGTCGCCTTTTCAGGGTACATATTTTCGGAGAATCTCATGGAGAGAGTGTTGGAATGGTGATTGATGGATGTCCGGCAGGACTGCCATTACAAACTGAAGATTTTCTGAACGATATTAACCGGCGTAAAGGTGGGTTGCAAAAAGGAACCACGCCACGGCAGGAAGAAGACCTCCCACTTTTTAAAAGCGGAGTATTTAATAACAAAACTACCGGCGCTCCCATAGTTATCTTATTTGAAAATAAAAATATCCGTTCTGCGGATTATGAAAAACAGCGAGCTGTTCCCCGTCCCGGGCATGCTGATTTTGTGGCTAACAAAAAATTCGGAGGGAATGAAGATTATCGGGGCGGAGGTCACTTCAGCGGTCGACTGACTTTGTGCCTGGTAGCAGCTGGAGTAATTGCGAAAAAGCTACTGCCGGCGGTCAGCATTAAATCAACAATACTGGAAGTGGGCGGTGAACAGGATATCGAGAAAGGATTGCAGAAAGCAATTGATGCGAAGGATACCATCGGCGGAATTGTTGAATGCAGGGCTGAAGGAATTCCGCTCGGACTGGGTGAGCCGTTTTTTGATTCGGCGGAATCTTTACTTGCGCACGCAGTATTTGCAATTCCCGCTGTAAGAGGTATTGAGTTTGGGACAGGATTCCCCGCTGCGAAATTATTTGGAAGCGATCATAACGATGCGATTGAAAATATGAGTGGTAAAACGCTTACTAACCATGCAGGTGGAGTAGTTGGCGGAATTACCAATGGAAATGAACTTGTATTCAGGATTGCTGTGAAACCAACATCGTCTACTCCTAAAGAACAGCAAACGCTTAACTGGGAAACGGGCAGCGTTGAGTCATTTTCAGTGAAAGGAAGACACGATCTCTGCATCGCGTTACGTGTACCGGTTGTGCTGGAAGCGGTTACTGCAATTGTTCTGGCCGACCTTATAATGCTTGAAGGAAAAATTTCCAGGATCGTTGAACGTTAATTATTTCGATTGCAGGTTCTTCAGCGAAGCGAATGAAAGATCAAGCAGTTCATACTTCGCAGGATCGGGAAGACTGTAATGCCACCATTCAGATTCGAATGAAATAAAACCGCAGCTTTCCATTGTTTGTTTGAGCAATTTCCTGTTCCTGATCACCTGCGGATCCAATTGGGAATAAGTATGATGAGCAACCTCCGTGAAATTGTCAAACCCGGTTCCCATATCCAGCTCCTTCCGCGTTGCAAGTTCGATTATTGTAACGTCTATGGCTATCCCACGATTATGACCGCTTCCTTTTGCCGGATTGGCCACATACCGTTCGTCTTTAACCATTTCCCAGAATCGTTCCGTTACCGAATAGGGGCGGTAGGCATCCCATATCTTTAACCCATAACCAAGTGGCTGCAGTTTGTTTTGTACTTCCTGCAATGCTTTTACGGCTTTCTGTCGAAGGAACGTATTCCGGGTCCGTGAAGGATACATGCGGGTTTTCATGAAATTATCGGTTCCCGCGTAACGAAGCTCATACTCCAGGTTAGGGATCATACGTTTCAGTTCCACCATTTTTTTTCCACTATCGGCCTGGGTAGAGGCTTTATAGGTGTTTTCATCCGTTATTACCGCCAATCCGTAGCGGTTTAAGGGAATTTCCTGCGCCTTTGTGGAAAAAACGGGGAACAGTAAGAGTACTAATACTAATGTTATTTTAAACCCTTGCATTATATTGGGATGAATTGCAACGTATTGAAGATTGTGCACATCTTTGCGGAAGTTATAAATATTCATGAAATTTTCCTTGTTGGTGAATAACATATCCAATTTCTTGAAGGCCTGCATGCTGCTGATAGCTGTGGTTGCTTTTTTAAATGCATGCCGTTCGAAAGCCAAACCGCCGGAGCACGACATAGTCACCACTGAAGAAGCCTGGGAAGTCAGGATCAGCAGGAACTTAAAAGACAACCTCGCTTACGCTGCAGAGAACAACGGACGGATCAATGATTCGGTTCAGCTACCCTATATCAGAATGGCTAAAGCCGTTTATGAAGAAAACAGCTACGAACTGATCTGGAGCATTAAAGGTGTATCCAACAGAATTGGAGATACCTTATACTCCTTTATCACCAATGCCAGGAAACACGGCCTGTTCCCTTCAGATTATTCCTTCGCGCAATTGCGCAACATACGTGACCTGGTGCAGGTAGATACGCTTGCACAAAAAGATGCCGCGCTCTGGTCAAGGTATGATATCATCATGACCAATTCATTTTTCTCTTTGGTGAGGGATCTGAAACACGGACGATTGCCTAAGGACAGCACAACACTTAGAAAAGATTCTTTGATTCCCGATTCCTTTTTTATCAGGCAATTGGGAGAAGCGATCCTGTTCAGACAGGTAAATGAAGTATTGACAAACCTGGAACCCAGGCACGACGGATATGATTCAATCATCGCTTATTTGCCCCGCTTCCTTGACTCAGCAAGATTTTTGCCTTATACAAAAGTTGAATATCCATATAAGGATTCAATAGCCTTTTATGCTTCACTGCAAAAGCGTTTGCTTGAAGAAAACCTGATCGATTCCGGGAAGAATGTGGCGGATACTGCTGTTATGGCTTCCGCTATCAGGAAATACCAGAAAATAAAGAAAATGAAAGTCACGGGCAGGGCAAATGAAAGCCTGGTGAACAGCCTTAACCTGACTGACAATGAGCGGTTTAAATCAATTGCCATTAACCTCGACAGATTCAAGCATCTGCCCGATACAATGCCCACGACCTATATCTGGGTGAATATTCCATCATATATGCTCACGGTCTGGGATAGTGGATATGTAGCGTTTCAGTCGAAAGTGATCGTCGGGACCTCAAAAAATAGTACGCCATTATTGAAAAGCGAGATCACCAATTTCATTACCTATCCGCAATGGACCGTTCCTTACAGTATCATTTTCAAGGAGATGCTGCCACAGATCCAGAAAAATATCGGTTACCTGGCCAAGGAAAACCTGATGGTGGTGGACAAAAACGATAGTATCATCGACCCCGCCACTGTGGAATGGGGCAAACTCACGAAAACCAATTTTCCCTACCTTATCAAACAGCGTGAGGGTGATGATAACTCACTTGGGGTGATCAAATTCAATTTTCGTAACAAGTACAGCGTTTATCTGCATGATACCAATGCCAGGTGGCTTTTCAGTAAGTCGCAGCGCGCCCTGAGCCATGGGTGCGTACGGGTTAAGGAATGGGAGCAGCTTGCCAACTTCCTGGTCAGGAATACACAGGATAAGTACCCGCCCGATACACTGACCGCGTGGATACAACGGCAGGAAAAGCATATTGTCTCGGGTTTTGCACGGGTGCCGGTCTATATCCGGTACTTTACCTGTGAGGGAAAAGATGGAAAATTGAATTTTTTTGAAGATATTTATAGACAGGACAGGATTTTGGCGGATAAATACTTTGCTGACAAAACCCTAGATTGATCTTATGAAAAAACCAATATCACTATTTTGTGTCCTGCTTTTGCTGGGCATGATTTCCTCACACGCGCAAAAGCGTTATGCGTCTGCCCTCAGAGATACAACTGGCCGGCAGGCAGTGATACAGTACGGGATAGCGAGCTTTTATTCAAACAAGTTTGAAGGCAAGGCTACTGCAACAGGGGAGTTGTACAAACAGTCCGGTTACACAGCCGCGCACAATGTGCTTCCGCTGGGAACCTGGATACGCGTAACAAATCTGAGCAACAAAAGAACAGTGATCGTTCGCGTTAACGATCGCCTGCATCATCGTAATAAACGGCTTGTTGACCTCAGCCTTGCTGCCGCGAAAAAACTCGGCTACATTAAAAAAGGATTGACGCGGGTAAAAGTAGAAGTACTTGGTAAAAAGAAACCTCTTGATACAGAAGCAGGTATAGCAAATAAATAATTTTCGGAATTAATTTGTACCTGTTATTTTTGTACGTTCACTTAAACTAACTACTTATGCGGAAAATCTATGGCGCTTGGCTGGCCTGTATGCTATTATCCTTATTCACCAACGGCCAGAATGCTACTGATTATACCAGGCGACCGGTTATAGGCGTATATTTCTTCCTGAACGATTATAAAACCGCTGCAAAGATCCGTTCCAGCTCCCTTGGAACCGTTTTAAACGAAAAGCAATTCGGAAAAATTAAAGAGATGTCTCCCGGCCTTGCACTTGTTTATATGAAAGGCATTACCAGTCATCTTGATTATTCAATAACTGCGGCTGGTTCTTTTGTAGATTATCCATTGCAGAACAGTAATGCAACGAGTGGCTCCGACAGGTTTTTAATTGAAGTAGACGCATCAATAGTTGGTAAAATGGTTACAGACCGGTACTGGCTGATCCCAACCGTTAACCTGGGAATTGGAGCAGCTAAGTACGGAAGTTATTACGGTGCTTTTATTCCTGCGGGACTTGGTCTTCAGCTCAACTTCTTCGACGAGGCTTTTCTGATCTTTAATTCACAATACAGAATACCTGTTACAGAAACTACCAATTATCATTTCTTTCATAGTGTTGGTATAGCTGGCAGCCTTGGGAAGAAAAATGATGAAACCGGTAAACTGCGCCCCCGGCCTGGTCTGCCAATTTTAGCGGCTAACTAGAAACACGGTATTTTACGTAATCTCTCCATTTCTCAATCAGCATTCGCATATCATCCGGAAGCTCGCTTTCAAACAGCACCGGTTTGTTTGTACCAGGATGGATAAAGCCAATAGTCCTTGCATGCAGCGCATGCCTTGGACAAATCGAAAAGCAATTGTCAACAAATTGCCTGTATTTGCTGAAAACAGTTCCCTTTACAATTTTATTACCCCCGTACAATTCATCATTGAATAGTGGATGGCCAATGTATTTCATGTGCACGCGGATCTGATGCGTGCGACCGGTTTCAAGTTGACACTGCACCAGCGTAACATATCCGAACCTTTCCAAAACTTTGTAATGGGTTATTGCTTCCTTTCCATGATCGCCCTCGGGATAAGCGTCAAATAATTTTCTGAACCGCTGATGTCTTCCAACATGAGCTATGATCGTTCCCTCATCTTTTTCAAAGTCTCCCCATGCAAGCGCCAGGTATTGTCGTGTGATGGTATGATCAAAGAACTGCTTTGCAAGGCTCGCTACCGCTTTTTCGGTTTTTGCCAATACCATCAGTCCACTTGTGTTTTTATCAATCCTGTGCACAAGACCGAAACGGGGAAGAACCTCTTCTGATAGCGCCTTATTCTGCTGAAGTAAATGATAAGCTACTCCATTGATAAGTGTTCCCTTCGGATTGCCAGAGGCAGGATGAACCACCAGGCCAACAGGTTTGTTGATGATGAGTATCTCTGCGTCTTCATAAACAATGTTTAACGGCATTTCTTCCGGCACTATTTCCTCGCCATGCACTTCCTTGTCAGAATAAACGATGATCTCATCCTTTGGCTTGATCTTGTAATTAGGCGGAACGTTCTTGTTGTTTACTGTAACCCGCCCCGCTTCAATCGCTTTTTGCACTTTATTGCGTGAAGCGCCTTCCACTCTCGCCACAAGGAATTTGTCGAGCCGCAAAGGCTCCTGCCCCTTGTCAACCACAAGGCTCATTCGCTCGTATAGCTCTTCCGCGGGTTCGGCGGATTCCTCAATATCCTGATCCTGTTCTTCTGCCATTAAGATAAATTTGTTAACTGCCTTTGTAATCCTGCAAAAATAACAAGTTAAAACCGATACAGATTTTTCATTGACTGTGTGCAGATCAATATTCCATTAAACTAATACTTAACTTGCAGAATGCCGCAGCCTGTAATATTTGAGGACCTCGGAACCAGGTTTTACCGCGAAGTTTGGGATTACCAGGAAAACCTGCTTCAGCATAATTTACGCGTTAAATCATCGGCTTCATCTCTTGCTCACAACAAAAACGTTCAGTTGGCAGAAATTGGTCAGCCCGATGCGCTGGTGGAGGCGGATGATAACGCATCGCTTTCAGGCAACGCTGCAGGTTTAACACGCAAGCCCGGCCAGCCATTGGTTGAAACTGTTCATCACCTCCTCCTGGTAGAACATCCTCCGGTTTATACTTTAGGTAAAAGCGGAAAAGAAGAGCACATCCTTATCAGCAATGAAGAGCGGGATAGCCGGGGAATTGAATATTACCGAATAAACAGGGGAGGGGACATTACTTTTCACGGACCTGGTCAGATTGTAGGATATCCCATACTTGACCTGGAAAAATTTTACACCGACATTGGACGATACCTCCGGGAACTTGAAGAAGTCATTATACTTACACTTGCGGATTACGGAATTAAAGGTCAGCGATCTGCCGGAGAAACCGGCGTTTGGATTGAACCCGACATCAAAGGGCGTGAAAGAAAGATCTGCGCAATGGGCGTACGTTGCAGCAGGTGGATCACCATGCATGGATTTGCGTTCAATGTAAATACCGATCTGTCGTATTTTGATCACATTGTTCCCTGCGGAATAAGCGATAAGCAGGTAACCTCATTGCAAAAAGAAATCGGACATCCATTACAGATAGAAGAAGTAAAAGAGAAACTGAAAATAAATTTTGAGAAAGTCTTCAACGTTCAGTTGATCAGAAATCCTTAGGTATATAAAACCGGTGTCTTTCCTTTAATTGCCCGTTCTCATACAATTCGAACCGGAACCAGCCCGAATGCAGGAAATTGGCTTTATCGAGCGTAAGCGGCGACTGATTAATCTGCTTCAGTTCGAACAATTGCGTTTCGGCCTCAAAAAATCTGATTGAATATTTTTTTGAACTGACATCAGGTAACGCGATAGTGATGTTGCCATCACGCGCGGTGAAAACGTATGGTGAAGGCTTGTAAACCTCACGGGGTATAAATGGTTTGATGAGGAAGGTATCGGCTGTTCTGATCACCAGCGTATCTTTCGTTTTCTGTAAAATTGAATCCCTGAACCGCCTTATATCCCGTTCATTTAATTGACCGATCACGCTATCGGCTTTCTTTACATAAAAGATCCGTTCGGGTTCAACAGGTTTTTCAACGGGTACTGAATTATTATTTTCCTTGATAGGCGGAAGTGGTTGTTGTTGAATTATCCTTCCATTGTCCTGTGGTTTTGGCGCCGGTTTCTGTACAACAACGCGGGATGTGTCAAGAATAGCCTTTTTTGATCGGGTGAACAGGTATTTGCCACTATCCAGCACAATGAACAAACGGTAATACTGGAATTCGGTTGGCGCCTTGGAGTCCACAAAGCCGTTTTGCGGTACAGTTGGGTCGGGAACGGTAAGCAGTGTCTTAAAGTTCCTGAGACTGTCAAACGACCGCTGAATGCTGATCTGGGTCACATTTGGATAAGCGTTCTGCCAGCCAATGATTATTTTCCCTCCACCCCTTGTAGTTACTGAGAAATCTGGTAACGGATTAGGTATAACCGGAGCCTGGGCTAAAGAAAACTGCGCAATTAAGAGGAGGATCGCGGTGAATAATCTGTTCATTATTATAAAAACGTAATGAGGTAGCAAAAATTTCGCCAATCACCCAAAGATAATTTGATGTTCAGTATACCAGGGTATTTTTCGGCAGTGATTGGTTGCCTTGTAATCCACCACTGTGGATAATTAAAAGCCGGCTCCCTGCGGGAAAACGTGCTTTAATGGCCATATCGTTGATCCCGAACAATAGTTTGGCAGTGTAAACAAAATCAAGCGGGATGCCTGTCGAATTATAAAACGCGTTCATAAAATCTGTCAATTCCGTTGTTTTCCTAGCATATCCTCCGAAATGATAATCGTACACGATCCTGAAATTGTTCATATTGCCGGTTGCATTTCTGATAAACTGCTCGATCTGATTATCCTCTTCCGGGATTTTTAAAGCTGAAATTCCAATTACCTGTTGACCAGGTAACGATGCGTTGATCACTCCGGCCATCATTGTGCCGGTACCAACCGCGCAACAGATATGTGAATACCGGTTAACCGGAACAAGGTCCAATATCTCTCCGGCGCCTTTCACGCCATACGGGCCGCGTCCGCCTTCTTCTATCATGTAAGCGCCCGGATATAATTTTCTGATTTCCGCGTATGCAATTTCTTTTTCACGGTAGGTATGCCTGTCCATGAAATGAAGCCTCATACCATATCTTAAACATTCATTGAGCGTGGGAGAAAGCACTTCAGGCTCTTCACCTCTTATCACGCCAATTGATGTGATGCCCAACTGCGAACAGGCGACAGCAGTTGCAACCAGGTGATTTGACCACGCGCCACCGAAAGTGACTACCATATCGTGCTTCTTTTCCAGAGCATCCTGCAGCGTGTATTTTAGTTTGAACCATTTATTGCCCGAGACGGTGGCATGAATTTTATCTATTCTCAATACGTCGGACGTTATTTTATTTCCTGCAGACAACGGCAGGTCAACCTGCTGGATAACCGCCTGTTGCAGGTCAACCAACGCGTTGATGCCGGCAATCATAAATGCTTACTTTTGCTATCGTTTTTTGAAGAATATAAAATTAGGGTATGAAACCAACACTTTTGATCTTAGCCGCTGGAATGGCATCGCGTTATGGTAGTATGAAACAGATTCAGTCTTTCGGGCCGGGAGGGGAGACCATCATGGACTATTCGATTTATGATGCAATAAGAGCCGGGTTTGGTAAAGTTGTGTTCATCATCCGTGAAGATTTCGCGGAAGACTTCAAAGAAATATTCGAGCCTAAATTAAAAGGAAGAATTGCTACAGATTATGTTTACCAGGATCTGCATGCATTTGTGAACGGATTCGAGGTGCCTGCCGAGCGCGCAAAGCCATGGGGTACGGCACATGCTGTTCTTTGTGCGAAGGATGCCGTGCGTGAACCTTTTGCGGTGATCAATGCAGACGATTTCTATGGTCGTGATTCATTTGAAAAAGCGTACAAATTCCTGACTGCCGAAGTGAAAGAGAATTTGTATTCTATCATTGGCTACGACCTTGATAAAACGCTTTCTGAAAACGGAACCGTAAGTCGTGGAGTATGCGAAGTTGACAAGAACGGATATCTCAGGTCAATCGCCGAACGCACTAAAGTTTATCGTGAAGGTGACAGGATTGTTTACGAGGAAAATGATCAGAAGTTTGTGCTGCCTGCAGATGCAAAGGTTTCAATGAACTTCTGGTGTTTTCATCCATCAGTATTTGACATCATCGACGACCTGTTCCTTGATTTTCTCGAAAAAAATGCAACCAATCCCAAATCAGAGTTTTTCATACCCATCATTGGTGACCATCTTGTGCGCACCGGAACTGGTCGCATCAAGATCATCCCAACCGGGGCACAATGGTTTGGCGTTACTTACAAAGAAGACGCGCCCGGAGTAAAAGGGAGTCTGGAGCATTTGGTACATCAGGGGGAGTATCCGGCGAAGTTGTGGAACCAATTAGCAGATTAGATGATTTGAGGATTTGGGGATTTGAGGATTAATTAGCCAATTTTGCCGATAAGCCAATGAGCAAATTGGGAGAAGAGCGTTAGGAGAATAATATTATAGACCTGGTTATGTGGCTTTGGATTTATTCGTATAAAAAGAAAGCCTCTATCAATTAGAGGCTTTATAGTTTTATATAAGGAACCGAAAAATATTCTGAATTTTCTGATTTATGCTTTCAATTGGCTTATTTGCTTATCGGCAAAATTGGCTAATTAATCCTCAAATCCCCAAATCCTCAAATCACCTCAATAGCTCTTCACCATAAAAATGCAATCCTCAATCTTTTTAATCTGCTGCGTTCTCTCCAGTCCTTTCAAACTTGAGGTGGTTGGCAGCTTAAGATTCTGGAATGCGGTGTCTTTCCTGATTTCTTCGAGGGAGGAAAATATATTCCTTGCTGTAATGGCAAAAACAACGCCTTCTGCCTGTGTCTGGCGTGTATTTATGATACCAATGATCTCGCCGTTTTTATTGAAAACCGGTCCGCCCGAATTACCAGGGTTGGCCGATACACCGATCTGGCAGGTCATGGTATCGCCCTTGAAACCGGTCTTAGCGCTCATATAACCCTCGTTGTACACTATCTCATCCCTTGGGAAGCCCAGGGTGAAGAGCGGTTCGCCGAGATCGGCACTGCCCTTGCGGATACCGTAAGGAAGGCTTGAAAACGGTTTAAAATCGTTGTCCTGTATCTGTATGATGGCCAGGTCGGAAGCTTGATTCACGTAAATGGTTCTTGCCCTGAATTCCTGCGCCTTGTTATTTTGCACAACAAGCGAGCTTGATCCTTTTACTACGTGGGCATTCGTTACCAGGTAACCTTTTCCATCGATGAGGAATCCGGTTCCGCCAGAAAGTACTACTGCGTTCTCCGGAGCTTTCGAAATACTGGCGTTCAGTTCCCTGCGCACAGCGCTTGTTTTTGTATCTACCGCGCGGATCTCACGCCTGAGCTGTTCAATACCGGCGTTGTATTCTTTCTGGGAATAATAAGATACCATTCCGGCAATGGCAAGAGCGGTAAAACCGGCAATGGACGCTGCCACGGCAAGCATTTTCTTATGCCTGCGGAACAGGTCAACCACTTTTGTACGTGGCGCTTGCTCTTTAATAAGACCAGCTTCAAACAGGCTGTTGTGCACATCGTGCAAACCTGCCTTGAACTGCTTTTGCTCACCGAACTTGTTTAACTGGTTGAGGAAAATGGTGTGTTCTACCACAAGCTGGTCAACCTCCGGATTGGTTTTGCGGAGCTGTTCGAAATAAACCCTTTCCTGCGAGTTCATTTCACCCCGGATATATCTTTCAACAGCATCCAGCATTTGAATATTATCCATCACACGGAATCGTTTTTATATTGTTCGAAGAAAATCTTTTTAAGCCGCATCAGGCACTTATACTTCTGGTTCTTCGCATTATCAGCATTTGTATACCCGAAGTTGCCTGCTATCTCTACCATGTTCTTTTTCTGAAGATAGAACGCTTCCAACAGACTCTTACACGGTTCTCCCAGGTGCATCATCGCTTTTTCCATCATCATGTATTCGGCATTCCTTTGCTCCTGGGCCTCGATCTCATCTTCTACCGGAATGGTCTCTTCCATGGAACTCACATCCGGAACAAATTTCTGCAATTGCTGAAGCCGCTTCAGCCAGACCCTCCTGGATACGGAATACAGATAAGTCTTTATCTGGCAATGCAATTCAAAGGAACCAGATCTCGCTTTTTCGTATAATATGATCATCGCCTCCTGAAAAACGTCTCTTGCATCATCTGTAGTACCCTGATTGTTAATAATTAACGACTGCACCATTTTATAGTGCTGCCTGTACAAGGTTTCGATTGATTGCCTGTCATTTGCAGCCAGTCCCTGCAATAAAGCCTGTTCATTGAGCTCGACTTTCACGAATCATCTTTTAATACTGAAAATAGGCAGAAGTAACCCTTTAAGGGCAAGGCCGGAGGGGTGGTTTTCTGTTATAATCCTGCAAAATGAAAAAAATTATGAATAATGGGGTTACTTTTTTTAATCCTGGGTATTAATCCTGAAAATCATTCAATAACCAAATCAAAAAAGAATACAAATGAAAAAACTTTTGTTAGTTCTGGCTGTTGCAGGTTTCGTAGCTTGTAATAACGGCGGTGGAGAAGAAACTACTGCAGATACAACAACAACTACGTCTTCTGACACAACTACTATCATTACGCCAGACACAACTACTACTGTTACTACAGATACAACTACTGTAAAGCCTGATACAACCAGGAAGTAAGTATTTTTATATGGCAAGCAATCGTTAGGGGCTGTCCCGGATTTCCGGGATAGCTTTTTTTATTCTACCTAACCCTTGCCTTTTTCTGCCAGCAACTTCATATACCTCGCGTTCCTGATAGCCGCGATCGTAGCAGTATTGTTGAAGTAAACATAAGCCTTTCGGGCTTTACCGGCCATAATATCTGCAGCCACCTTTTCAATAAACGCCCGCTTGTATTGCGAATAATACAACTTAGGCAGTCCATGAAATCTATAGTAAATAACGTCCTTGTTGCAAACGACCTCATCGGGTAGTGAGGGATAGCTGTGCCCGCAAAAGCCAATCCCATGCTTTGTTAGCTTCGCGATCACAGTCTTATTCCACCAGCTTTCGTGCCTGAACTCTATAAAATTAGTCAGAGAAGTATCCAGCTGGCCGGTAATCCGTTCCAGGGTCGAAATGGAATATTTCATGCGGGCCGGTAACTGGAACAACAGGCAACCCAGTTTATCGCGAAGTCCCATCCTTGATGCGTTGTAAAAATCTCCAAGTAGCCTTTCGGTATCCTGAAACTGTTTATAATGCGTGATAAGCCTTGGGGCCTTTACAGAGAAATCAAATTCTGGCGGACTTATATTATACCAGTTTTCAAGAAAACCCGGTTGTGGAAAACGGTAAAAGGTTACATTGAGCTCCAGCGTATTGAATTGGGTACAGTAATATTCAAACCAGCTTTTTTGGGGTAAACCCTCCGGATAAAATATTTCTTTCCAGTCACTGTAATGAAATCCTGAACAGCCGATCCGCCAATCTATTTCATGACGGCCATTTATGATCATTCCACCCAGAGTTTAGCGATCGAATCTGTAATATCCTTCAGCTTGGAGAAAGTATCAGGCTTGGTAATAAAACAATTGGCACCAAGACTGTAAGATGCTTCTTTATCAATATACGACGATGAAGTTGAAAGCACTACAATAGGAATATGCCTGAATTCCTGGTTCTGCTTGATCTCTTTCAGGGCTTCTCGTCCATCCATGCCGGGCAGATTCAGGTCAAGCAGTATCAGCGCTGGCCGGCTGTTGACTTTTACATTCTGGAGGTAGCCCAACAGTTCATCGGCTGTACCAAAGAAAAGGTATTCGTGCTGGTATTTATTTTCCAGGAATGCATCGCGAATTGATTCCCTGTCATCAGGATCATCATCGACTATCGCAATAGAGTATTTCGGATCGTTTCTCATACAGGTATAATAATTGTAAAAGTGGCACCCTTGCCGGGCTCGCCGTTTGCGAAAATAATCCCTCCATGGTTCTCAACGATCTTTTTACATATTGCCAGTCCGATGCCAGTGCCTTCGTAGTCTTTATGATGGAGGCGTTGAAATATTGCAAAGATTTTTCCGGCGAATACATTGTCAAATCCAATGCCATTATCCGAAAACGTTAGTTCCAGGTAGCGATTTGCACGTTGCAGCTTGAATTTTTCAATATCCTGTTTTTTCAACCACCGGTAACCGATATCTATCACAACCTGCGTATCCTGTTGAACGAATTTCAATGAATTGCTCAACAGGTTCTGGAACAGCTGACGGAATTGCGCCAGGTTGATCTTCGCCTCAGGTAAGCGTGGCGCGTTGATCACCACGTTCTTCTCTTCGATCTTGTATTCCAGTGTCCGCATCACATCTTCCAGAACCAGCTGCAGACTATGCTGTTCAAATGACTTATTTCCTGAGATCAGTGACAATGAAAGCAGGTCATTGATCAGGACCTGCATTTTCTTCGATGAATCGATGATCTTCTCAAGATAAAACCTTCCATCGCTTCCAAGGTGTTCATATTGAGAGGAAAGCAGCCTGTCGCCAAAAATCGAAATTTTGCGCAGCGGCTCTTTCAGATCATGGCTTGCAACATATGCGAATTCTTCAAGATTGGAATTTGACTGTTCCAGTTGCATGTTCTTTTGAGAAAGTGCATTTTCCATTTCTTTACGCTCTGTAGTATCAATGGAAATATTCAGAACATGCTCAACTTTTCCCGCGGCATTCCTGTCGAAAACCGTCCCGTATGTATGAAACCATCTGTATTCGCCATTCGCGTGACGAATCCGGTACTCATATTCAACAATTGGTTCATTTGTCTGGTTGTCATTAAAAGAATTATCGGCCAGTTGCAAAGCCGCGGTGTTTTTTTCCATTATAGGTGTCAGGTCTTCGGGGTGCATAATGTTTATAAAAAACTGCACGCCTTCTTCCAGCGGTTGTTTCGGATCGTAGCCCAATAAATTCTTTAACCCCTGGCTAATGAACCTGTATTTGCCCGTATGAACATTGTAAGATGTGATCAGGGCCGGTGCGGCGTCGGCTATCTTTTGAATGAATCGCTGGCTCTCACGCGCTTCGCGTTCAATCTTCAGACGCTGTGTAACATCCTGACCGGTACCAACCATCTGGCTGGGCTGGCCAGTACTATCGGTTTGAACCCTGCCCCTGGCATGGAGATATTTTATTTCACCCTCAGGCAAAATGATCCGGTGGTAAAGGTCATATGCTTCATGACTGGATAAACAGTTCTGTATGGTATTGAACAACTCTTCTTTATCCTCCGGATGAATAAAGGATGCGAAACGTTCGAAATTTATTTCTTCAGATTGCGGGCTCAATCCATAAATGCGAAACATCTCATCACTCCAAAGGATCCTGTTATCCTTTATCAGCCACGTCCAGTTACCAATATGGCTAAGCGCCTGTGCCTGTTTATACAACTCTTCATTCTGCTGTAACTGCGCTTCGTGCTGATGCAGTTTGTCGGCATACATTTTTTCATTATGAACATCTATGCCTATTCCTATCTTTTGTACAACCTTTCCTTCGGCATCCCTTTTAAATACCGATTCATAAGTACGCAACCATCGGTATTCGCCCTGTTTGTTTTTGATCCTGTAGCGCACAGACCTTATCTCTCCATCGGCTATACTCCCGAAATTTTCTTCATACCTGGCAATCAGCGGAAGATCCTCAGGATGTACCAGGCTTGTGAGCATAGTATTGGCCATTTCATTCACATCTTCGCGCGTGTATCCAAGAAATTCCTGAACTGTTTTGTTGATGTAGATGTCTTTTCTTTCATTAACGTCGAATACGTAAATAATGCCTGGGGAAGTTTCTGTGATCCTGCTGATGAAGTGCGCGTGTTCATCGATCCTGGTATTCAGAATCGAAATATAGGTGGCGGCAAATACCGTCTCAGAAATAAAGATGTATTCGCTGATCTCACTAACCAGCCTGATTGCTGTATTGATATCAGTGCTGAAAAAAGGGATCTGGTTAATAAAAGCCTGTTTGCGTACATAGGAAACGCCTGTAATGTCTTCCGCCTGTATCTCGTCCTTTGATACTATCGGCAGCTGATTTGCCAGCCAGCGCTTTCTGGCTGATTCAATTTGTTCTTCGGCTTTATTGTTAATAAGGTAATTCAGAAAATCGGTTGCGCTTTTACGTGAGAAATCCTTAAGCTCATCTTCGCTCATGGATGAAAAATGACTGAGTAATGGAAGGTTCAGTTCACGCGAAAGCTGAAGTTGATCTGTAACAAAATCCCCGAGTTTGTTCTCCAGAATAAATTTTGCAAAAAGCGGTAGATAAGTAAAATGAAGACCGGCCTTTCTTTTTTCAGAAACATGCTGCACGCGGCTAATTAATTTTTATGAAAATAAGGATATTTTGAAATCATCGTGAGCTCAATTAAGGATTGTTCAAGCCACAGGATGCAAAAAAGGCATCACCTGAATGTGATGCCGTCGGCGCAGTCGTTCTCATGGAATAATTTACTGTTTTACAGGGGTTTTCTGAGCCTTTATCTGAGGCTTGTACTTCAACGAAAAATAGATGCCCGTTGTATTCAGCTTCATGCTTCCAAATCCAACGCCTTTAAGAGGTTGTTTGAAAAATGGCTCTGCCTGAACAGAAAGCGTTCTGCTTACCTGTTTTTCATATCCTACCGAGATATTGACCACCGAAAACCAGTACTTACTGTCGGTTGGATAACTCCGGCTCCGCGTTGTCGGATTCCCGTTGTAGTAATAGAAGTAGTCGTAATATTCTTTTCGCATGAAGTAAGTCGACAGGCCGGTAGTTACAAATAAGTTGGAGGTTTTCCCGGGAACAAGGTTGTATCTGAGGTTTATTGGCAGGTCTAACATCTCGCAATTACCGGTCACGGTTTCCAGGTCAACATAATCTGTCCAGTATCCTTTAGGAGCATGATAATCCTTCCCATAACTTTTATAATTCTTCTTTGTGTAAAGCAGTCCTGTCTGAACAGAGAATCTTCTTGTAAGATTATAACCAATCATCAGCCCTGCATTTATACCGGGTTTTTGAGTATGTGTAAATCTGACGGTGCTGATATCGGGAGCGAAGGTCAGTCCAAACTCCCAGCGGTTCTTCAATGCAGAATGTTGCTTGTCTTTTTTCTTCACTGTTGTCACAGCGTTAACAACAGAATCTTTCGGCTTTACGGCTGCAGCGATTATTTTGGTATTTGTATCTGTGGTTTTTGTATCTGAAGGTTGCGTTTTAGCTATTGTTGAATCGGGAGTTGGATTTTCGGTAGTGATCACGGATTTGTCAGATTTATCAGATTTCTCAGATTTGTCAGGATCCTTTTTATTGAGGTTTTGATCGGGTTCTCTGATAGGGTCATTCTTTTTTTCCTCCTTCACAACATTCCGAGTAGTTTCATCGAATGGTGGTTGTATAAACCTGCTGATACGGGTATTATTACTTCTGTCCTTATTTCTGTCAGCTGTTGACCTTTTGTTGCCGGCTTTAAATTTTACCGATGGAGTTCTAGTTAAGGCATCTGGATTTGTTGCTCTTTCATTTTTACCTGTTGCCACTGAAGAAGGTTTATTCTCTTCTGTTACTACTATACCGGAGCCTTTGGGAACATCGATTGAATTTGTACCGTTCTCCGTTGGTGTTTTCAAGGTTTCATCTTCACCAGAAGTTGTTTTCGTCTCCTTATTTTTTTTATTCAGTTCAGAGGCTTCGGTTCCTGTTTGGCTTTGCTTGTTGACGGGTTTGGTTTTCTCAGTTACATTATTTCCGGCTTCTTTCCTGACTTCATTTCTGTTATTCCAGATAGCGGAAAACAAAATGCCTCCGCCGGTAAGAAGGAACAGGAAAATCAGGATCAGGAACCAGCGCTTTTTTTCTTTCTTCTGAGGTAAAGCAATGTCAAGGGCAGGCTGCAGTTTATCCCATGAATGTAACTGCTGGTCCGGCTCGTACTGCTCAGCGGCTTCCCGGCTAAGTCGGTCCAGGTGATTATCGTCTTGCAGATTCTGCATATAGTTCAGGGTAAAGTTTTTTTAGAATTATCTTTCTCAGGTTTTCCCTGGCTTTCGAAAGGTTGGATTTAGATGAACCTACAGAAATGCCAAGCTGTTTGGCTATTTCCTCGTGTGAAAATCCTTCTATGACAAAAAGGTTGAAAACTGTACGGTAAGCGGGTGATAAGTCTTTGATACAAGCAATAAGTTCCTTATGGGAAAGCTTATCTAAACCCGTTTCTGAAGTATCCGGAATAAGGTCATGTTTGTCCTGTATAACATGCCCGTTTAAAAATGCCGAAGTTTTTCGCAGGTGATCTATGCAGGTATTAACAAGGATCCTTCTGAACCATCCCTTCAGCGCGGCTGTTACCTGATCGTGCCGGTTATCTTCAAACTGGCGAATGTGCCTGAATAATTTGATAAACCCCTCGTTCATAACTTCTTCAACATCCTCAACCCTGCTTATATACCGGTAACAGATCCGCATGGCATACTCCTTCAACAAATTGTACATCTGTTGCTGGCTGGAACGGTCGTTTAATCGGCAACCGTCGATCAGCAGCTGTATATCCTCATTTTGATCAGTCAAATGGAACGGACCTTAAAGTCGCAACTTTAAAATACAAAAAATAGCTCATCCGGCAAGGTTATACGTCGACTGATAATGAAAGGTTGCCTCAGAAACTAAAACTCACTGCCGATTATCTGAATATTACCCCTGATAAAGGTCTGAAGATGCAGCACTTCCTTTCCGGTGACCAGGCCGGTGATCTTTACTTCGTGAAGCCTGCCTTTTGTTATGAAGTTTGCATTTATACGCCGGTTCAGCTGGCTCTCTAGCTGGGGCCTTGTTTTGGCGATCAGCGCCGGCAGGTCAACAAAGGCTTTTTCTTTAAGTGAGTTGATGATGCGGTTGCGGAAAAGTTTTTCGCCAACGTTCAGCGTTATATCCCTTGTTTCAATGCCATAGTTAATATCGGGGATAGAAATGGTTTGTTTCACTATATCAAGAACAGGTGTGCCATATAAAATGAATCGTCCGCGTTTGCTTCCGGCAAAATCAACTCTTATCTCCAGCATTCTTCTGTCGGTCCCGCGTATTTCAACATTCTTAATGACAAAAGTTCTCCCTTCAATATCGAATGCTTTATCCTTTATGGTATCGGTGATCAGTTTCGATAAAAAAACATAATCGTAATGTGTATTTGCAAATATGGAAACACCATCCCTTCCCGCGGTAGTTTGCAGTACAGGAAATCCGCCCGCATTGACACGCTCAATGGTATCTGAAGTTAATTCAGCATAGCCGGCAACTCCGGCTGTCATCATAAGAGTATCCTTCAGCAGGCTCATAGGACTGATACGCGCGCTCACCGCACGCACATGCAGCGATCCGTATTTGCTGAGTGTGATCCTTCTGCTGCTTTTTTCAGAAACCATTGTAAGAATATTACTGAAGTCAAGCGCCGCTACGGATGAATCGAATGTATGTGTAAATGCCGCTATGGATGCACGGATACTATCCATCACCTCGGCTGTCATGTCTGAATTAAACAAAGTAACCTGACATTTATCAACGGGTAAAAGTTGTGCAAGCCTTGTTGCCGATTTCACTTTATACGTTGGGAGGAAAGATATGTTCGAGCTTAGGGAAATATTCACTTTACGCATCGGCTCACTTCCAAAACCGCAGCTGCCCGACACCCATGGCGATACCGGTTTATCAAACGCGCATGCGCAGCGGCTGCCCGCAATCTGGTACGTACCGCCAAACCCAATGGTAGCCTGATTGTTTACCAATCCAAAATTCAGTCCTGTGCGCACAAAACGGTATTTATACCGGAAGTCACACGACGACTGGGTATAATCAGGCCACTTATCAGATGTAAATTCTTTGGGCACCAGTAGTTCTGCCTTCGACAAAAGAGACCTGGTGTTTATTTTAATCGGAATATCAATTTCAGACAGTGGCAAAGGAGGGAGGGAATCACTTAGTGACGGCCCGGCGACAGCCGCGCTCTTTTTGGAGGATGCACAACCGGCAACAAATGCAACGATAAATAACATCAGGGTAAACCGCCAAATGGCATCAAGACTTTTTTCCATCATGGTCGCAAAGATAAAAGCACCTTTGATTTTTGTAGCTGAACGTATACTTTTGAGACTTATTTTAAAAAATACATGGCAAAGGAAAAGATTTTAGTAATTGGTGCATCGGGCCAGATAGGAGTTGAGCTTACTTTGGCGCTTCGCAAGTTATATGGTAATAATAGTGTGATTGCTTCTGACCTGCGCGAGGAAAACGACCTTCTCAGGGGCACTGGTCCCTATGTAAGCCTCGATGTGATGAATAAGGAAATGCTGCACGTGCAGGTGATCCGTCAGAATATCACGCAGATATACCTGCTTGCAGCCATTTTATCGGCCACAGGTGAAAAGAACCCGAATCTTGCCTGGCACCTGAACATGCAGGGATTACTGAATGTACTGGATATTGCACGCGAAGAAAAACTATCGAAGGTTTACTGGCCAAGCAGTATTGCCGTATTCGGCCCAAGTTCTCCCAAGCAACTTTGCCCGCAGCAAACCATCATTGAACCTACCACAGTATATGGCATCAGCAAATACGCTGGCGAGTTCTGGTGCAATTATTATTTTCACAGATATGGCGTTGATGTGAGAAGCATACGCTATCCGGGACTCATCAGCTATAAATCAGCGCCTGGAGGCGGCACAACTGATTACGCGATTGAAATTTTCTATGAAGCGCTCGAACACAAAAAATATACGTCATTCCTGAAAGAAGATACATATCTGCCAATGATGTATATGCCCGATGCCATACGCGCTACCATTGAGCTGATGGAAGCGCCCGCAAATAAAATTTCTGTGCGCACTTCCTATAATCTTGCATCCATGAGTTTTTCTCCGAAAGAGATCGCGGATTCAATTCGCAGGCACATCCCCGAATTCACCATTACTTATCAACCCGATTACAGGCAGCAGATTGCCGATAGCTGGCCACAAAGTATAGATGACAGCCGTGCGCGAAACGATTGGGGATGGAAACACGACTATGATCTCGAAAAAATGACGAAGGACATGCTCGACAATCTTCAACTTACTGATTCAATTCCCTTATCCAAATATTCCTGAAACTTACCGGGTTGCCATGATCCTGTAATTCGATCGCCTCTTTTTCCGCATGCTTTATATAATGTGGCTGACCACTATTAAAAGTGATCCCTTTCAGCTGAACATGATTTTGTATAAGCACGCCATTGTGCAGAACTGTGAAGTATGCAGGAGATTTCAGACTTCCATCATCATTGAACCGTGGGGCAATGAAAATAATATCATAACTCTGCCATTCACCAGGTTTTCTGCTGGCATTTACAAGAGGAATGTATTGTTTGTAAACACTTCCCGCCTGTCCGTTGCTGTACGTTCTGTTGTTGTAAGAATCAAGAACCTGAATTTCGTATCTGCCCATCAGAAAAACGCCGCTGTTGCCGCGACCCTGACCCTGACCTTCTATCACATTTGGCGTGCGCCATTCAATATGTAACTGACAATCGCCAAACTTTTTTTTAGTGTTGATATTTCCTGAACCTTTTGTTACAACCATTGCATTGTCATCAATTTTCCATTTTATGGAAGACCCATTTTCCGTTGTCCATTCCGAAAAGTCTTTTCCGTTGAAAAGAACAATCGCATCTGAAGGAGGAAGATGATCATGTGATCCCGGTACTACAATTTTGGGGATTGGCTCCCAGACTTCTGTGGATTTAGGATCTGATTTGTCCTGAGCGCTTGCAGAAAATACGAGCATAGTAAAAATACCAGGTATAAAAAACATGAAAGCTTTCATAGCAATGATTTAGAATACAGGGAAGTTACTAAAAACCACATTGGGTACAAATCTCTTCCGGTCGGGGAATCTAATACTCCTGTCGTGGCATTGTTTTCGCATATCAAACTTTGTGAGTATTTTACCTAAACCGGTCCACAACAAAAAAGATCTACCCCTTTTGAAAATTGTAAATACTTTCTTTAACTATAAATTTCGTACTATGAGGAAGCTCCACTTAATGCTTGTTATTGGTGTAACATGTATCGCAACGTCCTGCAGTAAATCTATCGGAGAAGAAGATAGCGCAGCTAAGAAGCGTAGCGATGATTTCCAGGCATCTGTTCAGGCGCACAAATATAAATTGGTTGCGTTCTATTCCGACAAGGCGATCGATTACATAACAAATGATTCTGAAGTGCGCGCTGAAACTGATCTCTGGCCATATGTAAAAACTCACATCATTGATGATGAAAATTATTTCGGAGCAAACGGCAAGCTAACGATCTATCAGAAGACCGACAAGATCGCAGGTAATAGTTCGGAGCAGATCGATACTGATTACAGCATTGGAGTAAAAGGTACCGACGTGGTAGTGAAGTTTGTTGACTATTTGTATAATTCACTTGAATATAAATTGCATGAATTCGATGACGCGTATTTTACATTTTACATCGATGGACCCGCAGGCTCTAAACTGTATTCGAAATATGCGCGGGTTGAATAGAGAGTAATTTGCAACCTGTACCCTATTATATGACGGAAGAATTAATAATTCTTCCGTTTTTTTTAGCTGTGCCATCAGCGAATTTCAAAATTAATTTGCGGAAGAATTTCCCCACACAATTGATTTACGTATTTTCCACATCGTAAATTTCCTAAGCCATTAACGCCTTGTAAAAATATTATTGAAAACTTTTTTCAGATAGGTAAACAAACTTCAACCGTTGCTCATTTGGCCTTTGACGTTAGACTTTTTGAAGACCGGTCAAAAAACGGCATGAAATTCAATTGGATTTTGAGGATGTATCTTTGATTCTAAATCCTTTATATGAAGTATTTACTACTCCCTGCCTGCCTTTTATTCTCTTTTACAATAGTTGCCCAGGATGAGACCATAAAAAAACTTAAGTCAGATGCCGCGGCCGATATTAAAAAAGATCCTGCGGATACAATACAAAAGACCTGGAAAACCGGCGGAACACTTGGTTTGAATCTTTCGCAAGGTTCGCTTAGTAACTGGGCAGCGGGTGGAGACGACTTCTCCTTATCCATCAATTCGGTGATCAGCTATTTTGCATTTTATAAAAGAGATAAACATAGCTGGGATAATTCAGTCGATTTTAACCTCGGTTATGTTCGAACCACAAGCCTGGGAAGCCGTAAGAACGATGACCGGTTCGACATTCTTTCCAAATATGGATACGCGCTTGGTCCTAAGGTAAATGTTGGCGGACTATTCAACTTTCGTACGCAGTTCTTCAAGGGGTATACATATTCAGGAGAAACCAGAACCTTTGCATCGGACTTCCTCGCTCCGGCTTATATACTT
>DASWTK010000260.1:0-7333 GCA_036402175.1 Chitinophagaceae bacterium | reverse complement strand
GGTTATGTTAAGGTAACAAACCTTCAGAGCGGGATGTATATTGTGAAAATAGTTGACCTCAGCACAGGCGAAGCAAGCAGCGAGAAGATAGTAGTTAACAAAAGATAGTTTTCATGGTTTCAGAGGTAATATAAAGAGGGCAAGTGGTTGCCCTCTTTTTTTATTTACATATTCACAACTTTTTAATTTACCTCAATAGTCGTACTCACGCCTGAACATATTCAGCCTTAATCCAACAGTAAACATCAGTGAGTTATCGGCGCTCAGGTTCTCCGGCTTCCATCGTCTGAATAAAAGTGAGCCTTCAAGGAAAAGATTTTCTTTCCATTCGTAAGACAGCAGACCCGAAATATTCAAGCCACTGACAGCAACGCCGCTTCCGATCTTGTAACCATAATCGCCGGTGCGGGAAGTGTTTGGTTTGAAAATATTATTACCAAAGTTTCTGTTTGCCGTATCAAGTCCCTGTTTCCAGAGGATCATTTTACCCTGGATCATCCACTTCGGCTTTGGCTGGTAGTAAAAAATGCCAATGCCTTCTACGAAGTTAGAACCCAGCGGATGTGCAAGCGGTTGATTGTAGTGGGTATAGTTGGCAACCGAATCAAAGTGCGAATAAGTGAACGGGCGGGTCATGTTCATTTCAACCTGCAGGTCAAAATTTTTAAGCTCAAATGCATCGATGTATTTAGATCCGATCTGAATTCCGAATTTATTGGCCCACCATCCATTACCCGATCTGATTTCTTTCAGCACAAATTCATCCAGTACAAACTGCCCGTAAAATTGTCCCTGGTGACCGGCATTGGCTTTAAAATCCATACCGATCAGCGCGTTGTCGGCGCTTCCGTTCTGCTGTTCTGATGCGCGCAGAAAAATGACGGGATTCAGGTATGAAAGTTCAAACTTGTTCTTCCTTCCAAATACTACTGCTTCAAATATTCCTATGTTAAGCCATTTGGTAGCATTGATGCTTAGGTGGTGGATCACCGCATATTTTTTTTCAAGGATCTTATTGCCCGCACTTATCTGCAATGTCTGCGGAACCAGTTCCATGAACAGGTTCTGATACTGCAATTTCCAGATACTGGTGTTGATCTTGAAGAAAAGATAACTGTTGCCGAAATTACTCAGCATCAGGCTGCGGTAACCATGGCCGATAAAATTTTTATCGTAGCCAAACTGGAAGCGGAAATATTTCGCTGCGTTGAAATGTATGGATCCCCTTGCATCTATATAATCAAAAGCAGTTGATTTGAATGGCTTGTAAAATCCTACGCCAGGAACAGCGTCGTATTCGCGAACTCGTTGCTGGAAATATTCTGGTCCCCTTTCCTGGTTGTCGGTAAAATAAGCATCGAAACCAACACGCTTCGCGATCAATCCGCGAACGGTAATACCTTTCGAGTTCAGGAATACGCGATCACCATTGCCTGTCTCCAGTGATTGCTGTTGCTGGATCACGGGGTTCACTGCAAGAAAGAAATCTTTTTCATTCACTGAAAAAAAATCGGCAGGTGTTTTATAGAATGTATTCCAAAGGGATTTTTTACTCGTGAAATCCGGCGGGTCTCCGCTGATCCATTCCCTGTTATTCATCAGAAGGCTGCGTATATTATACTGGTCAACCGGCGATAGGCGGGCATAAAAATCATAAGGATAAAAGCCATGCAGCGAGTCGGCCATCGTAGCAGCCATGACGGCGGTTTGACGACTGATTGGCTTAAAAGTAGATACGTTCAGCTCGTTATTATCCTGCATCAGCATCTCAAGCCTTTCGAGTATGCGCCGGTGTTTCGATTCCTGCGGAAGTAATGGTGATTGCGAAAAACACAGGGTCGGTATCAACAGCCAGCTCAGTCTTGTAAGGGTTTTTAGAATATATTGCATGCGCTCTGCTTTAGATAATCACTTACCCCTGAGGGTAATATGAATTAAATGCGGTAAACACTTTAGCGGCGGTCAAGTTATGCAAAATTACCTTATTAAAGACATCGCGATAGTCAATGAGGGAGCCATCACAGAGGGAGATGTCTGGATTAAGGATGGCCGCATACACCAGATTGGCAGGGCATTAACCCCTTCATCAGCTGTTAATGAAATTGATGGATCGGGCAAGTACCTGATTCCCGGAGCCATCGACGACCAGGTCCATTTCCGCGAGCCCGGACTTACACACAAAGCAACTATCAATAGTGAATCCAGGGCTGCGGTGGCAGGTGGAGTGACTTCCTTTATGGAAATGCCCAATACCCTCCCTCCCGCGTTTACCCAGGACCTGCTGGAAGAAAAGTATGCAATTGCTGCGCGAAGCTCGGTTGCGAATTATTCTTTTTTCATGGGCACGTCTAACGACAACGCCGATGAAGCGCTGAGGACGAATGAAAAACGAAATGATGTGTGTGGCATCAAGATCTTCATGGGATCTTCTACAGGAGGATTGCTGGTTGATAATTATCTGACGCTGACCAGGCTGTTCAGTGAATCAGGTGTTCTGATTGCAACGCACTGCGAAGATGAGCGCATCATTAAAAAGAACTATGAAGTTTTAAAGCGCGAGAAGCCTGTTCTGGAACCGGCCGACCATGCAATGATCCGGAATGAAGAGGGCTGCTTTGAAAGTTCGTTCACTGCTGTGCAGCTCGCAAAAAAATTCAACACGAGGCTGCACATCCTGCACATATCAACAGAAAAAGAATTGCAACTGTTCAGCAATATGCGGCCTTTGAATGAAAAGCATATCACTGCCGAAGTTTGTGTTCATCACCTCCATTTTACAAGCGACGATTATGAAAGGCTTGGTCATGGAATAAAATGCAATCCCGCTATAAAGGCTCCGCACAACCGTGAGGCGCTCTGGCGTGCGTTGCTCGACGACCGCCTGGATGTAATTGCCACTGACCATGCCCCGCATACGCTGGAAGAAAAAGGGTTAAAGAGAGGATCTGGAGGCCAGCTCATGCCTCTGAATGGAAATGTTGAAGGAAGTTATGAAAAGGCACATGCCGGTCTTCCATTGATCCAGCATCCGATGCTGCTGATGCTTAATTACGTAAAACAGGGAATGATCTCCATTGAAAAAGTTGCGGAAAAAATGAGCCACGCCGTTGCCACCTGTTTCCAGATAGAGAACAGGGGCTTCATCCGCGAAGGTTACTGGGCCGACCTTGTAATGGTTGACGTTAACAAAGAATATGTTGTTGATCAAAACAACCTGTTATACAAATGCGGTTGGAGTCCGCTTGAAGGATTTCGCTTTCCTGCAACAATTGAAAAAACTTTCGTGAATGGGCATCTGGTTTATGAAAATGGAATAGTAAATGAATCTTCGAAAGGCCAGCGACTAAAATTCAACAGATCATGACTTTCCGCTTAGTTAATTAGCTAATCGGCTAATTTGCAAATGGGCTAATTAAATACATGGACATCGATCAAACCACATACGCCGATCTTTCCCTCTTTCATTCTGAAGAGGAGTTCTCCGTTTTCCACAGGTTGAACTTCACGCGTACACTGTCGGGCAGGGATTGGTTGCTCTATTTTTTTAATCATCCACTGGCAGAGACGGGCAAGATAAGGGAAACGCAGGCGGTGATTGAGATAATAGGCAGGCATTTGAATGATTGGCCAACCTCCATTACCAATGGCACCATCATGGTAATGGAAAGATTGTATCAGAGCAGTATTGATACCATACCTGAAAGTGCAAGTCCTGTCAACGCGTATTCCTACCGCATTTTACACACCCCCGATTATTCATTGGTCAGGTATTCGGTGACACATTTCGCGGACTTTGTAGGAGGATTCAGGCAGTTGCTGCAGATGCTTAAAACACCTGAAACACCACGGTTGCTTTCAACCTACCTCGACCGCGCTGCTGATCTTTTGAATCATCCCTTGCTGGAGCAATTGGGTAAGATAGATCCGAAAAAGAAACTCAGCCCGAGGGAGACAGTGTTGTTCGGTAATTATGTCTTATACAAGTTTAAAAACCAGGCTCAGGAACTGATCAATATTTATGGCAGGCTGGATGCATGGTATTCCATGGCAAAGGCAATGCAGCAATTTCATCTTTCATTTCCAACATTCGTTGAGCAGTCAACACCTTACATTGACGCGATACAGTTGTACCACATCTTGTTGCCCAAACCTGTTTCTTATGATGTACATATGCATAAGGACAGTAATTTCCTGTTCCTCACCGGGGCAAATATGGCGGGCAAGAGCACGTTCATCAAGGCGGTGGGCACGGCTGTGTTCATGGCGCATCTTGGAATGGGTGTGCCTGCCAGGGAAATGCGGTTAAGCCTGTTCGATGGTATACTCAGTAATATTAATGTGGTGGATAATATAGTAAAGGGAGAAAGTTATTTCTTTAACGAAGTGCAGCGAATTAAGAACACTATCCTGAAGATCAATAACGGAAAAAAGTGGCTGGTACTGATCGATGAATTATTTAAAGGAACCAACGTGCAGGATGCGATGAAATGCTCTGCCACCGTTATAAAGGGGTTGATAAAGATTGAGAATTCATTATTCATACTTTCAACGCATTTGTATGAGATCGGAGAGGAATTGAGAGAGTTTGGTAATATTTCTTTCAAGTATTTTGAGACAACGGTAACCGGCGATCAGTTGTTCTTCAGTTATCAACTAAAGGATGGTATCAGCAATGACCGGTTGGGATACCTGATCCTGAAAAGAGAGAAAGTGGTGGACCTGCTGGAGAAGTTGTAAGTATTTCCCAAAACATGTTCGTGAATTTTAAGCGTCATAGCTATATTTCATATTTAATTTATAAGATGAAGATCACATTCGTTTTTCTTTTGTTAGTAAGCATTCATTCACTTGCTCAAACAAAAATCGATGTTCAGCACTACCGGTTTGAAGTGAGGTTAACGGATAGCTCGAACGTAGTTAACGGAACTGCTACCATTCGCTTTAAAGCGATGCAGAAACTGGATACTGTTTCGTTTGATCTCATCAATACAGATACCTCCAATCGCGGTATGACTGTGCTGAACGTTTTAAGTGGTGGCCGTTCAATGAAATGGGCCCACAGGAATAATAAGCTGCATATCAATTTATCACCTGCTGTCGCGATGGGATCAGTAATGGATGTGCGGATAGATTATAGCGGCAATCCGAAAGATGGCCTGGTGATATCCACTAATAAATTCGGCGACCGCACTTTTTTTGGCGACAACTGGCCCGACCGTGGCAGGAACTGGCTGCCTTGTGTGGATGACCCTGCAGACAAGGCAAGTGTAGAGTTTTTGGTGACAGCACCAATACATTACCAGGTTGTTTCCAATGGAGTACAGATTGAAGAGACCGTATTGAATAACCAGGAAAAGCTTACGCACTGGAAAGAAACAGCGGCGCTGCCTACAAAAATCATGGTAATTGGTGTTGCTAAATTTGCGGTTCAGTATGTGGGCGATACATTAGGAGTTCCGGTTTACAGCTGGGTATATCCGCAGGAAAAAGCAAATGCATTTTATGACTACGCGCAGGCAAAGGATGTGTTGCCATTTTTTATAAATAATATTGGGCCTTACGCGTATGGAAAACTTGCCAACGTGCAATCCAAAACAATTTTTGGTGGCATGGAGAACGCCGGCTGCATATTTTATAATGAGAATACCATCAGCGGCCAAAGGAAGGCCGAGGATTTGCTGGCCCATGAAATTGCGCATCAGTGGTTCGGGAACATGGCAACGGAAAAGAGCTTTGCGCACTTATGGCTGAGTGAAGGGTTTGCAACTTACCTGACCGATCTGTATATGGGTGAAAAGTATGGGAAGGATACCATGAATACAAGGCTGCTCGATGAAAGGAACCAGGTAGTAGTTTATAACCGTCGCTCGCCAGGGCCTGTTGTGGATAGTCTTACGAAAAACTATATGCAACTGCTGAATGCCAACAGTTATCAGAAAGGAGCCTGGGTGTTGCACATGTTGCGAGGGATATTGGGCGCTGATGTTTTTATGAAAGGTGTGAAAACCTATTATAAAAAGTATGCCGGGAGTAATGCTTCAACAGATGATTTCAGAAAGGTGATGGAGGAAGTGTCTGGCAAAGATCTTAAAACATTTTTCAGGCAGTGGTTGTTCACCGGCGGCCATCCGGTTTTGCAGATTAAACATGAATTTGATGTGAAGAAGAATGCGATGACCGTTACCGTTACGCAACAGCAGGAGGGCTTGTTTGAGTTTCCGCTGGAGATCCAGTTTCGGAATGGCAGTATCAACGTAAAGAAGACATTACAGATCAAAAAGAAGGAAGAGAAGTTTATGGTAAGTGGTGTTGGAGCAAAAAGCACGTTGGTGGTGGATCCGGAGGTGAAGTTGTTGTATGAAGTAAACAGGGGCTTTTAGCTAACCTTCGCGCGATGAAACGAAGATCTGAAGCATTTTACACATAGCAGTTTTCAAAACACAGGTATTTAAAATTGATCTAAGACAATTTATCGGAGTTCGATCCCTGATACCGGACCTCATATTCCTTTTTATTTCCAGGCAAGTGTTTTTTATAGCGTACATTGTAGAGTAACCTTACCTGTTATACTGTATTTGTCCCACCCCTTCAATTCTGCAGACAATTTTTTTCATCACCCCAAAACCAACAAGTTTATGAAACCCGTTTTCTCTTTACTTCTGCTTTTAAGTATAATAGCCTGCAATCAAGCTGAGAAAAAAGAGCCTTTGAGTATGGAGGGAGCATACAAAATGACTTCCGTGAACATGAAATCAGAAAAGACCGACTCGACTATTTCTGACCCCCATCAGCTAAAAATATTTACAGAAGATTTCATGATATACGCGAATGTTAATCCGCCCGATTCAATCAGCGGTTTCGGGATCGGCACATACAGCATTAACGGCGATACAGTAACCGAAAACGTGATATACAGGGCGTATGATTCCACTTTCAACGACACGGCCAGCTCCTTCAATCTGGTGATTAATAAAACTGATAAGGGATATACGCAGGTTATTAATGACATGGGAAATAACGGTGAGAAATTTACGCTCACCGAAAATTACGAATCAGTTGGAGATAGTGCTGACACTCCACTTGATGGCGCGTGGAAATTGGTTGAACACTATTATGTAAAAGGAAACGATACAACCAAATTGCAAACCACTCAGTATAAAGTTTATTATGCGGGAAATTGCATATGGGGAAGTTCCTGGAAAGATTCACTCAATAAAACCCATACCGGAATTGGATATGGCACTTTTGTTATGACCGGCAATAATAAAGTGAAGGAATCAATGAAGTCTTCAACATTTGCTGCTGTACGCGGCCATGATTTTGACATTGACAT
>DASWTK010000259.1:0-9691 GCA_036402175.1 Chitinophagaceae bacterium | reverse complement strand
TTCTACCTGGTAACCCAGTTGCTGAAGATGCGGAAGAAGCTCCTGCAGCAGCACGGCGTCGGCAGGCGCTAACGTTAGTGTAACGGGAAACAGGCTTTGCTGTGTTGAAATGGCTTGTCCCTCCATTGCATGGATGTATTGCTCGTACAGGATCCTTTCGTGGGCCAGTTGCTGGTGAACCAGCATGAAGCCCCTTCCCGAAGGCACGAGAACATATGTATTCAGCAATTGGACCGGCGCCGCTTCTTCAGCTTCCGGCACTTCTGTCTCATGTTTCAGATGTGCTTCATTCGTATTTGTTTCAGGCACCACTTCAGGCACACCGTGCTGAGGAAATTGATCACTGCCGGATGATCTGTTCAATACGTTGCCGGTTTCATAGAAATCCCGCCAGTGTTTCAGCTCCGTTTTCTGTGAAGGCTCGATGAAATGCGCCTGGTTTTTTTGCGTAAATGTCCTGTACAAATTGGAGGAGGCTGCAGCTGCCTGTTTATCCTCAGTGAATGGTTTATTAATGGCATCCAGCTGCTGGATGGAAGGATCGAGGTCGAAATCCAGGGTCGGCGTAATGCTGAACTGCGCAAGCGAATGTTTTACTGCCGCCTGTACAAAAGCATAGACGATCTTTTCGTCTTCAAATTTTATTTCCTGTTTGGTAGGATGAACATTGATGTCTATCTGGGCCGGATCCAGGTCGATGAACAGCACATAAAGCGGAAAGCTGTCTGAAGGTATCATATCCTGGTAGGCATTCATCACCGCGTGGTTCAGGTAAGGACTGCGAATAAACCGGTTGTTCACAAACAGGTACTGATCGCCCCTTGTCTTCTTTGCCGTTTCGGGCTTGCCCACGAAACCTGTTATATTCAGGTAGTCCGTTTGTTCCTGTACTGTTACCAGTTTGGCGTTGTACTGGTTTCCCAGCAATTGAACGATCCGCTGCTTTAATGAGCCTTTTTCAAGATGAAAAACCTGCTGGCCATTGCTGGTAAATGAAAAAAACACTTCGGGGAATGCCATTGCCACCCTTATGAATTCGTCAACGATGTGACGCATTTCGGCGGCATTGCTTTTCAGGAAATTCCGTCTTGCCGGTACGTTGAAGAAAACATTCTTCATGGCAATATTGGTACCTACCGGCATAGCAGCGGGCTCCTGTCTTTTCACCAGGCTGTTATCTATTTCAATGATGGTACCTATTTCTTCCCCGGCCTTTCTCGTTTTTAATTCTACCTGGGCTACCGCGGCAATGGAAGCAAGCGCTTCACCCCTGAATCCCATGGTACGGATCCGGAAGAGATCATCGATCGTATTGATCTTGGAAGTGGCGTGCCGCTCAAAGCAGATGCGTGCGTCTGTTTCGCTCATTCCCTTGCCGTTATCAATAACCTGTACAAGCGATTTCCCGGCATCGTTCACAATCAGCTGAATGGAAGTAGCGCCTGCATCCACAGCATTTTCCATCAATTCTTTTACTGCACTTGCTGGTCGTTGTATAACTTCACCGGCGGCGATCTGGTTTGCGATGTTATCGGGAAGTAATTGAATGATATCCGGCACACATTTCAGTTTAGAACCCGCTAAAATACTGATAAACCAGAGAAGGGCTGCGAACCATTAAACAAATTCTAACGTCCCTGAAATCATTAATAGTTTAATTTTATCGGCTCTAACACCCTTTGTTTAAATTGATTAGTATGTCCCGTAAACCGCTTGTCGTTTTTATTTCATTGCTGATTTCCATTACTTCCACAGCCCAGTTCCGTTCCAGCCTTTCGGCAAATGCCTGGGTTGACAGCGTTTTTAAAACATTGACAGCCGACGAAAAGATCGCCCAGCTGATGGTTGTAAGAGGATCCAGTACCGATCCTAAAACAAGGAGGCCGGTATTTTTCACAAAACAGGTAGAAGAGGAAGTAAAAAAATACAACGTAGGCGGCATCTGTATGTTCCAGGGCGGACCTGTTGGGCAGGCCAATTTCCTGAACTACATGCAGAGCATTGCGAAAACCCCTATCCTCATCTGCATTGATGGAGAGAACGGACTCGGTATGCGGATGGACAGCGTACAGGCATTGCCCCGTCAGTTAATGCTGGGAGCCATGAGTGATCCGGCGTTAATGTATGAGTACGGAAAACTGGTTGGCGAGCAATGCAGGCGGATCGGCATACAGGTTAACTATGCACCCGTTGTTGATGTGAATAACAACCCGATGAATCCTGTGATCAACGACCGCTCATTTGGGGAGGATAAATTCAAAGTTGCCGAATATGGCGTGCAATACATGAAGGGAATGCAGGATGTTGGAGTTATGGCATGCGCCAAACATTTTCCTGGTCATGGTGACGTAGCGGTGGATTCACATCTTGACCTTCCTGTGATCAATAAGAAAGAAAAAGAACTCGAAGCGCTGGAACTTTATCCGTTCGAAAAAATGTTTGAAGCTGGTGTGGGCAGCGTAATGATAGCCCATCTTTATATACCCGCCATTGATAATACTGCGAACCGTGCTACCTCTCTCTCCAAAAAAAATGTTACCGGTTTGCTCAGGAATAAAATGCATTACAAAGGATTGACTTTTACCGACGCGCTGGAAATGAGAGGTGTCACCAAGTTTTTCCCGGCTGGTGATGCATCTGTTGAATCTCTGATAGCAGGTAACGATATGCTCTGCCTTCCCGGCGATATTCCCGGAAGCATTCAGAAAGTTAAGGAAGCGATCAAGAAGAAAAAACTAAGGTGGAAGGATATTGATCAGCGTGTAAAAAAAGTATTGCGTGCAAAATATGATTACGGTCTTGCCAATCTGCAACCGATCAATACCACCAACCTGGTTGCAGACCTGAACAAAAATATTCCTGAGATGCGGCGCAAAGTGGCGGAACAGGCATTAACGCTTGTGCGTAATAGTGAAGCCACCATATTTCCACTCATGCCCCGGCAGGCGGAGGCAGTTGCCTACGTGGCAATGGGAGTAAAGAAAGACAACGCGTTTGCAAAAAGATTGCGCAGCGATTATGGCGCGCACGTTTATTATTTCGATTATTCACTGGATGAAGAAAAAGCTAAAGCAACGCTGGAAGTGATCAAAAACCGCTACCAGGTTGTTGTGATCGGATTGCATAATTATAACCGCTTCCCTGCAAATAATTATGGCATAAGCGCCGCCGCGAGGTCGTTGATCCAGCAATTGCAGCAGCACGGAAAGGCTATCACTTTTGCTTTCGGAAATCCTTACGTACTTTCCAACAGCTGTGAGTCGAAAGTGTTGGTTGCCTGTTATGAGGATGATGAGATAACACAGGAAGCTGCGGCCGATCTGCTTCAGGGCAAAATAACGCCAAAAGGAAAATTGCCGGTTACTGTTTGCCCTGAGTTGAAATACGGAACAGGTATTACCAATCTTTCTTTGTTGCCCGATGCGCCTCCTGCATTATTTGGTTTTGATCCGCAAAAATTACTCCTCATAGATTCAATTGTAAAAGATGGCATCACCAACCAGGCATATCCCGGCGCGGTAGTGCTTGTTGCGAAAGACGGCAGGATCGTTTATGAAAAAGCTTTTGGTCAAATGGCATATACAGATCCTCAGCCGGTGAATACACATACCATCTACGACCTGGCATCGGTTACCAAGATCTGTGCAACCACCATGTCGGTAATGAAGCTGTACGATGAAGGAAGGCTGGACCTTAATAAACCATTGGGAGAATTTCTTGGATGGGTAAAAGGCTCCAACAAAGAAACACTGACAATCAACGATATCCTGCTGCACCAGGCAGGCCTGAAAGCATGGATACCTTTTTACAAAGAGACCATTGATTCGCTGAATGGCGGTATTGCTTCCGCCGCTCTTTACTCGCCGGAAGCTAAAGGACCATTCAATGTGAGGGTAGCCGAGAATATGTATCTGCGCAGGGATTGGGTGGATACCATGTACAGCCGCATTCTCACCAGTGAACTTGGACCACATGGTAAATACATTTACAGTGATAATGATTTTATTTTCCTGGGAAAAATAGTTGAGAGCATAAGCGGAATGTCTTTGGATGAGTATGTAAGAAAAACCTTTTATGAACCGCTGGGCATGAAAACAACTGGTTTCAAACCGCGTGAGCGTCTTCCGCTTGATCAGATCGCCCCTACTGAGCAGGAACCTTATTTCAGGCGTCAGCTCATCAAAGGCGATGTGCACGATCCGGGCGCGGCAATGTTTGGCGGTGTAGCAGGTCATGCCGGCTTGTTCAGCAATGCGCGCGACCTTGCCGTTCTTACCCAACTGATGCTGAATGGTGGAATGGTGAATGGAAAACGATTCTTTAAGCAGGAGACAGTAGATTTCTTTACTGCTTATCATAGTCCTATCAGTCGCCGTGGTCTTGGGTTCGACAAACCGGAAAAAAATAATTATGAAAGGCCTGAGCCTTATCCATCCGCTTCGGCTTCACCCGAAACTTTTGGCCATACAGGATTTACCGGCACTTGCTGGTGGGTAGATCCGAAACACAATCTTGTTTTTATCTTTTTATCGAATCGTGTGAATTCATCCGGACCCAATTTTAATAAGCTCGGACAAATGAACATCAGGGGGAAGGTACACGAGACGATCTATAAGGCACTGGGGATCTGAGGTGACCCATTTAATAATTAAACTCCCTCGAAAAAAGTTACTGCGAACCTGCAGAAATCGATCACAACATCTTTTCTTAATTGAAACTCGGGCCGGTCGGCCAGGTAATTTCTGCAAGCCGGACTTATTTCCTGGCCTTCTCTCAATTCACGAACAGAAAGACATTTGATATGCTGTTTTGATACCACAATTATCAATGCGTTATCGTAAGGATAGTTCTTATAAAGTTCTGCTTCCGAAAAACAGCCGTTTGCACGGAATTTTACCTCTACAAAATAAGTATCCTTGTACTGACGGTGCTGCACAACAAAATCGGGCATATTGCGTATGCGGTCGGCAGTATCACACTCCAGGCCTCTCATAGATTCTGCAAATCCCTGAAGGGTATATTCCATACCATAACGGTATACTGTATACTTGTGCGAAAGGAACAACTGCTCGATGAGGGTTTCCGCAATCTTTCCTTTGATCATTTTATATCGAAAATTCCATTCCTTTTTTTGAGGCCCGTAAGTTTCTGGTAAATCGTCTCTTACAACCCTTAAGTTGTTTCCCTTATCTGTGCAGGAAGCGCAGGTGGAGCTTTCGTACAGGACATATGAATGGCATGACAGGCAGTGTGCCATAGGAAATTGGATTTACTCAAAAACGGAAATAACGGGTGATTTATTACATGGCTTGCCTGAACACCTCCAATAAAGCGTAAACATTCCAACGTTTCTCTTTCTTAAACGATACATTGATCATGGCCTGCGCGAGTATCTTCACATCCACCGGTTTCTGATCCGGTGCAATTCCCAGCCTGTTCAGGAAACGCAACGCCAGTAGTCCAACGCGCTCGCCTAAACGCTGTTCCTTTCTGTTTCCGGCAAGCATACCGGGCTGCATGATATGGATATATTGAAACGGGAGTTCTTTTACATCACGCTCAAGTTCACCCTTCATCCTGGTATAGAAAATTCGTGAACGCGTGTTCGCCATTGCGGAAGAAACCAGAACATAAACGCCAACCCCATTTGACGCAGCGGCTTTGGCAACCTGGAATTGATAGGTATGATCAATTTTATATTGCGCTGCCTTGCTGCCAGCATTCCTGATGGTTGTTCCTAACGCGGAGAATAATACATCACCTGTAACAAGTTGTTTCCATTGTTCCGGCAGGTCGAAATTGATGATGTGTTCCTTCAGTTTCGGATGCTGAACGCCAACTGGTCTGCGACCAAAGATTTTTACAGTGGTAAATCTGTCATCCTTCAATAACAATTGAACCAGTTGAGTGCCGGTCAGGCCGGTTGCTCCGATAACAATTGCTGTCAGACCATTCATTACTTAAAAGTAAGAAGGACTACTGACACCTGGCCGGAATGGCATCATCAATTATACTCTTGAGGTCGAGATAAAATTCTTTTCCGGGAGGATTGGAAAGGTCTTTGGTGAGTACTACCATCGAGTATCCCCTGCAAAGGTCAACAATAGGCCACGTACCTGAAAAAGAAGGAGCTGCAATCGAGGTGGGCTTATCCTTACTATCTGCTTCAATCATCCAGCTGCCGTATGAATATCCGAAGCTTTCTGTTCCTTTCGGCGCATTCTTCATTTGGCCGGCGGGGGTTTGCAGACTTAGCAGTATTCCCACCGATTCCTCAGTCAGTATCTGCTTGTTATTGAATTTGCCTTTATTGAGCAGCATGGTCATAAAATTGGTAAGATCATTGGCAGTGGCGCGGGCCCCGCCCGAAGGATTAATAGCCGCGTTGAAATCTTCATTGGTGAATGTGCTTCCGCGCATTCCGATAGGCCGCAGCACGCGTTCCTGTATCAGGCGGTCAAACGGTTTTTTTGAAATCACTTCCAATACCCGCCCTATCAGGCTATAACCAATACTGCTGTATTTGAATTCAGTCCCTGGATTTGTCTCGATCTCTTTTCGCGATGCAATTCCCATTGCTTCGTCCTCAAGCGTTTTAAATCTGCTTTTCTGCAACAACTTCACATCGGCTTCAATACCTGTCTGATGTGTGAGACAATGACGGACGGTGATATATCCCTTGCTGTATTTAACCAGAAAAGGAAGATACTTGCTGATCCGGTCGTCCAAGGATAATTTTCCCTCCTGAACGAATGTTAATACAAGGGCTGCGGTAAGCCACTGGCTGGCTGCGCCGATCGGTTGCTGTGTCTTAACCGTGAATTCAGGATTGTCTCTTTTATAAATGATCTTGCCATCTTTTTGAATGAGGCAAACCACATCCTTTCCCAATTGTTTTGCGGAACGATTCAACCTGTCTGATATGGCTGCTGTATCTACCTGTGCATCAGCTGCAGTGGAAACAATAACAAGGGCGGCTGTGACTACGGATGTAATGATCTTCATGAACATGAATAAGATTTTGGAGATCGAAATATAACAACAAATTCGCGATGATTTGATATGAGCCGCGCTATTAGAGCATTTTTAACGCATACACCAATCCCGCTGAATGTATCTGCTCACTTCTCTGTTCTGAATGGAACCCATGCCCTGGTATTCTCCCATAATACATTTATCTCACCGCCTCCGGGATGTGGTAAAATTTCAATCATCATTTTTTCTGTGAAGGCTGATGATCGTTCTGCCATCATCTGTACGCGAAGCACGTCAAAAGCCGGTTCATATTCTGTGCCCCAGGTATTGGATTTGCTATTGAACATGATGATCCAGCTTTCCTTTCCGGGCATCGTAAAGATTGAATACGAGCCAGCCGGTAATTCTTTACCGCCGAAATAAAGTGGTTTATCAATCACGATCTTCGTTGCAGCATTTGCACCTGTTCGCCAGAAACGGTCATAGGGAACGACTCCGCCGAAGATGGTTCTGCCTCTCGCTTCGGGACGGGAATAATATATTTTTATCATATGGTTGTCTATGTTCGCGGATACCGAATCAGGCGGGTTGATGGTTCGCAATCCGGCTCCACTTTTTTCTTCAGCGGCATATCTTTCCGCTACAAGGTCAATGTCCTCACCTGTACGACTAACCTTGCCTGTAACATTCCACGATGATCCAATGCCATCAATGAAATCCAGTTTTCCATTTTTGTTAAGATGAAGCGTTACCATTCCCATCACTGTACTTCCTGCATACAATTTGCCGGGCGCGATGGTTGTGATCGTAAGTTTTTTGTTAGTACCGAGTGTCAGATGGCCGCTTACGATGCTGTCGCCTGTTTTTTTCGCAGCGTAACGAGGCCAGAAGGGAAGAAAATACCGGAATGCTACGCCGACTCCGTTGGCAGTCATTCCCAAACCTGCAAATCGTTGCGTAGTTACATTTTCTCCCCGCTTTTGTTCTATGAAGGTTGAGTCGTTACGAACATATAATTTGAAACGAACCAATGGCTTATTCTCTTCACCTGGTTTGTAAACATATCCATCGGCTGACTGTAATTCGCCTTTGCTGTTCAGGCTGCCATTGAGCCTGGTGATTGAAACATTCGGACGGGCAACCACCCTGATATCGAAATCGTTCCCTTTAAGCGAATAGGTTCCGGCCATGGTAGTATCGCTGCCAAGAAGATAGACAAGATAACCTGAATCGCTGTATTGCTTTTGTCCATAAGTAAAAGCCGGTAAAAAACAACACAGTAAAAAATACTTCGAAAGCATTGTTGAATTTTATAGTCCTAATCTACAGCTAATCCCTTTACGTGGCGGATCATTTATATAACTGGTATGAAATTGTTTCCCTGCTTTGAATAAATCATCATGGAAAGTTCTAACTTAAATATTCAATCCCGGCTTATGAGTGATGAAAACAAAATGCATGAAAAGGAATGTCCGCATTATGCGTCAAGAAGAAATTTCCTGAAACAATCCACGGCACTCGCTGCCCTAAGCATAACACCACCTGCTATCTTAAAAGCGGCTGATAACGATGATAAGATTGCCGGCTGGTTTGAAAAGATCCCATTGCAACTGGAAGTGAACGGCGTCAAGCGAAACGTTTCGATTGAACCAAGGGTAACACTGCTCGACTTTTTGCGGGAACAGCTTGGCCTTACCGGAACAAAAAAAGGATGCGATCACGGACAGTGCGGTGCCTGTACAGTACATGTGAATGGCAGAAGGGTGAACTCGTGCCTTACCCTGGCAGTGATGCAGGAAGGAAAGCAGGTAACAACCATCGAGGGACTTGCAAAAGGTGATAATCTTCATCCGATGCAGGAAGCCTTTATCAAATATGATGGATTTCAATGTGGCTATTGCACGCCCGGGCAGATCATGTCGGCCATCGCGTGCATCCGTGAAGGGCATGCCAATAATGAGGAACAGATTCGTGAATACATGAGCGGAAACGTCTGCCGGTGCGGAGCATATTCAAACATTGTTGAAGCGATCACCGAAGTGAAAAAAGGAGGAAAGCAGCTATGATCAATTTTCAATACGTTCGTGCAACCTCTCAAAAAGGCGCTATTGACGCGCTGGCCAAAGATCCAGCCGCACAATTTGTAGCCGGCGGCACCAATCTCATCGACCTGATGAAAAAGGGTGTTCAGAATCCGCAAAAGCTGATTGATATAACGCGGCTTCCTTTGAACAAACTTGAAAAGCAATCGGGCAACCTGCGTATCGGAGCCCTTGCTTTAAACAGTGATGTGTCGGAGCACGAACTGGTTCTTGCACATCAGCCGTTGTTGTCGTTAGCATTGAAAGCGGGAGCGTCGGCCCAGTTGAGGAACATGGCAACCGTGGGAGGCAACATGCTCCAGCGAACACGCTGTCCTTACTATTATAATACCGATATGCCGTGCAATAAGCGCGAACCCGGAAGTGGTTGCGGCGCGTTGAAAGGGCATAACCGCATGCACGCGATATTCGGCGCGTCGGAAAGTTGCATCGCGGTTCATCCAAGCGATATGTGCATTGCACTTGCGGCATTGGATGCAACAGTGATCGTAAGCGGAGCAAAAGGTGAACGAAAGATCCCGTTTGCTGAATTCCATCGCCTTCCAGGCAACGAGCCGCAAAAAGACAATACACTGCAGCGTGGTGAATTGATCACTGCAGTTCAGATACCCGAT
>DASWTK010000258.1:0-13625 GCA_036402175.1 Chitinophagaceae bacterium | reverse complement strand
TGCGCAAACCGGTGATGATTCGGGAGTTTATCCCGACGCTGTGATGAGAGACGGTGTGCATTGGGGTTACTTCCTCGGAAATAATTCGGTTGACAATTCAACGCTTACCATCAGCGGATTGAATCCAACAAGAAGATATACACTGGTATTCTTCGGAAGCAGTGTTTTCAACCTGTATCCCGATAACGGCACCACTACCTACCAGGTTGGAGCAATTTCGGTTTCACTGGGCGTTCAGGGTAATACATCAAATAAAGTTGCAATCAACGATATCAGTCCTACCGCAGGAGGAACCATCACTGTTCAGATGATCGGAGATCCGCATCCCGATATTGGAGGCTGGCTGAATGCATTTGAGATCATCAATCAATTCGATGATGGCACTGTACCGGCGAGACCTACTGATCTTACAGGAGTATTTGTTGAACACAAGGGACCTGTTCTTAACTGGAGCGACGTAGCCTATAATGAAACAAGATATAAAATATACAGGTCTACTAACATCGCAGGTCCGTTTACCCTGCTGAATCCTGCGGGCAACAATGCCAATACAGTAACGTATTCGGATGCGACCGCGGTTCCGGTAACCCAGTATTATTATTATATCGTTGGTTCAAACTCCGTTGGCGATTCAGAGCCGAGTGATACTGTGTCTGTACTTACGGGCAACAACAGTCCTTTGATCAATAACCTGGAGAACATCTTTGTTAAAACGGGTAACGTGGCGTCTGAACCATTTACCGTAACTGATAATGCCGGCGACATTGTAAGTGTATCAACCGAGGACATGCCTCCATTTGTTACGCTTGAATCTCTTGGCGGAACTAATTATCAGTTGGTAGCTGATCCGGGCAATGAGTACATCGGACTGCATACAATGAAGATCATTGTACAGGACAACAAAGGTGGAACCAATTCGCAAACGATAACGGTGCAGGTAGCTGATAAACGTACAAGATCATTCTATATAAATTTTGGAACCGATGATAATTCATCGAGCGCTCCATGGAATGATTTCGTAGGCTTCACTTATGCGGGCAAACAGTTGCTGAACCTGAAAGATGAAGCTGGCCTTACTACCAGTTACAGCATTCGTATTGACAGCAGCTGGACCACTACATTTAACCTGGGATACCTGACTGGAAATAACGGAGGAGTTTATATAGATTCAGTATTGAAGAGTGGTGTGATCTCCGATCATGCTTTGCCAAGACGCATGACATTCGTGGGACTGGATCCAACGAAAAAATACAATGTTGCCTTCATAGGAAGCAGTAATAACGGCTTGACGGCTTCGGCTGATTACTCCGCAACCGGCGCAATCACTTCTTCACTGAACGCACGATACAACCAGCACAGGGTGGCATACCTGAACGGACTGACTCCAACAGGAGGAAATAACAGCATCCAGGTGAGCATAACCAAACAGGCGGGTTCGCAATTCATGTACCTTAACGGCATCGTGCTGGAAGAGTATACAGATACGATTGTGCTGATGAATCCTATTCACCTGTTTGTTGAACCAAGGGATAAGAGCAGTGTGGTAATAGTGTGGGCCGACAGGACAAATATTGAGACAGGTTATGAAGTGTACAGGGCAACCAGTGCAAATGGACCATGGACGCTGGTAACCACTACCGGCGCGAATGTCACCACCTATACCAACACTGGCCTTACTTCTAATACGAAATACTGGTACAGGGTTCGGGCGAGGAGAAATACAGGACCTGCATTCTCCGAGTACAGTAATACCGACGCTACCATTACACCGAAGTCGATAATTCTTGTGAACCTGACCTTCACTTACCCGGCTGCTTCACCATGGAATAACACCAATGTGAACCCCGAGGTAGGTAAGACATTCCCTGATCTGAAGAATGATCTTACGCAGAGTACAGGCATCACAATGTCAATAACACAATTCTTCAACGGTCAGAATGACGCAGGTATGCAAAGCGGCGGCGCGGGAATATTCCCGGATGCTGTAATGAGAAGCTGTTACTGGGCAGACCGTTTGCAGGAAGCTCAGTTTAAATTGACCGGCCTCAATCATTCTAAAAAGTACAGGATCGGATTCTTCGGAAGCATCGGACCAGGATGGGATGGAAACTTTAATGCCACTTATAGCATTGGTAACCGTACTGTGTACCTGAATTCATACCGCAATGATTCGGAAGTGGCTTATATCGGAGATGTGTCGCCGGATGAAAATGGCGAAGTATTGCTGAATATATCTACTACCCCTGACGCGGCCTACGGATTCACTACCGCGATCGTGATCCACTCATATGACGATGAAACTGGCGGCACAGTGCCAAACGGTGTAAATGATGGAGATCAATCACGGGATCACCTGATTGTTGAGGCCGCTGGCGGACAAACGCAGGAAGACCTGATCGGAGAATCGAGGCAATTACGGATCCTGGCTTATCCTAATCCGTTCACTGATAATGTGAAGATTGATTTCAACAACAGTTCGTCCGGAAACCAGATCAGCGTCGACATCCTGGATATAACAGGCAGGCTCATGTATAGAAAGGATGCAGGGCGTGTGCCGGCTGGCATGAATACCCTGAGAATGGATGTATCAAACAGCAGTTTCACCCCGGGTATATATTTTGTAAGGCTTAATATTAACGGCCGCACGGTAAATACTTCGAAACTGGTGAAGGCGAGAAAATAGTTAAACTGGAAAATACCAAAATCCGGGAATAGTATTTCCCGGATTTTTTTGATACATTTCGGATGATTAGTGCTTCCCATTGCTTGCGAGCCTCTTGAAAAACCGTTGCTTAAACCATTTAGTGACCATTTGCCTGTAAGAGTATTACTTTTGCAGGTAAGTGAAACGAAACCACAAAACAGCTTCTAATGGACCTGCTGTATCTTTTTCATTCACTGCTGCGCAAAAAATGGCTCATCATTTTTGCAACTCTTGTTGGGGTTGCTGCTGGTATAGCGTTTTCGATGACCATCAAGCAGACCTATACTTCTCTTGCCCAGTATTCCACCGGGTTTACGATGGGCCAGAAAGTAAAGATCAAATCTGAAGAAGCGCTGAACATCTTTGAGATCGACTTCCAGTTCAGGAACGTGATTGAAACCTTCCGTTCCCCTTCAGTATTGGGAATGGTGGGTTATAACCTGCTTCTGCACGACCTCGAATCTGCAACTCCTTTCAGGAAACTCAACGAAGAACAAAAGCAAAAACCCGAAGCTTCTGCCATCAGCAGAGACCGTGTTCGCCAGATACTCCAGGGAAAGCTCGTTAATCTTGAATTGCTGAGCAATTATCTTCCCGATGAAAAGAAAGTAAACGACCTTCTTGATCTGTATGGTTATAATCAGGAATCATTGGTGCGTAATCTTCATATTGAGCGCGCCATGGGAACTGACTATCTTAATATATGGTTCAAGTCGGAAAATCCTGAACTCTCGGCTTATGTAGTTAACAACGCCGGCGCTGAGTTCGAACGTTTCTTCTCCAAGATCTATTCAACAAGAACAACCGAATCAGCAACCAAGCTGGACAGTCTTACTGCCGCCAAGAAAAGAGAGCTGGACGAAAAGAACCGGCTGTACGAAGATTTCCGCAAAAAACTTGGCTCCCCGGATATTTCAGGCCGGAGCGTAGCCGCGATGGATGTGGTGAAAGACGCTACCATGCGTTATACCGATGAATCTACAAAACTAAACACATTAAGAGCCCAGCTGCAATCGGTTGATGAGCAGCTGTCCAATCTTGGAACCGCTACTCCGTCGGCAACTTCCAATAACGCAGAAATTCTGCGGCTTCAGAAAGAAACCAGGAATCTGGTATCTGAATTAGCGGAGAAGGGCGGTAATGATCCCGAAATACAAAAACAAATAGACGCAAACAACAAGCGGATCCTGGCACTCTCTCCAAGCCAGGGAGGCAACAACAGGAACACCAAGATTCAGGAGCAGCGCGATGACCTCACCAAAAAACGATTTGAGTTACTGGCTGATATCAATGCAGCGGAAAAGAATGTAAAGGTATACAGGGACAAGATGGAGCAATATGAAGCCATGGCCAATACAGGCGGTGGATCAACCGTACTTGCGTCTGCTTATGAATCGGAGATCAAGATCATTAATAACGAGTATGAATACCTGAAGGCAAGGTTGCAGGCTGCGCAGGATGTGAATGTTGCTCCTGAGATCAATTTCAAGAAAACACTGATCGGTCAGCCGCCCCTGCGCCCCGATCCATCAAAGAAGACATTAATTGTTGCAGCTTCAGGCATTGCGATGCTGATGTTGTCGACCATGCTGATCGTTTTACTCGACCTGCTCGACAGCTCGTTGAAAACGCCTTCTGTTTTCATCAGGAACACAAGGTTAAAACTGCTGAGCAGCATCAATAAGATCGATCTGAAAAAGAAAGACGTTGCCTCCTATTTCGCTGGCGCCGCGGATACCGACCGGCGGGAGGATGAAACCATATTCATTGAGAACCTGCGTAAGCTTCGTTATGAGATCGTGAACAGCGGAAAGAAAATATTCCTCTTCACCAGCAATCGCCCGAAAGAAGGAAAGACCACTATAATGGAAGCGCTTGCAAACAGTTTCAGCCAGGGTAAGAAAAAAGTACTGCTGATCGATTCCAATTTTTCAAACAACGCGCTCACAAGAAAATTTGAGGCAAAACCAAGTCTGGAAGAATTCAGCGTGAATGGTGAAAAGAATCCGCTTGAAAGATTCTGGAATGTAACAACGGTCACCAACATACCGAATGTGGATCTTGTAGGTTGCTCGGAAGGCAATTACTCTCCATCGGAAGTGCTTCCAAAGAATAACCTTCTTCAGAATCTCCGGGCAGTAAGTGAACATTACGATTTCGTCTTTATTGAAGGAGCAGCACTGAACAATCATGCCGACAGCAAGGAACTTTCGAAATATGTAGATGGAATTGTATCGGTGTTTTCGTCTAAATCAGTTATCAGGCAAACCGATAAGGAATCCATTCATTTCCTGCGCGGCACGGGCGATAAGTTCGTTGGCGCTGTATTGAATGGAGTTGAGGCGGAAAACCTTGACCTTTAATCAGAGATAAATATTCAGTTTTGGCTGGTTTGTTCAATACAAAGTACATTTTATCAAGAGATCGCCATCCATGGGTTGACTATGCGAGGGGCATCTGTATCATTCTTGTCTGTTATCGTCATACTTATGAAGGGCTGGCAAATGCTGCTGTATTGAACGCTGAAAATTTCCCATTGCTGAAATACCTGAACGTTTTCTTTTTCAGCTTCAGAATGCCACTCTTTTTTATTGTTTCCGGGATATTCGTTGGCGTTAGCCTTGCACGAAAAGGGGTGATGGAATATGTAAAGGATAGGTTCCGGTACATCTTTTATCCATTTCTTATCTGGGGTGTAATACAGATCACGTTGCAGCTGGTATTCCAGGATTATGTCAATGCCAACCGGCAGCCCATCGATTATCTGAACCTGTTGATAGCGCCCCGGAAGATCGAACAGTTCTGGTACCTGAATGCATTGTTTTTTGTTGGTATACTGTACGCTGCGTTGAAAATAAAAGCGGGACTGAACGCGTGGCATCAGCTGCTAATCGGAGGTGTGTTTTATATGATCGCCGCCTTTTGCACGATCAATTATATCGATATTGGTTTCCTGGGAGACGTGTTCTTCTTTTATCCGTTCTTCGCCCTGGGCGATCGTATTTCTCATCTTATTACCAATCCGAAGCGGCATCCGTTCATCGCATCCAGTAAAATGTTCTTTCTGATGCTGCCTATTTTCTTTGCGGCTCAATACTTTTTTACAAGCCTCAACCTGCAAAATAATAACGATTACTATGTTCAGCATTTTCAACCCGTGTTATATGCCCTGATAGCATTAACGGGTGGCATCTTTGTGATCAACGTGTCGTTTCTGCTGCAGGAGTGGAATATGGCCCGGTTCCTGCGTATAATAGGATATCACTCACTTTACATTTACATCATGCACCTGATGGTCATAGCAGCATTTCGCGCATTGTATCTGAATGTACTGGATGGCACCAATCTTCCATTATTCATGACCGTTGGTGTGGTTACTGGAGTAGTAATCCCGATAATACTGTTTAACCTGGCCGAAAAAGCCGGCCTTGGCTGGTTGTTTGTTTTAAAAAAGAAAAAGCCGGCGGCAGAAGCTCCCGCGGGCAGGATAGAACAGAAACAAAAAGTTGAAAACAGGGCGCGCGCAATCACGCTCTGAAAGGATAAATAAAACATGATCGGTATGAAGCCGGATCAGTATTCAGCCTTATGGAACACAGGTTTATACAAGACAGGGATATCATTATGTTCAGCATGCAGCCATGGGACGCTGCAACTGCCTGCAATTTCAAGGAAATGGCTCTTGAGTTTGCAAAACACAACCGTGTTTTGTATGTAAACCGCGCGCCAGACAGAATATCGCTTATACGCCACCGTTCAAGCGCCATGATGCAGTCGCGACTGGCGACCTTAAAAGACGGCACCAACGAACTGATATCAATTCAACCCAACCTTTGGGTACACAATCCCCGCACCATTCTGGAATCGCTGAACTGGATGCCTTTTCCGGGACTTTATGAAGCGGTGAACCGCATCAACAGCAAGCGACTGGCAAAAGAGATCAATAAAACTACCAGAAGCCTTGGATTCAGGGATGCGCTGCTTATTAACGATAATGACTTCTTCCGGGGAATTGACCTGAAAGAACTGGTGGAGTGCAGCGATTATATTTTTTATATAAGAGACTACCTGAATTTCCAGCGCTGGTTCAGGAGACATGGTCCGCGGATGGAGAAAAAAATGATGGAAAAGGTTGACCTGGTCGTTGCCAATTCGGTTTACCTGGCAAACTACGCGGGTAAGTATAACCGTCATAGTTATGACATTGGCCAGGGTTGTGACCTGGAGAGCTATCTGGTTAAAAATCCTCCGCTGCCCGATGATCTTGCATCTATTCAGCGCCCGATCATTGGATATTCCGGCGCTATCAGCGGTACCCGCCTGGACAAGGATATATTTTGTCATATAGCGAAGCAATTGCCTCATTGCAGCGTAGTGCTGGTTGGCCCGGTTACTGACCATTTTGATGTAGAAGCTTTGCGGAAATTCCCGAATATTCATTTGCTGGGCGTAAAGCCACCCGCAGCCGTACCAGGGTACGTGCACTATTTTGACGTTTGCATCAACCCACAACTGGTAAACCAGCTTACGGTTGGCAATTATCCCCGCAAAGCCGACGAATACCTGGCCATGGGCAAGCCGATGGTTGCAACCAGAACAGAAACAATGGAATTCTTTGCTGATCATGTATTCCTCTGCAATAACAAAGAAGAATATGTGACGCACATAAAAAACATTCTCTCAGATCCGGCACTGCGCAACGGCCAGGCAAAGGAAAACAGAAAGGAATTCGCGCTATCGCATTCCTGGACGGAAAGTATCGGCAGGCTGGGTGACGCTTATTTTAAATATCAGTCAGATAAAAACAAGGAATATGGAAGAAGGCAACTGGCATAAACATAAATACAGCACACAGGAAACGCTGATGACGTTGTTCATCATCGCTTTTGTGCTTACGATGTTCCTGAAGTTCCTTTTCTTTTAAAGTATGGGATCACTTGCAGTAAATACAGGGTTTTCGCCATTCAGATGGCTAAAGCAACAGCTGATCGAAAAAAGATTCAACTCTGTTGCAGGCTACATCTTTATGGCGCTGCTGGCGGTAAGCGTTGCTTATCTTTCATTGTATGCAGGATATAAAATAACCCTTGGAGTGGTAGGCGTTGTGGGATTTATAATGGTCGGCATTTGCTGCGTGCTGTATCCATACTTCGGTTATTATACCACGATAGTTGTCTCATGTCTCATTTTCAGTCCTGAACGGTTATTCGGTCTTGCCCTGCCTTACGGTTTCGCAATTGAGATATACAGTTATCTCACGCTGCTGGGAGCACTTACGCAGTCCTATGCCAGGAAAGAGATCAATCGGGACTTCTGGAGGCACCCGGTCACCATCTGCATGATCGTACTTTTTGGATTCTTTACTATTCAGGCTATCAACCCGTCTTTGCACAGCAAACTTGGATGGTTCAACTATTACAGAAAGTTCATAAGCTTTTTTGCATTCTATTTTCTCACCTATTGCCTCCTGAATTCGAAGGAAAGGATACGTTTCTTCCTGAAATTCTGGGTGTTTATAATAACCTTCCTTGCGTTATATGCCTGCAAACAGCAATGGTTAGGCTTTTTTGACTGGGAGACCGCCTGGATCGTGGCAGATGAAAAAAGACTTGAACTGTTGTACCAGACGGGACTCATGCGAAAATTCTCTTTATTGTCCGATCCCGCGGCTTCGGGTGTGCTGTTTGCCGCGTTCATGGTAATGTTGCTTATACTTGGATTGCGCACATCCAATAAAAAGCATAAGTACTGGCTTTACGCGGCGTCGCTGATATGCTTTCTCGGGTTCAGTTATTCAGGCACCCGCACCAGTAATCTGATACTCATTGGCGGCATATTTTTTTATGCATTGGCAACTATCAATGAGAAACGCACCATACGATTTGTAACGATCGGAGCGATCGGATTTATATTACTGCTGTCAGTCCCGATCTACAACCCGGTCCTGATCAGGATACGGTCAACTTTTGAAGGCTCGAAAGACCCATCTGCAGCTTTCCGCGATATGAACCGGAAGCGCATCCAGCCTTATATTTATTCGCATCCGATCGGTGGTGGCATTAATACGTGCATACCCGAAGGGTTGATCTATAGTCCCGGACATTACCTTGCAAGCTTCCCATCGGACAGCGGTTATCTTAAGATCGCCGTTGAGCAGGGATGGATAGGACTTGCGTTGGCATTGATTTTTTATTACCTTATCCTCCGAACCGGCATCAAGAATTTTTATCGTGCCCGGGCGCCGGAGATCAGAATGTGGTATATAGCAGCACTTGGCTATGTATTTGGCCTGCTGGTGGGGCAATTCTCCCAAATAGTCATCGGTCAGTATCCTACCATTTTCCTGTACTATGGATCCATTGTGATTTTTATGAAGCTCGTGAATTATGAAAAACCCAAACCGGAAACAGAGAATATTTAACAGCTATATCATGAAACATTTAATTGCATTAGGCTTACTCACAATGGTTACTACCTTAGTTTGGGCACAGGTAAATAATCCCGGCTTACAGCGTGGCGATACGACGAAGGTGATTGATGTGCGCGAGAAGCTGGTTCAACTGGCAATGCAGAATCCCAATTACGAAGTGGCAGACCGTAACGTAAATAAATCATTGTATGAATTACGTAAGGCCCGTGGAAGCTGGCTTGGAGCACTGAGCGTGCAGGGTAACCTGAACGAGTTCTCCATCAAACCTGCAGTGCCCGGCACCGCGAACTTTTTTCCCAGATACAATATCTCGGTGAACGTACCAATGGACCTGTTCACTACCAAGAGCAATGATGTGAAGATTGCACGCGAAAATTATCTTATTTCAGAAGCTACGCGCAATGATAAATACCGTGAGCTGCGCGCGGCTGTGCTTACAATGTATGAAGACTACCTGATGTATAAGGAACGCCTCGAATCGCAGATCCGCATTACACAGGACGAGGGTACCGTTTTTATGTCAAAGGAGCGCGATTTTAACGATGGCATTATCAACCAGGAAGAATACACCCGTTTTTTTAAAAATTACGAAGAGGCCAAGTTGCGCAAAAGTGAGTATCAAAGGAACGTAAACGTAGTAAAATATGAACTTGAGCGCATGATAGGCATGCCCCTTGAAGAAGCCATAGCAACCAAATAGACCCAAGCCGATGCAACAACCGACCTCTGCGTTTGCTTCGGTCAAGAAGGAAAAGATCTTTTTTCCCAACCTTGACGGGCTTCGCTTTTTCTCTTTTTTCGCGGTCTTTTTATACCACACTTATTTATCCTTTTTTAATAATATCAGGGATACGAACCCGGGCGCATTCAGATATATAGAAGTACTCTTCCGAAACGGGAACCTGGGAGTGAACTTTTTTTTTGTTTTAAGCGGATTCCTCATCACGTTTTTACTGATCAAGGAAAAAGAATTCAAAGGCACCATTCACGTACCTAACTTTTATGTCAGGAGGATACTCCGCATCTGGCCTTTATTTTATTTGTGCGTATTCATAGGCTTTATCCTGTTCCCCCTCATCAAACAATTTACCGGCGGAACGCCGGATGAAATAGCCAGACCGATCTATTACATCTTTTTTGCAAATAATTTCGATTTCATGCATTCCTGGCCAACCAAGCCGGATGCAACGATCCTTTCGGTGCTTTGGTCGGTGGCAGTGGAAGAGCAGTTCTATCTTACATGGCCGGTCATACTCAGCATTGTGCCCTACCGTTTCTATAAATATGTATTTATCACAATAGTACTGGGATCGCTTCTGTTCAGATCGTTTTATACCGGATTGAATGATCATGATTTCGGAGTGCGGTATTTTCACACATTTTCGCTTATTGGCGATATGGCTTTTGGTGGTCTGTTGGCGTACTTTTGTTCCTTCAACAACCCTTTCAGAAGGTTTATTACTAATATGAACAGGCTCCAGATCTCAATGATCTACTTCGGAGCGCTGGTAGTTACTATTTTTAAGGACGACCTGTTTACCATTAACAGTGTGAGCATAGTAATAGAAAGAATAGTTATCGCTTTTTTTTACGGAATGATCATCCTGGAACAAAGTTATGCCGAAAGGTCTTTTTTCAAGATGAGCAAATTCAAAACAATCAGTCGACTTGGTATTTATACATACGGATTATATTGTTTGCATTTACTTGGCTTTCTGGTTGCAGATGTTTTGCTCACGAAAGCAGGTTTGAATAAAACAAGCTTCGGCGTTGCTCTTGCAGGCTCTGCCATTGCACTGATATTGTCCATTGTGATCAGCCTTGCGTCGTATCATTTCTTTGAGAAGTGGTTCCTTGGCTTTAAAGATAAATTTGCATTCATAGTTAAGAAATAGGGCTTAAAAGATGAGATCATTACGGCTTACCGATTCCCCGCTTACTGTGTTCGTATTGTTTGTAGTGATCTACCTGTGCACGCTTACATCCAATTTCACTGCTCCCCACGATTCGATGGCATACCTGAATATGATAAAAACAGGCGAAGGGTTGTGGCATCCGCATCACCTGTTGTATCACGTTAGTTCAAACTACTGGTTGCAGATATGGAAGCCAGTTTTCCCTTCAGTTGAAGATTATTTTCTGATTGAAAGCTTCAGCAGTGTCTGGGGCGCGGGTGTTTTATCGTTCGTATTCATTTTTTTCAGGCGCCGGTTCGAGCTTCCTGTAATTACCTCATGGCTGGGTACAATTGTTACGGGCTTTTCTTATGCCATCTGGTTTTACAGCGTTAATGTAGAAGTATATATGCCTGCGCTTTTTTTTACAGTATGGTCACTGTATATTCTTACGGCAAAAAACTGGAGCAGCAGGCAGGTATGGCAAATCGCGATCATTCATTCGCTGGCAATACTTTTTCACCAGATGAATATATTGCTGATACCCGTGGTGCTGTTTAAAATATTCAGCCAGCAAAGGAACATTTATGTTTTTAAAAGCATATTCTGGTATGGGCTTACAGGACTGGTGCTTGTTGGCGGAACCTATTTCCTCGGCGGATGGGTGATGGAAGGTTATAATAATTTTACGGATTGGTCAGCCTGGATTCGCGGATATACTGAAACCAACGCTTACTGGCAACCGCTATCTTTAAAAACCCCCTTACTGGCAACCATGGGCTTTATGCGCACCATAGTGGGCGGCCAATTTCTCTTTCATCTTGAAACGCTGAATGCTCCGATCGGATCATTCCTTTCTTCACATGAATTGAAAGACGAAGTTTTTCTTGTCAGGAATCTATCGTCCGGAGTGGTATGGACGCTCATTGTGCTTACAGTATTACTGGCCGCGCTGATGCTTGTACTTCTAATACAGTTCCTTGGCAGATTTTCAGAAAAAATGAGGACTTCGCGGCACATCATTATTCCATTACTGCTTTATATTGGCATCTACTCGCTCTACTTTCTTTTCTGGATGCCCGAAATACTTGAGTTCTGGATGGGTCACAGCATTATCTGCTGGCTGTTGATTGTGGGAACATACCGGCCGGCAGGGCGGAAACTTAACCTTATAACAGGGGCTATTGCGGTATTGCTTTTCACCATCAATTATACCAGCAGCATCAGGCCGATGCAGCATATAGAAAATGATATCGGGTACAGCCGCATTGCAAAAGTTAAAGAAACGGCAACCGCCAGGGATCTCGTTATTGTAGAGGATCCCTGGTTGCTCAAAGAATTCCTCGAATATTATACGTCAGCCAGGATACGCGTCATTCCTGACAAAGGGTTTCAGCAGATAGCGTTGAGGCTTGATGTTGACAGCACATTGAAGGAAGGCCACCGGGTATTTGTATTCCCCGATAACACCGCGGTTACCACAAAAGCCACAAGAGAATTTCGAACGGTTTTAGAAAAAGATTACCGCGAACGTTTAAGTATTTTCCAAACACAACCTGCGGTGATCTGGATGATCCGTTGAGCAACCTGAAATAAATAGTTGAAGCATCAATTCACCAATATTCTGGAGCATCTGATAATTTTTGGCCTGCCCTCCTTTGTCCTTACGCAGAAAAGAAATTCGCTCCCACCTTCCCTGATGCCCAGTTTTTTTGCAACTGCAGGAGCATCCACCGGAAAATTCCGCGTTTTGATATTGAATGACGATATATCGTTCCCGGAGCGGAACTCCTTCGTGTCAAAATTGAAAATGTCCTTTACTTCATAAATTTTTCCTGCATAGCTCGCATCCAATTCAGCTGAAGTATAAACGTGTGTATTGGCGTGCAGCTTCTTTAGTTTATGTAACGCTGCCTGGATATCATACTGCTGTGCTTTGAATATAGCGGCGTTGGGTTCGTAGAGGTAGTTTAATGGATCCGATACGGGTACGTGTTGATCATTGTGCAGGGATGAAACAAATCTTTCTTCCTGGCCTTTTATCCAGTTGATGCTTTCTACAATGGTTTCAGCCTGGTCATTCTCAGATGCTGTGATCAGCAGTTCCTTACATTCATTGTCAACAGCCAGTACATAAACATGACTGACCTTATCACCAAAAATCCTTATGGCCTCACTTATATCCGACATTGGTGAGAGCTTGATCATAATATTACGGCCATACGCAAAAAGCTGTTCCCTGATCTGTTTCAGGTTAGGTGAATATTCCTCTATCCTTGACAGCCGTCTTTCCTTTGTTCTTCTGATAGGGTCCAGGTAAAGCCAGTCTGCCTTTTCAGGAAGCTGCTGCAATACTTCCAGCGAATTGCCTTTTACAGTTGTGATCCTGGGATTTAAACGATGCAGATTTGACGAAGCAATTTCATAGATCGCCGGGTCTTGTTCGATATACCAGGTATCTGGAATTTTCTCTGAGAAAAAATAGGTATCTATCCCAAAACCGCCGGTCATGTCGGCCAGTAATTTTCCATTGACAAGTTCTGCCTTAAACCTTGCGGTCTTTTCAGAAGAAGTTTGTTCAAGATAATAAGAAGGC
>DASWTK010000257.1:0-10975 GCA_036402175.1 Chitinophagaceae bacterium | reverse complement strand
ATAGATATAAATTTCTTCGGCTAAAAAACTGCGCTTGAAATCCTGCAGAAAATCCACCGAAACCACATCCTGGTTGGTGATCACTTCGCGGATCTGGCCAAACCATTTGTCAAAGCGGCTTTCGTCCTGCGTGCCTTCTTTGTATTTCCAGTGTGCGGCAAGGCCTTTTTCCGCGATTTCATTCATTCTTTTTGTGCGGATCTGCACTTCCACCCATTTACCCTGTGGTCCCATCACCGTTGTATGCAAGGCTTCGTAGCCATTGCTTTTGGGATTGCTTAGCCAGTCGCGCAGGCGTTCTGGCGAGGGTGTGTATTCGTCAGTAATAAAAGAGTAAACCTTCCAGCAATCCTCTTTTTCCTTTTCCGGCTGAGAGTTAAGTATTACCCTTATCGCAAACAAGTCGTACACTTCTTCAAATGCCACGCTTTTTTTCTTCATCTTATTCCAGATGGAATGGATGCTTTTTGGCCGGCCATAGATCTCGAAATTAAAACCGTTTTTTTCCAGCTTGTCCCTGATTGGCTTGATAAATTCGTTGATATAACGGGTTCGTTCACGCCTGGTTTCTGCAAGTTTTCTCGCTATCTCGCGATAGCGGTCAGGCTCCAGGTATTTCATCGCCAGGTCTTCGAGCTCGGTTTTGATATTGTACAGACCCATTCGATGTGAAAGGGGCGCATACACATACACTGTTTCAGACGAGATCTTCAATTGTTTTTCGCGCTTCATGCTGTCCATGGTGCGCATATTGTGCAGCCTGTCGGCCAGCTTTATGAGTATCACCCTTGGGTCATCGGTCAGGGTCAGCAGTATCTTCCTGAAATTTTCGGCCTGCTGCGAAGCATTCACGTCAATGACGTTAGATATCTTGGTCAATCCGTCTACGATCCGTGCGATCTCGTTTCCAAATTCGCGTTCCACGTCTTCCAGACTGATATCGGTATCTTCCACGGTATCGTGCATGAGGGCGCAGATGGTAGACCGAACACCAAGGCCGATCTCCTCCACGCAAATCCTTGCAACGGCAAGAGGATGAAGAATATAAGGTTCGCCGCTTTTTCGCCGCATGGTTTTATGCGCTTCGGCGGAAATTTCAAAAGCATTACGGATGAGCTTGCGGTCGCCGGGCTTCAGTTTTGCCTTAAGACCCCTTAATAATGCCCTGTATTCCCTCAGGATCAGCTTCTTCTCCTGCTCTTCGTTCAGGTTGTATTTAGGTACAGTCGCTACAGTATCCATACTTCACGAATTTAGTGAAAGAATTTAGTTGAAATTCCTACTTTTGCACTCTTTTCAAGGTACCTGTGAAAGCGGATGTGGCGAAACTGGCAGACGCACTAGACTTAGGATCTAGCGCCGCGAGGCGTGTGGGTTCGACTCCCTCCATCCGCACGATTTCAGATTTAAGGGAATGATCCCCAATGGACGGCATCAGGAATATCGAAGCACCTTCTTAACTTCGGTTCGTAAAGTCGCCTTTTGGGGATCATTCCTTTTTTCATCATACCATATTTCACACATGCAAACTATCCTTGTTCCCACCGATTTTTCAGCCAACGCTACAAATGCCGTTACTTATGCCGCTCAACTGGCAAAAAAAATGAACGCAGGCATAGTCCTGCTGCATGCGTACATGCTTCCAACCCCGGTGAGTGAAGTACCTTATGTGATGGTAAACGCAGAGGAGATCCAGCGCGAAAATGAACAGCTTGCAAAGGAAGAGGCCCGGAAGCTGGAAGCCGCGCATGGCATTGGTGTTAGTTATATTGTCAGGTTGGGATTCCCCTCAGAAGAGATCGAGTCGGTGATTGAAGACCAGCCGATTGACCTGGTGGTCATGGGTATGAGGGGAAAGGGAACATTGGAGAAAATGATGGGCAGCACTACCACCAGCGTGATCAAAAAACTTCGCAAGCCGATACTGGTTGTGCCACAGGATTCAACATACAGGGAGATAAAACAGGTGACCTATGCGACTGATTTCAGTTATACGGTCAGTTTTCATGTTTATGATCCTTTGATCAGCATCTTAAATTTATTCAACGCCTACCTCCATATAGTTCACGTTCAAAAAGGAAGGGATGAGCTCAACAGCCAGGAAATTGCCGGCGAAATTCAGCTTGATCCCGTTTTCAGCTCTATTCAGCATGAGTTTCATATTGTTAAAGACACAGAAGTGAAACATGGCATCAAAAGCTATCTCGAAGAGCACCAGACCGATCTTTTGGTGATGGTGACCCACGAACACAGCTTCCTGGAACGCCTCTTTGGCAGAAGCCATACCAAAGCAATGGTTTATGATACGCACATACCGCTGCTGGTGCTGAAAGACTGGAAGAATGCCGGATGAGGGACAGGAATCGTTCCGGATTCTTTACATTTGCAGCCCAAATTATTTATTCAAACTTTAGTGCATGGCAACTGTTACCAGGGAAAATATCGGGTTATTGATGGATAAGATCACTATTAATGTGGCCAAGGAAGATTATATGCCTTCTTTTGAAAAGGCTTTGAAATCGTACGGAAAGCAGGCGAATATTCCTGGCTTCAGGAAAGGAATGGTACCGCCTTCCCTCATAAAAAAAATGTATGGATCATCGGTTTTGACCGACGAGGTGCTGCGTACCGTGGAGAAAGAGCTTACGAATTACATGGTAACGGAAAAGCTTGACATTTTTGCCCAGCCTTTACCGCTTCCGGAAAACGACGCAAGGCAGATCAACATTGAAACTCCGGCCGATTATGTTTTTGCATTTGAAATAGGGCTTAAGCCTGAATTCAGCTTACCCGATCTTGGGAAAGCCAAAGTTCACCGTTATAAGATCAGTGTAACTGACGAAATGGTGAACGATGAAATTTCAAGGCAGCAGCTCAGGAGTGGAAATATGACCGAACCCGAGACTGTGAACTCTGAAGAGAATGTGTTGAACCTGCAGTTCACAGAAACTGATGCCGAAGGAAATAATATCGAAGGTGGAATTGTAAAAGACAATTCTCTGCTTGTAAAATATTTTGCTGAGCCGGTACGTGGCGAATGGATGGGTAAGAAAAAAGACGATAGCATCGTGGTACAGCTATCCAAAGCTTTTGAAGCGCGTGAAAGGGATTGGATACTGAATGACCTGGGCCTTCCGAAGGATGAATCTTCAGCCGCAGATAAATATTTCAAGCTTACGATCACCAAACTGGGATTGATTGAGAAAGCGGAGCTGAATGAAGATTTCTTCAAAAAGGCGTATCCCAATAAGGAAATCAATTCGGTTGATGACCTGAAGAATACCATCCGCCAGGAAATGGAACAGCATTATGAACGCCAGAGCAGCAGCATGCTGCAGCATGAAGTTTATCATGTGCTGATTGATGAAACCAAAATCGATTTTCCTGAAACATTTCTGAAAAGATGGTTGCAGCATGGAGGCGATCAGCCAAAGAATGCTGAGCAGGTAGAGCAGGAGTTTCCTCATTTCATCAACCAGTTGAAATGGTCGCTCATAACAGACAAGATCAGTCGTGAAAATAACCTGGAGGTAACGCAGGACGATGTGCGTGAATTTGCGAAACAGCAACTTGCAGGTTATATGGGAATGAATGTGCTTGACGAGTCGCAATCCTGGATAGCAGATTACATCAATCGCATGATGCAGGACAAGAAATTCATGGAGGATACTTATCATCGTTTGCAAAATGAAAAAGCGCTGGAATGGGCGGCAAAACAGACAAGCCCCGAAGAAAAGTCAATGACACCGGAGGAGTTTGCGAAGTTGCAGCAGGAGCATACGCATTAAAGTTTCGGGTTTCTTGTTTCGGGTTTCGTGTTTTCCAAAGTCGGAGAGCGTAATAATCTGAGTATTGGAAATTCAATAATAAAATGTAAGCAACCATTTTGGAAAACCGGAAACACGAAACCGGAAACACGAAACCTTAAATTCGGAAGTTCTGCCATAAATTCCTTTATAAAAGCAATTTTTGTCATAATTCTATTTTGGATGGATATTTGTTGCCCTAATGCCAATCTATTAATGTAAAACAGGAATATGAATTCAGAGTTTGAAAAATATGCCGTTAAGCACCAGGGAATTTCCAGCAACACGCTAAACGATTACAATAAATATCTAGTTACCAATCTTACTCCGAACATTATAGAAGAGCGGCCCATGAACGTAGCCGTGATGGATGTATATAGCCGTTTGATGATGGACCGGATCATTTTTCTTGGTTACCCGCTCAACGACGAAGTAGCTAATATTATCACTGCGCAAATGCTTTTCCTGGAAAGCACCGACCGTCACCGCGATATTCAGATGTACATCAATTGCCCGGGAGGTAGTGTTTATTCAGGACTTGGTGTATACGACACCATGCAGTACATTACTCCGGATGTATCCACCATTTGCATTGGAATGGCTGCATCCATGGCTGCTGTGCTGATGTGTGCAGGAACGAAATCGAAGCGCACCGCTTTAAAGCACGCCCGCATCATGATGCACCAGCCTAGTGGCGCTATCGGAGGACAGGCAAGCGACATCGAGATCACAGTGAATGAAATTAGGAAGATCAAGAGAGAACTGTACGAGATCATTTCCTTCCATACCGGTGTAGATCCGAAGCAGGTTGAAAAGGATTGCGACCGCGATTTCTGGATGACTTCACTCGAGGCAAAGGAATACGGGCTGGTAGATGAAGTTTTGCTGACCAATCCGACAAAGGATAAAAAACAGGATCGTTCTCGTATCGACTAACAGTTGCCTTTGCGCAGGACCATCAGACCTGATCATTCGAAAAAATTTCAAATTACAAACACAAATAAGATGAACTGGAAACAATATACTTCCAAACCTTACTGGCAAAAGGAAGATGAGGAAGAGGAAGAAGAAAAAGAAGAACGTCCGCAGTCTGATTCGATGATGCTGATGAAGCGGCTGGAGAAGTATTTCTTCGCCAACCGCGCTGTTTATCTCTGGGGAATGGTTGATGACAGATCGGCCAAGGAAGTGGTCAATAAGATGTTATTGCTCGACTTCGACAAGCCCGGTCAGGAAATTAAATTTTATATTAATAGTCCGGGTGGTGTTGTCACCAGCGGTATGGTCATATACGATACCATGCGCATGCTGAAGAGCCCGGTGAGCACGATATGTATGGGATTGGCAGCCTCCATGGGTTCGATCCTTTTGAGTGGTGGGGTAAAAGGAAAACGATTCATTTATCCTCACGGAGAAGTGATGATCCACCAGCCAAGTCTTGGTGGTCACATCCAGGGAGTATCCGCTGATCTGGAGATCCAGGCTATCCAAACCAAAAAGGTAAAGGAACTCGGAGCAAAGATCCTGGCAGATAATTGCGGAAAGACAATGGAACAGGTGTTGAAGGATTTTGACCGCGATTACTGGATGGATGCAAAAGAAGCCATGGCTTATGGCATTGTCGACCAGGTGGTTGAGAAGTTAGGTTAACTTTCTGAAAACCGCCTGAAGGCGGTTTTTTAATTATGATATGTTTATAGCTATTGTGGCAAAAGTTTCGGAAATTTGCTTTTGTCTCACATTTTGAAATTTCCCTTATCTACATAAATAAAAATGGCTAAAAACTCGTTGCATTGTTCTTTTTGCGGGCGGAGCAGGGATGAGGTTAAGATCCTGATCGCGGGGCAGGAAGGACATATCTGTGAAAACTGTGTGGACCATGCCAGGGAGATCATTGACCAGGAACTCATGATCCGTGACCAGGAAACACCGGCCAGCAGCTTCAAACTCACCATCAAAAAGCCGGTTGAGATCAAAAAATTCCTCGATGAATATGTAATTGGACAGGATGACGCTAAGAAAGTAATGGCTGTGGCTGTTTACAATCACTATAAACGTCTCCAGCAAAAATCACTCGAAAGCAGCGATGTAGAAATTGAAAAGAGCAATATCATCATGGTGGGCGAAACAGGTACGGGTAAAACCCTGCTTGCAAAGACCATAGCCCGCATGCTGAACGTACCATTCGCCATTGTTGATGCAACCGTGTTTACAGAAGCCGGATACGTGGGAGAAGATGTTGAAAGCATTCTTACCCGCCTGCTGCAGGTTTGTAATTATGAAGTAGCCGCTGCTGAACGCGGAATTGTTTATATAGATGAAATTGACAAGATCGCCAGAAAAGGAGATAATCCTTCCATTACACGTGATGTTAGCGGTGAAGGTGTGCAGCAGGGATTGCTGAAGCTACTGGAAGGAACCGATGTGTTGGTACCACCTCAGGGCGGGCGCAAACATCCTGAGCAAAAGCTTATCAAGATTAACACGCAGAACATTCTGTTCATTTGCGGTGGCGCGTTCGACAGCATCGACAGGGTGATAGCACGACGCGTTAACACGAATGCAATCGGGTTCAATGTGAATAAAGAGCAGCAGGAGAACATGAAAAAGAACCTGTTGAAATATGTCAACGCCCAGGACCTGAAATCATTCGGACTCATTCCTGAATTGCTGGGTCGCCTTCCTGTAGTGACTTACCTGAATCCTCTTGACAAGCCTACATTGCGTTCCATTCTTACAGAGCCAAAAAACGCATTGATCAAGCAGTATAAAAAAATATTCGAGCTGGAAGGCATCAAGCTTACTTTTGATGCAGACGTGCTGGATTTTATGGTGGAGAAAGCGATGGAGTTCAAACTTGGCGCACGCGGATTGAGAAGCATTTGCGAAAGCATTCTTACCGACGCGATGTTCGAGCTGCCATCATCGAACCAGAAAGCATTCCACCTGGATCTTGCATATGTGCAGAAGAAATTTGATAGCAGTCGTATGAACCTGCTCAAGGTCGCATAAGATCATTGAAGTTAATTTCATCAATATTAATACGGCCGGAAGCCTCGCTTCCGGCCATCAATTTTTATATATGCAGGAACTGATCGATCGATTAAAGGAACAGGCCGGACTTACAGATGAACAGGCAATTCAATCCATCAGTGTAATAAAAGACTACGCGAAACAAAAATTCCCGCTTTTTGCCGGCGCCATCGAAAGCATGTTCAGTAAGTATTCTTCCAAACAGGACGATTTTCTGGAATGATCCTTTACAAAACTTAAATTGCATAAACCTTCGATTGCAATGAAGCCACGGAAATTGATTCCCGACGATATTCTTACACCTGGTTCACAAAAATCTTTCCGCGGCTATACTCATTTCCGGCATTCATATTATCCCGAAATAGCAATATGGACAGTTGCCCTCATCATTCCTGCTTTCATTGTTCCCGGACCTGAAACACATTTTTCGTTCTGCCTGTTTAAACACCTTGGTCTGACCTGGTGCCCCGGTTGCGGACTTGGAGAATCCATTGCACTACTTTACCGCGGTGAACTGGCAGCGTCATTAAGCGTACATCCACTGGGAATCTTTGCAGTTATCATTTTATTGAACCGGATCGCCGTACTTTTAAACAAACAAATCTTAACCAAGCCAAACCAACATGAACAGATTAATGAATGTAATCCCCGGCCTTGAAGCCGATGAAATGGTCGCACTGAATAATATGACCATGGATTTAACGGACGAACAGCTGCGCATGTTTGCCGGCATCTATGCAGGAAGGCGAAAGACTTCCGATACGATCCTGATCTGTACGATACTGGGGTTTGTTGCAGTAGCGGGAATTCAACGGTTTGTTATTGGCCAGATAGGAATGGGATTATTATACCTTTTTACAGGAGGACTTTGCCTGATCGGTACAATCGTTGACCTTATAAATTATAAGAGACTAACGTTTGAGTACAATCACAAGGTTGCGATGGAAGCAATGGTTATGGTGGGCAGATAAAAAAAGAGGCTGGCTTAACGGGCCAACCTCATGACATGACAAGCAATCGAAAATTTATCACCGCAAAACTTCGCGGGATATTACAAGCTTTTGTATTTCTGAAGTTCCTTCGCCGATGGTGCAGAGCTTTGCATCGCGATAATGTTTTTCTACCGGAAAATCTTTGGTGTATCCATAACCTCCGAAAACCTGCACTGCCTCGCTGGATGTTTTCACCGCAACTTCACTCGCATAATATTTCGCCATGGCAGCCTCTTTCGTCATGGGCAGTCCTTTGTTCTTCAGATCGGCGGCCTGGTAGGTAAGCAGGTCCGCTGCCATTATCTCTGTAGCCATATCGGCAAGCTTGAATGCTATGCCCTGAAAATTTGAGATCGGCTGATCAAACTGATAACGTTCCTTTGAATATTGAAGCGCGGCTTCGTATGCTCCCTTTGCAATTCCCAGACTGAGTGCGGCAATGGATATCCTTCCGCCGTCGAGCACTTTCATTGCCTGGTGGAATCCGTCTCCCACGTTGCCGAGGCGTTGCGTATCCGGGATGCGGCAGTTGTCAAATATCATTTCAGTGGTCTCACTGGCACGCATGCCCAATTTGTTTTCTTTCTTGCCACCACTGAAACCAGGAGTTCCCCTTTCTATAATAAAAGCTGTTGCGTTATTTTTTGTTCTCGGTTCACCTGTCCTGCAAATGAGAACTACAACATCGCCGCTTCTTCCGTGAGTGATCCATGATTTTGTTCCATTGATGACCCACCCGTCACCTTCTCTGACTGCCACACATTTCATATTACCGGCATCGCTTCCGGTATTGGGCTCTGTCAGTCCCCACGCGCCTATCCATTCTGCTGTTGCCAGCTTGGGAAGGTAAGCGCGCTTCTGTTCCTCATTGCCAAAGGCCAGGATATGCCCGGTGCAAAGGGAATTATGCGCCGCAAGGCTAAGCCCAACAGAGCCGCATACCTTTGATATTTCCTGGATGACTGCAACATACTCGTGGTAAGTGAGACCGGCTCCGCCATATTCTTCTGGTACCAGTACCCCCATGAGACCTAACTTGCCCATTTCTTTAAACACCTTAACCGGAAATTCCTGGCTCTCGTCCCACTCCATGACATGGGGTTTGATATGCTGTAAAGCAAAATCCCTGGCTGTTTGAGCTACCTGAAGTGTAAGTTCTGCCTGTTGAAACTCCATAAATTATTCTCCGCGGGTTGCAAGATAGAAATAAATGCGAAAGTATACTAACAAGTGTTAGTATCAAAACAGAAATTTTCCTGAGTTAAGTTTTTGTCCAAAAATGTTTCAGTTACGGTTAAAATTAGGTCAACGGAACATTTTTCAAGAGACCCCGAAAACGTGGGACCGTTTCTGGTTTATAGAATGCCGGGAGTTGATGCCGGAGGGAACTTAACATACAAGAACCGGGGCTGGCTAATCAAATCGAGGTGTCTTTGCTGTGGGGCCGACGCCTTATCGAATGCAGTGAAGTCAATGCGCAGGGAACGTACTATACAGGAACCGAAACTGGCGGAACGTATGTCCCTTTCTTTTAAGCGACGGATTGCCTTCCTGGCTTTTCAGGTTTATCGCGTTGTTTTTCCTTGTTGCCCATGTTTTCCTCTTTACGGATTGATATCATCAGCTCAAGCTGTTTGATCACTTCCCTGATCTCTTCAAGGTCGCTTCCGGTTGCTCCATAATCAATCGCGAGCAGGAATTTTTTGTGCTCCTGGTTCAGCAGGAAAGCCAATTCTTCGGTTGACAGCGCTTTTAGTTTCTGGTTCATAAAACTGAAATGGGACGAGCGAATTTAATAGGCAAATGCAGCAAAAATTATTCCTTCCGCGGCTGGAGAAATCAATGATTTCTACGGGAATAAACTCAAATCCCGGAAACTTAGTAATCCTACGAGAGCAATATGGTAATTTTTCGAACCGCCTGAAACATTATTTATTAATAATCAATGCTATCGGTTTTGTTCTTAAAATCTGATTAAAATAAAATTTTATTTTAATTCCATTATTCAACAAAGAGGTAAGGCAACATTTTATTATATGATTTTATTTCAATAGCCCCAATTTGTTGCAATTCTTCCAAAGTTTTAAAATGACCATGTTGTTCGCGATACCCAACAATCGCCCTTGCCATTTCCCATCTTATATATGGATGCGCCTTGAACACCTCCAGGCTCGCGGTATTGACATTGATCTTTCTTATCTGCTCATCACCTTTTTTCAGCAATGGTTTTATCTTTTGAAAGGTGGAGTCCGGTAAACCCCAGGTTTCACTGATCTGTATTATATCATGGAAGCCACCAAGTTTCTCCCGGAACTGAACGATCCTGTTTGCCAGCTTACTGCCTATACCGGGCAGGTCAATCCATTCCGACGTATCCGCCGAATTAATGTCGATTGTTTTCCGGATACCGTTATAATTCCGTTGCGGGAATCCGGATTCCCGGAATGAACCTTTATTACTACTTGCCGAATTATAAATCGACCCTGTATTATTGGAAATATTGATGCGTATGTAAGGCGCTATGCGCTCATATTCTTCCGGCCTCAATCCATAGATCTTTTGAAGATCACTGGGTGAATAGAAATGTCCCCCTCTTGATAAATATTTTAATATCGTTCCGATAGTCTTATCACGCAAGCCCAAGCGCTTCCACCCTTCTTCTGAAACGGTGTTAGGATCAAAATAGAAAAGCCGCAGAGCTTTGTTTTCATTTAAGAATGAATTTTTATGCGATCCATCTACGCCACGAAGTGCGGATTGTTCCCTGGGATCCGCCGATCCTTCACTCAATGGCGGATCCGCATATGAAACCTGTGATGCTTCTTCTTCATCATAATGATGCTCATTTCTATGATATGAATTCTGTTTTCTGTTCGCCATGGCGATCTGCGCTTCCAACTTCTTAAACCTTTCCAATTGCGCCGGATCAGGCGAATCTTTCACAGGCCGGATAAAAAACGGGAGTAAATAAAAGGCTAAAATAAAGAAGATGAGTACTGCTACCGCAATCCTCTCCTTCTTCGTGAATGAGAAATAATCTTTGACAAACTCATTTAGCATTTGGCAACGAAACTAATTCGCATCACAAACAAATCATGGTGAAAAATCACATTAAAATGGGTGGAAAATCCTTTGTAAAAAGGT
>DASWTK010000256.1:0-14304 GCA_036402175.1 Chitinophagaceae bacterium | reverse complement strand
CAGGAACATGATCATCTGTTTCATAAAAATAGCTTTACCTGAAGTAAAGCTATGCCTTAACGATTTGTATACATATGACGGTCAGCAGTAAGTGAAATGACCAGTATCAGAGTTATTCTTTCCTTATTAGCTTATCCCTTATTTCCCTCCATGTAACCAGCCTGATATTTTCTGCCTGCAATAAACTTTTGCAATCGTTGCTATTGAAAAAATCAAAATCAAGCTGGCGCCATTTCGAACCCCAGTAAACATGCCCCGTGGTCATGGCTTTCATTTCATTATCATCAAATGCTGTGTGAATCAGCAGGCACGATAATCCTGGCTTCAGGTTCCTGAAAAGATTGGTATAATAGGATGCCATACCGTTGTCGTAATCTGCAGGTAATGCCTGGTGCAAATGATCTACTACAACATCCGTTGTTTCTAATTGAACTGAATCAAGTACTTTTTCTTCCCTCGCCAGCAGAACAGGCAGCTTGAATTCTCTTCCTATTTTGATATAAACAGTCAGCAACTCCCTTGTATTTCTTGCGGCATACATATGCGCGTCGAGGTGGGTGATGTCAATGCCATTTGCCAATGCTTTTTTAACCTGGCTCCTCAGTTCAGTCTCTACTTCGCCGATCACAGCGTGCTGCACCATACTGTCAACTGTTGAATAGAAATATCCCTGGTCATTTACAAGCGAGGGGACCTTATCGGTTGAAGTTACCGGACCCCATTTGAAATGTTTCCACTCACTGGTCAATGTCAGATGCAGGCCGAAATCGAGATTCCGGTTCCTGCTTGCGTATTCTGCTATTTCAGTAAACCAGGGACATGGAACCATAATACTTGCCGAATTCACAGATCCTTTCTCCATCGATTGTATACTTGCGCTGTTCTCAGAATGGCTCACGCCAAGATCATCGGCATGGATGATCAGCAGTTTTGCGTCTTGTTTATATCCTAATTTTTCAGCAAGATTCTGAACCCTTTGTCCCATCGTTATTTGGCAGCTTATGTAAAGAATAAATGTAAATAATATTCTTCCGGTCATCCTGATTTACTATTTGAGCCAACTATCGGATTCGAACCGACGACCCTTTCATTACGAATGAAATGCTCTGCCAGCTGAGCTAAGTTGGCGCAGGTTAGACTACCAGTACCATCTTACGAAGGCTTCCATGGCGGCATATTGCGTGAGCCCGAGTTTTGCGTATTGCCTGGCAGTTTCTGAATTTCTATCTTCTGCCCTTTGCCAGAATTCTCTGGTATCTGTACCCTGGAACGGTACCATATCCTTTTGCGATTGGTGGATGAAAATTCCAAATCGTTTTTTCAATACCTGGTCCGGACTCATTGGGATGGCCATTTCAATTTCTTCAATATTCCATTCCTGCCAGGCTCCTTTATAAAGCCATACCCAGCAATCCCTGACCCATTCGTCTCCTTCGGCTTTGAGTCGCCTCATCGATTCAAATACGATGTCAAGACAGATCTTATGCGTCCCATGCGGATCAGCAAGGTCGCCCGCGCAATACACCTGATGCGGTTGTACATCGCGCAGCAATTGCATGGTGATGGCAATATCTTCCTCGCCCATTGGTTTTTTCTCGATAGCGCCTGTTTCGTAAAAAGGAAGATTCAGAAAATGGCAGTTGTCTTCGGCAATACCCACATACCTGCAGGTAGCTTTCGCCTCACACCTGCGGATCAGTCCTTTTATAGAACGGATCTCATCAGTATCTACCTGGTTGGATTTTTTATGCTTGAGGAAAGCCTTCGCATCGGCAAGGATCTTGCTCGACTTACGGGTATCAATACCCGTAATTTCTTCAAATCCTACGGCGAAGTCCAGGAAGCGCGTTACAAATTCATCTGTTACCGCTATGTTGCCCGAAGTCTGATAGGCTACATGCACATCATGTCCCTGGTCGTGCAGGCGTTGAAAAGTGCCACCCATGCTGATGATGTCGTCATCGGGATGCGGTGAAAATATAACCACCTTCTTTGGGTAAGGCAATGATCTTTCGGGATGGTTCGGCAAAACCGCGTTTGGCTTTCCGCCAGGCCAGCCGGTAATGCTGTCACGCAGCATGTAGTACACTTCAAGGTTTATTTCATACGCATCGCCTTTTTCTACCAGGAGGTCACTCAAACCTGCTTCGTTGTAATCTTCATTGGTAAGTGAAAGCACGGGCTTGCCTAACTTCAGTGCCATATTCACCACCGCACGTTTTACCATAACCGGTGTCCATGATATCTGACCGGTTAGCCAGGGTGATTTTATACGCGTTAATTCAGACGCGCCCTGTTCATCCAGCACAAACTGGCAGTCGCTATGCTGCTGAAGAAGGCTGGCAGGAATCTGTTCTGTAACATTTCCCTCAACCGAGCGATGTACCACCTGCGCTTTGTGAAGGCCCCAGGCCATGAGAATGATCCGCTTCGCCTTCAGTATCGTTGAAATACCAACTGTAAGTGCAAGTCGTGGCACCTGCGAAATATGCTGGAACTCGTAAGCATTTGCCACACGGGTTGAATTCTCCAATGGTACCAGCCTTGTTTTGGAATGGATGCTTGATCCCGGCTCATTAAAACCGATATGACCATTGTTTCCGATCCCTAATATCTGCAGATCGATCCCGCCTGTCCTTTCAATCATCAGCTCATATTCCAAACAATGGTTCTTGATATTGTCCTTCGGTAATTCTCCATTCGGAATATGACAGTTTGCAGGGTCTATGTCGATATGATTGAACAGGTTTACTTTCATAAACCGGTCGTAACTCTGCAATGCGTCCTTATCTATCGGGTAATATTCGTCGAGATTTATGGCAATGACATTTTTAAAACTCAACCCTTCTTCCCGATGCATGCGGATAAGTTCCGCATAAAGCGTTTTGGGAGTTGAACCGGTTGCCAGGCCAAGTACGCATTTTTCCTTTTTTGACTGTTTTGTCCTGATCAATGCGGCGATTTCCTGAGCCACAAAACGGGACCCTTCTTTAATATTCGGGAAAATACTAACCGGAATTTTTTCAAATGAGTCGACCATACGCATGGAACCGTGATTTAAGGGAGGCACGAAAATAAAGAAATAGATTTAATCTGCATTTATTTGAAGGATAGTGCCGGGAAATGCGGGTTTGTAACTATCTGGACCTGTAGCCGGATTTCAAAGCCTTTATGGCATGGTACAGGAGGTTGCGTGCCGCCTGGTAGTTGATATTCATGATCTCGCTTACCTCTTCATAACTGAGGTTCTGATAAAATTTAAGGTAAATGATCTCTCTCTGCCGGTGCGAAAGTTCCTGAAGTGATTGCTGTATCCGCTTTGTGCGCTCCTCATCTTCCTGTTTAATGATCAGCATGGCTTCATAACCCAGTTCGAATGCGCTGTCTGATCCATCATTTTCATCATACGTAGTATGATTATTTCTCGACAGCTCTTTTAATAACTTGTATTTAAGCGCCTTCAACAGGTATGCCCTGACCGATAAGGCCGGGACGGGGTTGCGGTTCTTCCAGATATCAAGGAACAGTTCCTGGATGGTGTCCTCCAATAGAGCAGGGCTGCGGCATATTTTGTTTCCGTACTGGATGAGGTGGGGATAATTATTTTTAAATAGAAGGCCGAACGCTTGCTGGTCTCCGGTTAAAAAGGATTCCCATAATGTTATATCATACTCGTTGGAATGCAAATAATAATATTTCAATGAGTAGCAGCAGGCAATCTCCCACAATTTTAATAAAAAAGCATGCTTTCCCTAAAAAAGTTTCCTGCAATTGGTTACAAATCATTGTCAGGCTGCACATGAATCAGATAATCGATATACAAAACATGGAAAAAAATTTTCAAAGCGCGGAAGATATCCTGACAGACGAGTTGTTCCAGGCCTGGTATTTCAAATCAGATAACCAGAAGGCAAAGGCCTGGGAACAGTGGGTCGAACAAAACCCTTCAAAACAGGAGATGGTCAGTGAAGCAATTACCTGCATGCAGTCGATCATGCTGCACGAACAGGAAGTACCCCAGGCACAAACAGAAGCGTCCCATAAAAGATTAATGGATAATATTTCCGAGCCGAAAGCTCCGGTTATCACCATGGAGCCGGCCAGGTCACGTAAATGGTGGTGGAGCGCTGCCGCAGCAATCCTGCTGATCGTTGCGGGTACTTACTTCTGGACAAGCATGAACAGCCAGTCATCTTTCAAAACTGCTTATGGACAGGTTACTCAAAAGCAATTGCCCGATGGGTCGGAGGTTGTGCTGAATGCAAACAGCAGCGTTTCCTATTCATCAGGCTGGGATGAAGGCAACGAACGCGAAGTATGGATCAGGGGAGAAGCATTTTTTCATGTGAAGAAGACTGCCGCAAAAAGCAGGTTTGTGGTTCATACCCAGCAAATGGATATCGTTGTTACCGGTACGCAATTCAATGTAGTAAGCAGGTCCGATAAATCAAGCGTGATGCTTACTGAAGGAAGTGTATTCCTGCGCACAAAAGATGGAAAGGAAATTCGCATGGTACCCGGTGATTTTGTAGAACTGTCGGACAGCCAGCTCGAAAAGAAAGCTGTTAAGGAAGAAACTGTACTTGCATGGAAAGAAAAGAAAATTGTTTTTGATAACACTCCTCTTTATGAAGTAGTGCGGAAAATACAAGAACACTACGGAGAAAAAGTGATCATTGCGGATGAAGCCCTTTCTCAGATACCGGTTACCGGTATGATGCCCAACGATAACCTGGATGTATTACTTAGATCACTGGAAGCTACTGCAGAGTTTACTGTGAATCGCAAGAACGGCCAGATAGTTATTTCAAGTCCGCAATAGTCATGATTTTTTAATTCGACTAAAACGCTGCTAAATGAAAATCCTATTACATTCCTTATTTATCAGACGGCTTACCTGCATTTCACTCGCGGCCTGCCTGCTGGTGCAATCACTGCATGCACAAAGCGGATATGCTGTCAATGGAAAAAAGAAAGGCATATTTGGATTGTTCAGCCAGAACGACAACCAGAATCAACCTTCAGCAAAGCAAACGCTCTTTAACGTCCTGAAGGACCTTAACCGGCAGAAGGGAGTTTATTTTCTCTTCTCTGACCCATCCATCGGCAGCCGGCAGGTAAATGCAGTAGATAATTCCAATGCGGCTATAGAGAAGATTCTTGAGCAGGTATTGAAGAATACCGGAATAAAATACAAGAAAGTATCTGACAACACTTTTGTAATACTTTATTCGAAGGAGAATCCAAAAAAGGCTGAAAAGAGCGGAATTCAACTCGAAAGCCTGCAGGCTTCACAAGATGCTGCAGGCAACAATCTTGTTAATAGCGTGAATGATGTTATAACCGGACGAATTACCGGAAGCGATGGAAATCCTGTCGCGGGCGTAAGTATCTCGGTCAAGGGTACACGAAGAGGAACCGCCACCAATGCTGATGGAGAATTTTCAATTGAGGCGAATAAAGGAGAGATACTGGTGATCTCATCGGTTGGGTATGTGACCCAGGAGGTCGTTGTATCTGATGAGGCAAGGATCAGCATACGCCTTGTTCAGTCGGACAGCCAGATGTCAGAGATCGTTGTAACGGCACTGGGTATTCGAAAAGAAGCAAAACGTCTGGGTTATGCAGTGTCTAAAGTTGAGGGCGAAGGGCTCACCAAGGCAAGGGAAATGAACGTAGCCAATGGCCTTGTAGGAAGAGTGGCGGGACTGAACGTAAGCAGCGTGGCAGGCGGTCCGGGTTCTTCTACCAATATCGTGATCCGTGGTGTGAATAGTTTCAGCGGAGGTAGTCCGCTCTTTGTTATCAATGGCGTTCCTATGGACAATTCGCCACGCGGAAGCGCCGGCATGTGGGGTGGGGCAGACCTGGGCGACGGCATTTCAAACATCAATCCTGATGATATTGAAGAGATCTCGATTCTGAAAGGCTCTACAGCATCTGCGCTTTATGGGTCGCGTGCGTCAAACGGTGTGATTCTTATAACTACCAAAAGCGGGAAGGACAAAAAAGGGATCGGCATCGAGTTCAACTCCAATCTTGTAATGGACGATATCATTGACCATACAGAATATCAATATGTATATGGACAGGGACTTTTAGGTGTTAAGCCGGGATCACAATCCAATGCATACATATCTGGCGCCAACAGCTGGGGCGCAAAAATAGACAACAGCAACGCTGTACAGTTCGATGGTGTAACAAGACCTTATTCCGCAAACAAGGATAATATCAAAAACTTCTACCGTACCGGTCATACACTGACTAATACCATCGCATTCTCGGGTGGAAATGAAAATGGCAATTTCCGCCTCTCTGCGTCTAACCTTTTGAATAAATCGGTGGTTCCGAATTCAGGTATGAGACGTAATACTTTTAATCTGAACCTGAATAGTAAGCTGACGCCTAAGCTCACCCTTTCAACAGTAGTGAACTACATCATTGAGAAAAGCAAGAACAGGCCCAACCTGAGCGATTCACCGGGTAACTCGAATTTCGGGATCGCATTCCTTCCTACTACCGTGAATGAAAGTATCCTGAGACCCGGATTCAAACCGGATGGGGCAGAAATCAATTTTTCAGACAATATTTATGTTACCAATCCCTGGTTTGCCGCGAACGCTTTTGTGAATGACCTCAGCCGCAACCGCGTGATAACAATGGCCATGCTGAAGTATGATTTCACAAGCTGGTTATCATTGCAGGGTCGGATCGGACAGGATTATTATAACGACAGGACCACAAGTGTTACTCCTACCGGTACTGCATACGCTGCTAAGGGTGGCATGACCGAAAATTCAATCAAGTTTACCGAGCTTAATGCTGATGTACTGTTGAGCGCTGCACGGAAGCTCAGTGATGATTTTGAATTGGATGTAAGCGTAGGAGGAAATTTGCTAAGGGCAAAATCAGAAATACATAATTCAACCGGCGACCAATTCAACGTGCCTTTCCTTTACGCGTTGCAGAATGCTAATAACAGGAATACGAGGTACGACCTTTTGCGTCGCGAAGTGCAATCAGTTTATTATACTGCGGAGTTGGGATATAAAGGAATGTTGTACCTGAACACAACAGGACGTGAAGACTGGTTCTCGACCCTGCCGATTGAGAATAACCATTTGTTCTATCCTTCAGTGAGCGCAAGCTTTGTATTCAGTGAAGTGCTTAAGGCAAGCTGGCTTAACTATGGAAAGCTTCGTCTTGCGTGGGCTAATACCAGTGGCCAGGCCGAACCATATCAAACAAAATTGTATTACAGCATTGACGGAAGCGTGAATGGTTACCCGATAGGCGTAAATACAAATACAAATGTTCCTAACAGTCAACTTGAACCTTTCCGTCTTAAAGAAACGGAGGTAGGACTTGAACTACGTACATTGGGCAGCAGGCTTGGGTTGGACGTTGCTTGGTTCAACCGCCAGGTTATTAAAGAGATCATTTCAGTTCCCGCATCTCCCACCTCCGGTTACCAGGGTGCCACCATCAATTTCGGTGAACTCGAGAACAAGGGAGTTGAACTGATGCTGACGGGCACTCCGGTAAAAACGAAATCACTCACATGGACATCCTCATTTAATATCACAAAGCTTAATAACAAAGTGCTGAAGCTTTCAGAAGGACAGAGTTCATTGCAGATGGGTGAATCACGCTCACGGAACGCATACATTCATCATGTTGTTGGAAAACCCGCGTCACAGATCATGGCATTCGATTACAAGCGGGATGCTTCCGGCAATCCGATCTTCGACGCAAATGGCCGCCCATTGCAGGGATTGCTGATACCAATGGGAGCCGGTTTCCATGATGTGTTTGGCGGATGGTTCAATGAAGTCAATTACAAAGGACTCAACTTCAGTGTTCTGATTGATTTCAAATCGGGCGGAAAGATATTCTCTGCTACCAATTATTATGCTACCATCTTCGGACTGCATCAGATGACACTTGAAGGCCGTGAAGGAGGTGTTGTTGGAAATGGCGTTAATGAAAGCGGAGGAAAAAATACTGTATCTGAAGATGCCTGGGATTATTATGGAGCACTTGCCACCAATGTTTCGTCAACTTTTGTTTACGATGCAAGCTTTATCAAGCTGCGGCAGATCGTGCTTGGTTATAATCTTCCCGCAAAATGGTTCAGCAAAATAGGAGTGCAGGGAGTGAATGTATCATTGGTAGCGAGAAACCTTGCTGTGCTGAAGAAGAACACGCCTAACATCGATCCGGAATCAAATTATAACAGCTCCGTTGCCCAGGGATTGGAATTAGCTGGTGTGCCGCCATTCCGTTCGTATGGCCTCAACATCAATTTTAAATTCTGATCTAACCCATAAATAAAAAGTTATGAAACGCATTTATAAATTCCTGGTTGTACTTACAGCAATGGCGTTAGTGGCAGGTTGTACAAAGAACTTTGAGGATTTGAATACGGATCCTACCAAAGCCGGTCCGGAATCATTTAATCCAAATTTTCTGCTGACCACTTCCCAATTGCGATATACCGGCAGCGCTGATTTCAGTTATGAGACCTGGCGAGCGCAGCTGATCCATTTCAGCACCATGATGCAGCATTTCAGTCACCTTGCGGGATACTGGGTAGGCGATAAGTATACTATCAACCCGGACTATAACGCTGCATACTTTCAGCGGGCATATGACGAGCAGGTTAAACACGTTGTTGACCTGGTTGAACTCACACGCGATAAACCTGAATTCAGCAACCTGCACCAGATAGGCAGGATCACAAAAGCGCTGATCTTTCATCGCATAACAGATATCTATGGCGATGTGCCTTATTCAGAAGCAGGCATGGGTTTTTACAAAAGGATTTTCAAACCTAAGTACGATCTGCAGCAGGATATTTATGCCGACCTGCTGAAAGAGCTTGAAGACGCGGCTGCGAAGCTTGATCCTGCGAAGGATAAGCCAACAGGTGATCTGATGTATAACGGCGACATTACAAAATGGAAAAAGTTTGCATTTTCACTGATGTTGCGGCTCGGCATGCGCCTTACAAAAGTGGATGCGAACCTGGCAAAGACCTGGGTAGAAAAAGCGGCTGCAGGCGGAACACTGTCGGGAAATGCTGATAATGCCTTCATCAAACACGATGCAGGCGGCGGACGTCCCACTGTAAACCGGATCAGCCAGATATTAAACCTGCCTTACGAAATTCCTTATATCCGCTGGAGCAGAACATTCATTAATCTTCTCAAGACAACCAATGATCCCCGGCTGGGTGTATTGGCCGAGATTCCTCCGCCATCGCCAAATGAAAATACATTAGGAGCTGCGGGCGACCAGACACCGGCAAATCAGCTGGGCATGCCAAATGGATATGATCTGCAGGGCGGTCCAACAGATATCAGTACAGCGCCTGGTTATCCGGGAAGCTGGTATAAATATTCACGTCCCGTGAACAGATTTTATGCGAAAATGGACGGCATTACCATGTTGCTAACCTATGGCGAGTCTGAACTGTTGCTGGCTGAAGCAAAACAGCGCGGATGGAATGTTGCCGGTACTGCTGCTGAACATTATAACAACGGCGTACGGGCTGCAATGACAATGCTTTCGCAATGGGATGCAGCAGCAGTTGTTACTGATGCGCAGGCCAATGCTTTCCTGGCAGCTAATCCATACAATGCGGCAAACGGACTCGAGATGATCAGTACACAGTATTGGGTCGCTACAGTATTCAACGACTATGAAACCTTTGCCAATTGGAGAAGGACCGGATTCCCTGTGCTAACACCGGTAAACTATCCAGGTAATGCAACTGGCGGAACCATTCCCAGAAGGCTGATGTATCCCCAGGGCGAAGCATCAACCAATTCGGAGAACTATCAGGCGGCAATTACGAGGCTGCAGGGAGGTGATAAGCTTACATCAAGGGTTTGGTGGGATAAACCATAATGGTCATTAATCATACACTCCGGCTGCCTTGATCACAGGGCGGCCTTTTTTTGGGTTATGGGTTTTGGGTTTCGGGTTTCTGGTTTCCGGTTTCGGGTTCTTCTCCGGAAATTTATGAGGGATTTGAAAAATCCTTTTATATGGAGGTAATGGGAAATAAAAGAACTAACTTAAAACTATGCGCTTTAAACACGAATAATCGATTAAACATAGCAACTACGCCCAAAGAACCCGAAACCGGAAACCGGAAACACGAAACCCAAAACCCAAAACCCAAAACCCAAAACCTGAAACTCCTCTCTCTCATATCAATCCTCTTTTCCCTAACTGCTTTCCCGCAGTCAAACAATCCTCTATTTACTTTACTCAACTCAAAACATACTAAGGTCGATTTTAATAACCAGATCAGGGAAACGGGAGCTGCAAATGTGCTGGCTTATGAATATTTCTACAATGGAGGTGGTGTTGCCGTTGGTGATATCAATAACGATGGCTTGCCGGATCTGTATTTCACAGGAAATATGGTTCAGAATAAATTATACCTCAACACCGGCAACTGCCAGTTTCGTGATATCACAAAACAGGCCGGGGTAACGGGAAGGAAAGGATGGAAAACCGGAGTTGCCATGGCAGATGTTAATGGCGACGGCCTGCTTGACATTTATGTTTGCTATTCGGGCAAAGGAGATGCAGACAGCCGGAGAAATCAACTCTTCATCAATAAAGGGAATCTTACTTTTTCAGATGAAGCAAAGTTGTATGGACTTGATGACCCGGGTTGTTCAACTCAGGCTGTATTTTTTGATTATGATATTGATGGTGATCTGGACATGTACCTGCTTAATCACAATATCAAAGCGTATAAGAACATAGAACTCCATCACCTGAAAACTGAATACGATTCACTTGCGGCAGACAGATTGTACCGCAACGATGACAACCGTTTTACTGATGTAAGCATAAAGGCGGGAATAAGCGGGAATCCGATCAGCTTTGGATTGGGTGTGGCGGTTTCAGATTTCAATAATGACGGCTGGCCGGATATTTATGTCTCCAATGATTATACCGAACAGGATTATCTGTATATCAATAATGCGAACGGCACATTCTCCCAAAGGGAGCATTATATGTTTGGTCATCTTTCACAATTCTCTATGGGCAGCGATGTTGCAGATTTTAATAACGATGGGTTGGTGGATCTGTTAACACTCGACATGCTGCCTGAAGATAACCGCCGGCAAAAACTATTGCAGTCGCAGGAGAATTATGAACTGCACCAGGAAATGGCATCCAATGGTTTTCATTACCAGTTCATGCGCAATATGCTTCACCTGAACAATGGTAATGGCACTTTCAGCGAGATCGGCCAACTGTCGGGAGTATCCAATACAGACTGGAGCTGGGCCGCGCTTTTTGCCGACCTTGACAACGACGGTCACAAGGATCTGTTCATCACCAATGGATACATGCGTGATTATACCAATAAGGATTTCCTGAAGTATTGGGGCGATTACCTGGTGAAGCAGGTTGTGAAACGTGACAGTATCAATTACCTGGATATCGTTCAGATGATGCCATCTACCATGCTGTCGAATTATGTGTTCCGCAACAATGGCGATCTTGTTTTCTCCAACACCACCCGGTTGTGGGGAATGGAACAGCAGGCGCTCTCAAACGGAGCTGCTTATGCTGACCTTGACAATGATGGCGACCTGGATATCATTGTAAATAATATCAATTCCAATGCATTCATTTACCGGAATGAGCTAATGCAGCTTCAACCCGGCAATTTTCTGAAAGTACAATTGAAAGGAACACTTAAAAATACGAAGGGAATTGGCGCAAGGATATATTGTTACACCAGGGATGGTCTTCAATTGTATGAACAAATGCCGGTAAGAGGCTACCAGTCATCAGTAAGCGAAATTATACAGATTGGTCTTGGCACAGCCGGCAAAATAGATTCCTTAAAAGTGATCTGGCTGAATGGCTCGATGCAGGTGATCATTAACCCGGCAATCAATAGCACCATTACAGTTAATCAGGAAAATGCAAAACAGGCATTTCTCTATGCCAAAAAGAATCAAAGGACTATTTTCACACCTGTAAATCCGGCGATCAACTTTTCACATCTTCAGCTTGAATACAACGATTTCAAAAGGCAACCGCTCATGCCTTCTATGCAATCGCAGTGTGGACCGGCCATGGCAGTTGGCGATATAAACGGCGACGGGTTAGACGACCTGCTTATTGGAGGTTCTCAGGGACAAAGCAGTGCATGTTACATTCAGGATGCCAATGGAAAATTTCCTTTGCATGAGATTGCAGATTTCATCGCAGACAGCAACGCAAATACAACCGATGTAATATTGATTGACGTGGATGGCGATAAGGACCTGGACGCTTACATGACCAGCGGTGGGTATAACGATTACGATGAAACTGACATACGAATGCAGGACCGTCTTTTTGTGAATGATGGCAAGGGCAATTTTAATCTCTTAAAGGATGCGCTACCTGTTATGCAAGGCAGCAAGTCATGCGTTGCTGCCGCTGATATTGATAGGGATGGCGATCTGGATCTTTTCGTTGGCGGAAAATCTATTCCTGGAAAATATCCCGAGCCATCACCGTGTCACCTGCTGATAAACGATGGGAAAGGAAAATTCAGCGATGTTATTGCCCACGTTGCACCTTTACTTCAAAAGGCAGGAATTGTAACCAGCGCAGCCTGGGATGACGTGAACAAAGACGGAACACCTGATCTTATTATTGCAGGCGAATGGATGGCCCCAACGGTTTATTACAATTACCAAACCCCCGAACTACATCTTTCACCTTCAAGCATCTCTTCCAACACTAATCAAACCCCAAACCCAAAACCCCAAACCCAAAACCCAATACCCGAAACAGGCCTCTACAACTCCCTAACTCTCGCCGACATTGACCGTGATGGCGACAACGATCTAATTACCGGTAACTGGGGATTGAACTCACAATTAAAGGCAAGCTCCTCTGAACCGGTGGAATTGTTTTGTAAGGATTTTGATAACAATGGATCAATTGATCCCATCCTTTGTTTTTATATCCAGGGCAGAAGTTATCCCTATGTTTCCCGCGATGAGTTGCTGGATCAGATATATCCCCTTCTTCCGAAGTTCACCAGTTATAAAAGCTATGCAGACGCAACGATTACTGATATCTTCACCAAGGACGAACTGAACGACGCGATGAAACTGCAGGCAATTCAACTGCAAACCATGCTTTTCATAAATGAAAATGGTAAGTACATTCCAGGGCATCTGCCAATAGAGGCGCAGTTTACACCGGTTTATAAAATTCTTGCTTTGGATGTGAATGCTGATAGCGCAGTAGACCTGGTGTTACTTGGCAATAATGAATTTCCCAGGTTAAAGCTGGGTAAGATGGACGCATCTTTTGGAATGCTGTTGTTAAATAACGGAAAGGGAGAATTCAGATATGTGTCGCAACCAGAAAGTGGATTGCGTATAGCCGGAGACGTCAGGGATGCTTCTGTAATAAAAATAGCCGGACAAACTTTCCTGCTTGCAGGTATCAATAACTCACCACTTGTTATGTACAGGGTTAATGATTGATGAAAAGATTATTGATCATATTACTTCTGTTCATTGCGTTTCACGCCGAAGCGCAACCGGGAACAGGTGATGCGGATAAGTTCAGAAAACTGGTGTTTTCATTAACGAAGGTAATGTATCATGATGTAGTGAATCCTCCTGCAGCTGCACGTTTTTATGCCTATTGCATGCTGGCATCTTATGAAGCGCAATACCAGCTTAAAAAGGAAATGCCCGATTTTCACCACAATTTCAAAGGTTATGTTCCGGTTAAGCCCATCGCCGATACGCATATGATAGATGAGCCGTTTGCCGTGCTGTATGCATTGATGGAAACCGCAAGAAACATCCTGCCTTCGGGTTACAGGCTGGCAGAGGAACAGCAGGACCTGGTAAATGAATTCAGAAAAAAATCAGCAACAGCAGTGATTGCCGCTTCCATTGCATTTGCAACACGCATATCCGCAAACATTATTAAATATGCAAAACCCGACGGTTATTTTAAGTTGAGTGCGCTTCCCCGTTATTCATTGAAAAAAGAGGAAGGAGCGTGGCGACCAACGCCACCGGAATACATGGCTGCGGTTGAACCTAACTGGAAAACCATCCGTACTTTTTTCCTTGATTCAGCCAGGCAATTCACTTCTATCCCCGCTGTGAAATTCGATACTTCCAAAGGCTCATCATTTCATGCGCTTGTCAATGAAGTATATACTACCGGCAAGAACCTGAGCGAGGAACAGCAATTGATCGCGAATTACTGGGATTGCAATCCTTTTGCAGTCCAGTTTGCGGG
>DASWTK010000255.1:0-5555 GCA_036402175.1 Chitinophagaceae bacterium | reverse complement strand
GAAGGAGTCGCCGTCGAACAACCCAAGATCGCTGAGTTTGACATGGGGAATAACGAGGAGAGCCATAAAAGAAAGCGTCATGAACGGTGACATGAGCGTTGAACCGGCATCTTTGGCGGCTTTGTCGATAAGTGAATACATCTCCGCCACCCGGTATCCGTCTTCCGTGCTCATCAAACCCGCAACGGGTAAGGGTAAAACCATTTCCAGGTCATCCTTCACGCAACAAATGCCACCCTTGTGCCGGATAATAAGGTTAACTGCCTTGCAAAGGCTTTCATCATCCACACCCACCGCTACAATATTATGTGAATCGTGAGCAACGGAAGAAGCCAGCGCGCCTTGCTTCAATCCGGTATTTTTAATGAACGCGCGGGCCACGGGGGCGTCGGCATAACGGTTAACCACAACGATCTTCAGGATATCGCGTGTGGTATCGCTAACGAACGAATTGCCATCCTTTGCGGGATGAAGGATGAGCTTATTGGTGATCAGCTGGCCGTCCAGGGCTTCTATCGCTACCTGTGGTTCTTCGTTTGCGGGTATATCGAAGTCTTCTATATTTTTTTCGGGGCAATTGAAATTATTGATGACCGCTGCCGGTTTTGAAGTGATCGCTGAAACGCCATTCTCCGCAACCAGTTCTCCGTCGATATAGGTCTTCAGCACTTTGAATTTTTTCAGATCCTCCACCACAATTAGATCCGCGGGATCACCAACCCGCAACAAACCCACATCCAGCTTATAGTGAAAAACCGGGTTGAGGCAGGCCGCTTTCAAAACATTAAATACATCAATACCCCTGGCTACGGCTCTCGCGCATAATTGATTGATATGCCCTTCCACGAGGCTATCGGGATGTTTATCGTCACTGCAGAACATCATATGATCGGGATAATCGCTCAGCAGGTCTATCAGCGCGTCGAAGTTCCTTGCAGCGCTGCCTTCACGGATGATGATATTCATTCCGTATTTCAACTTCTCCAGCGCTTCTGCTTTAGTAAAGCATTCATGATCTGTGCTGATCCCCGCTTCGATATACTGTTTTGCCTGTTCTCCGGTCAGACCTGGCGCGTGTCCGTCAACTGGCTTGTTCATTCGTTTTGCCGCTCCAATTTTTTTCATCACTTCATTATCGCCATTAAGAACACCGGGAAAATTCATCATTTCACTCAGATACAGCACTTCATTCTTTTCAAGCAGCTGTTCCACCTGCGCTGCGTCGAGCGTTGCGCCCGCCGATTCGAAAGTTGTTGCTGGCACGCAGCTGGGAGCGCCGAAATAAAATTTAAATGGGGTTGTTTTACCATTGCTGATCATGTATTCAACGCCCCCGAAACCGCATACGTTAGCGATTTCGTGCGGGTCGCTAACCGTTGCAACAGTTCCATGAACCACAGCCAACCGGGCAAATTCAGAAGGTACCAGCATGGAGCTTTCAATATGCACGTGAGCATCTATAAAACCCGGCAGAATGAAAGGCAATCCTTCTGAACCGGGTTCTTTCAGCCTGTTTATGGACCTGATGCGACCTTTTTCGATTGTTATTACCGCCGGATAGATAACACGTTGAAGAATATCAACAAAATGACCGCTTAAAGTGAATTCCATGTTCAATATTTGAAACTGAGCAAGTTTTCGGTATAAAGTATGAGTGGTTGCAGTAAATTTACAACGGATGCGGTTTCCCTCTCTACTCTTTTATATTTGTAATCCCAGGAAATTTTTTTTATGAAAAAGCCTGTAATATTTTTCGTGCTGATACAACTTATTGTTGGTTTCCAGAATCTAAGGGCACAGACCGTTGATGATGTCATCAACAAGTATACAGAAGCGCTTGGCGGTAAAGAAAAAGTGCTGGGGATCAAAAGTGTTTACATGGAAGGTGTTGCTGTTATGCCAAATGGCAATGAACTGACCATCAAAACCTGGAAAGTGCAGGATAAGCTGTTTAGAAGGGAAGTGCAGTTTGGAATGGGCTCTCAGACAACTATCATTACAGAAACTGGTGGTTGGGCATCTAATCCCCGGAGTGGAGGAGCTTTTGAAGCATTGCCGGATGATCGGTTAAAAGCGCAGCAATTTGAGATGGATTGCATCAGTCCGCTGATCAATTATGCTGCAAAAGGGCATACGGCAGAGTTAATCGGGAAGGAGCAGGTTGAGGGAGTGGATTGTTACAAGATAAAACTAACACCAAAGGCTGGCAGCCCAATCACTTATTTCATAGATGCGAACTCATGGTATGTGATCAGGGAAAGCCGTACAGGACGTGGTGGACCGGGAGGTGGTGGCGGAGGTGGCCGGCCGCAGGGCGGCGATGGTACTATGAGCATTTCATACAGTAATTTTCAGAAGACAGACGACGGATATTTATTTCCTTTTACTGTCAGTACAGGTGGTCCGGCTTCGTTCACTTATGAAAAGATAGAAGTTAATAAGCCTGTTGATGCTAAATTGTTCAAACCAGAATAGTCAACTAAAAAATCAAATACCAAAAAAATGAAAATGTTAAGTAAAGTTTTTGCCGGAATGCTTTTGTTAAGCAGTTCTTATCTGCAGGCGCAAACGGCGGATGAGGTAGTAAGTAAACACATCGCGGCAATAGGCGGCAAGGATGTGATCTCTAAAATAAAAAGCCAGGTAATTGAAAGCGATCTTTCTGTAATGGGATCAACGCTTACCAGCACAACCACCATCGTTGTTGGTAAAGGTTTCAAAAATGTTGCAAATTTCAACGGACAGGAAATTGTGCAGAGTGTAACGCCAACCGGCGGTTGGATGATCAATCCATTACAGGGGATGACAGATCCTCAGCCATTACCCGAAGATCAGGTGAAGGCAGCGCAATCAGCATTCGACCTGGGTGGAGAGTTGTACGATTACCAGGGAAAAGGCAGCAAGGTTGAGCTGACAGGTAAGGAAAAGGTAGAGGGTGTTGACGCATTCAAGATCAAGCTTACCAATAAAGATGGAAAAGAAAGCACATTTTATATTGATCCCGCTACCTACTATGTAGTAAAGCGCGAATCGGTGAATTCAATCCAGGGTCAGGACGTAACTGCCGTGGCAACCTTTTCAAATTTCAAGAAGACCGATATCGGTTATGTAATGCCGTTTACTACTGTAACAAATCAGGGATTTGAAATCACGATCAATGTGAATAAGGTTGAGTTTAATAAGGAGATTGATTTGAAGATTTTTGAGATGCCGAAGTGAAACAATTAGCTAATTAAGCAATAGGATAATTAGCCAATTAAGCCAATAAGCCAATAAGCAAATTAATTGTCCAATTGGATAATTAGTTAATGATAAGGCGATTTAAAAATGTAGTAGATTAAATAAACCAGCCCCTGTTTCAAATAACAGGGGCTTTTTCTTTTCAATATCTCCAGTTGAAAGTACATTGGATCATTAACTCATCATATAATTCATCCTCAAATCCTCAAATCCTCAAATTGGCTAATTTGCTTATTGGCTTATTGGCTAATTGCCTTCTATCTTTGCTTCATGAAAATCGACATAATTTCCATTCTTCCGGAACTTCTGACAAGTCCATTATCTCATTCAATTATGAAGAGGGCGCAGGAAAAAGGATTGCTGGAAGTTCGTGTGCATGCGTTGCGCAAGTGGGCGGTCAATGAATATGGTCAGGTTGACGATTACCAGTTTGGCGGAGGCGCGGGCATGGTAATGATGCCGCAGCCTTTGGCCGAGGCCATTGATGAATTATCGAAAGAAGCGCCCTACGATGAGATCATTTATCTTACTCCGGATGGAGAAAAATTAGATCAGCAGATCGCAAACCAACTTTCACTTAAGAATAATTTGCTTCTAATTTGCGGACACTATAAGGGTATAGATGAAAGGATCCGCGAACATTATGTTACCAGGGAAATATCTATTGGTGATTATGTACTTAGTGGCGGCGAGTTGGCCGCGGCTGTACTTACCGACGCGATCGGACGGTTGATTCCGGGCGTATTGAATGATGAAACTTCCGCTTTGTTCGATTCATTCCAGGATGGCTTGCTTGCGCCTCCTGTTTATACACGCCCGGCAGAATTCCGTGGCTGGAAAGTTCCCGATGTGCTGCTAAGTGGCGATCCTAAAAAGGTTGACGACTGGCGGCATGAACAATCTTTGAAGCGCACAAAGGAAAAAAGGCCGGAATTACTGGATGAAAATGAAATCAGCTGATCAATCCATTGAAGGAATCTATCAGCTGATTTAAAAGATCATGAACTTGCAAACAGCTATCATCATCAGATAATAAGCCAGGATAAGCAGGATGTTAAGTGCTATGGTTTTTTTCATAAGGATGGATGTTGGTGTCGCCTTTTTAAAGTCAAAACTGTGCCAAACCAGACTTATTCACATAGGATATGCACTTGGGATTTTTATGAATTAACGCTGAAAACTTACCTGCAATTTTCCTGATACATTGATTACCATTGTTCATCGGCGCTAGGCCCGTATGTTCCCGGAATGGGCACGTTCAGCAATCTCAGATAAACGCCCAGTTGCGCGCGATGATGAATGATCTGCGACAATGACATGCGGATCACTTCGGCCTTTGACGATGTACTGTACACTTTTTCTCCATCGCGTAAAGTCCAGTCTTCAGAAAACTGATCTTCTGTTGCTTTTTCCAGCATAGCAACACCGCCTGTCAGTGATTCTTCAAAATATTGCAGCAGGTCGTTTGTATTACTGATCTTTTTGGGTTGATAAGGGTTTTTGGCAAAGTCAAGCCCGCTGGTTGTGAGTGTCATGCTGATCCAGCCCGGCAACTCTGCAATGTGTGTTGCCAGTGACTGCATTGTCATGCTCTTCTGGTGCGGTTGCCAGTCTAACTTGTCGGATGGAACACGCTCCAGCATTCGGCGGGTAGCTTTAGCTTCGAAATCAAGATCTTTCAGAAAAATTTCTTTGAGTGCCATGTTTTTTTGTTTTTGTACAACAAAGAAAACACCGGTCACTGACAACCCTATGGCAGTGTACTTTTAATAATTTACGGGAAGCGTCTTCATGTATTCGTTCAACTCTATATGATCCGTTTTTCGGAATGGAAGGCCTGTATTGGAGAGGCGTAGAATGCGGCCAACACGGAAATCGCGGTAGTCATGGCGGTGATGGCAGTATCCTATCAGATGCCAGTTAAGCGCATAGAAAATCAGGCCGATCGGTTCCAGTTGCCTGCTGCTTGCGATATTGTTATTGTTCATATAGCCGATCTCAAGAATATTTTTTGAAGCAATGGCGGTTTGGATAATTGAGAGGTATTCATAATTGTGCACATAGCAGGATGGCACCTGCAGCCTGATATTATTATTGAGTTGCTCTATCTTCTCCTTCTGCGAAGAGCGTAATACCGATTTTACTTTGCTGAGCGCGGTAGAATAATGTTTCTGGATCGACTTGTCGGCAAATCCCGTCACGATCGCTTCCATGAGCAGCAGCGCGTTTGCCTCGTCGTTGGTAAAAGATACAGGCGGAAGAAAATATCCCTGTACGATAAAATATCCCTTGTGCTGTTCAAAGCTGACCGGAAT
>DASWTK010000254.1:0-6447 GCA_036402175.1 Chitinophagaceae bacterium | reverse complement strand
CAAAGCTAAATCTCGGAAGACCAATTCGAGTAACAGCAAAAGCTCTGAGCGATATAAACCTGCTTAGAAAAGAACTGGCAGCGTACAATTATGAAATAATTGAAGGGTTCAGGGATGTAAAGGTTTTTGTAATTAAAGATGCTAAGTAAACAAAGGGGAACCGGATGATTCCGGTTTCCCTATTATTATTAAAATTATTGCTTAAGCTCTACAAGTTCTCCATCATCCTTTGTATTTACGGCAGCTGAAATTTCACTGTATAGTTGACTCCCGCTTTGAATTACTGGCCTGCTGTAAGAATTTCCATTCACAACTAAAGTTTGCATTGAAGCCGCGTCAATACCACATAAATATTCATATCCTTCAGGACAGCCAATGTAAGCTTTATAATTCCCTGGCTTAAGAGCTTCTGTAAGATCTGCGACACCATCAGCATTACCGTCTGCTGTTGGATTACTGCTAACATTATCGTCAAACTCAAAATTCATGGAAAATGTTTGCTCTTTTGCTGTAAATGCGGAAAGCCCGATTGCAAATACAATGGCAAGCAAACCTGAAATGTACTTTTTCATAATAAAATGTTTAATGGTAATTGATTGCCTACTGGTTTATACAGGTTTTCGGCTTATCCTGCCCGGCTGTGATCGTCACCATAGCCAGGGTTAATGCGCGCAAAGAAGTTATCCAGAAGAAAAAGTTTATATGGCCACCGGATTTTGTTTAGAGTGATCTTTATCATCATTGGCTCCTTTAGTTTGCAGGTATATTCCTAATCCGGCTAACATTGTAAACCCGCTATTGAACACCAGGTGCTGGTTCCATGATAATTGCCGCAATACACCACCGCAGGTACACGGAAGAGTTGGCGCAAATATTATCATGTACGCCAGGTACATCGTAAACACCGTCATGATAAATGCGGAAGCATATAATCCCAATGTTCTCCACCGTGGAGAGAGTAAAAACAATGCAATAACAAGCTCAACAGCAGGTAGCGCGACAGCAAGTGTAGTGGCATAGTCGGCTATCAAAGTTGATTTTGACAGAGCGCCGGCAAACCGTGGGCCTTCAAAAATTTTGCTAACTGCTGTATACACGAATAAAAGAATCAGAAGTGCGGAAATGAATTCCACGGCAATGCTGTTTGCAAGCCATTTTTTCATAATAGATAAGGTTATAGTTTGTAAGGATTTTTCAGGACTTTTCCGCAGTGTTACTTGATCCTGTTATATTGGTGAATGCCAGGCTGAATTGTAGTTCCGAACCATAAAGGTGAGACCCTCTGCAACTTTTTGTTTATTAATTCGGGATTTAAATTTTACATATCCGGATAAATTCACATCCTGTTCCGCATTATTTTCTTGAATGTTCCTGGCGAATAACCCATCTTTTTTCTGAATGCAACAGCGAAGCTCGAAAGGTTTTTGTATCCGGTGATTATAGAAATTTCAAGCACGGTCATGTCTGTTTCAAGGAGAAGTGTTTTTGCCTGTTCCATCCTGGCGTTGAGAAAATAATCGTAGATGGTTGTGCCATACAGCTGTTTGAATCCTTTCTTTAGCTTAAAATCGTTGAGGCCTGTTTTGTGCGACAACTCGATCAGGGTGCAGGGATTTTCCATATCCCTTAACAAAAGATCGTGCGCTTGCCTGATCTTTTCTATATCACTCGGTTTTAAAGCGATGCCGGCCGCCTTTTTTGCACCCCCGATCTGATCCATCGCGAGTATTAAAAGCTCGATCACCTTTGATTGCAGGTATAAATTTCTCAATTCACCGAGGTAGCGGCAATTCAGGATACGCCTGATAAGTGAGCTCATTTCAGGTGTCAGCTGCCCGTGATAAGGTGCCAGCATCCCGGCGATATGCTTATTTGATTTTTCGAGAAAGCTACCAAGTAATGGGTAACTGGCGGCAAATTTATTCAGGAATTGCTGCGCAAAATGAATATCAAAGGTGGTGTAATTTTCATTTTTCTGGAACCAGGTGATATTATTAATATATGGCGCATAACTGAGATTGAATTGCCCTTGCAGTAAGGTTGCTTCATTCAATCCTTCGAGTTTGTAATGCACTGTATTCTTCAACGTGAAATGAAGTTCCAGCATCGGGGCATCCATTGCTCCATAAACATGTGTGCGCTGTACAATTTGGTAGTTGTTATACCAGATGCTGAAATCAGGGCATTCGATTTCATAAAAGCGCATGGTGCCAAAATATCCGGTTGCTTCTATGCCTCTTGCATCCGGAATTGTGATTTTGGAATCTGAAGGGTCCGACATCAGGAAATATGGAACCTCTTCTTTTCCTTCAGTAGTTATTTTGAATTCCATATGATCGTTCTTTGTATTTGATTACAAGGAACCAATCAGAGCCGTTACAATACATTGCATTACCGGCAAGGTCTTTCGCTAAGTTAGTACGGGCGGAAATTGATGTTTAGTGGGTGTCTTGTTGGAGAACGATAACCTATGTTAAAGATAAAACCAATTTGGAATTCGGAAGCAGGTAAGTTGCAAATTTCTTTTTTAAAAGTATTGCTCATCAGCCTTACGGCACTTGAAAATAATCCTGATTGAATAAATTTTTATCCCGAATTACAATACAATTCAGCAAATCAGTAATTATTTTGCATGCATAAATTGATTCAATAAATTCTCCGCGACTTCTGCGTAAACGGATTGCCCTATTACATGTCCCCGACATCTTATAACCATATTTAGCTTAATGGTTCGTTTAGAAATGAATGGTCATTAGTAATCAAGCGCCTTGCTTGCTGGTGATTTTGCCTGTATATGCAAGGTGAACCAGAATAAAAATAGAAATCATGCGAGAACTTACAATTCAGGACGATAGAAATTGCAGATTGACTGTGCCTTTGTGCGAACCGGTCACGATGGAAAATAAAGTAATACTTTATAAAAGGGAATTCCCTGAAAAAAGTATCAGCCTTTCATTGCGATTACTGAGTATTGGTTCAGATATTCATCAGATTCATGAATGGGTGAACCAGGAATATGCCAAACGTTTCTGGCAGCTCGATGGCCAACCAATCAGCAACCTGATTCAAACGTATGAATATATTCAGTCGTCAGACTATGCGCAATCATACATTACGCTTCTTAACGACAAACCAGTTGGTCAGATTGACCTGTATCATGCCCTGCACGACGAAGTCGGTAAATTATACGAAGCCGAAGGAGGTGATTACGGCCTGCACCTTTTGATGGCCCCTCCAAAAACGAGGATCCCGCAGTTAACGATTTGTGTATTTCAGACATTCCTGGAATATCTGTTTTCTTTTCCCGAAGTCAATAGAGTAATCGGCGAGCCCGATGCGGACAATCATCAGGCTAACACACTTGTACGCAAACTCGGTTTTCAGTTCCAGAAACGAATTAAGATGTCATACAAGACCGCAAACCTCTACTTCTGTACAAGAGAAAGTTTCGAGAAAGCAATGAACACTCACATGCTCAATCAAAAACTACCAATGAGGTCAAACTCCCTATAACCCAAACCCCAAACCCCAAACCCCAAACCTGAAACACGAAACACGAAACCCAAAACCCAAAACCCAAAACCCAATGCGCATCCCCGAAATCGACATCGCCCGCGGCTTCACCGTATTCATCATGGCGGCAATTCATGCGCTGATGATCTACAGCACACCCGACGTGCATGTTTCCTGGCTTGGAAAGATCATGTTCTTTCTCGCAGAAGGTCCGGGTGCTCCATTATTTATGATGATGATGGGGATATCCTTTGTTCTTTCGGGTAGAACAAATACGATTAGCAATCTGAAACGCGCAGGCTTGCACTTCGTCCTTGCGTATGTACTGAACTTTTTTAAATTCCTTATTCCGCTTGCAGCAGGAATTATTCCTGCGCAGTTACTTTCGGATTTTGGGATTGCTTCCGGCGACAAAACTGTTATGCATTTGTTCTTACTGGGAGATATACTTCAGCTGGCAGCAATCTCAATGTTAGTACTCTCATTATTGATTAAGATCCGGAATTACCAATATTGGGCAATGCTCCTTGCAATAATGATAGCGTTATCAGCCCCGTATTTGTGGGAAATACATTCGTCGAACACTTTGGTCGATCATTTTTGCAACCTATTGTGGGGCTATAATTCAAAGGTCTATTTTCCCGTATTTCCCTGGCTGGTATATCCGCTTGTCGGCGTCAGTGCCGGATACTTTTTAAAGTTGCAGTTAAGAATCACGCAACCGGTCTTCTTCATTAAAGCACGAAATGTTGGCATTGCGCTGGTATTGACCGGTTTGATCATCATTTCATTTGATCCGGCTTTTCACTGGGGTGATTTTTACAGAACAGGGCAGGGTGGTACCATTTACTATACCGGGTTTGTGTTGCTGTGGCTGTACGGCTGCCACCTGGCTGTTAAATATCTGCCACAAAATTATTTTTTCAGATTGCTCACATTTCTCAGCAAACACATCACCCGCGTTTACCTGGTGCAATGGATACTGATATTCTGGCTTATTGGCGTGATCGGCTACAGAAGCCTCGATGTAATGGAATCCGTGATTTGTATAACGATTGTTTCCGGAATGGTGTTTTCGATTGCTGCATTACCGGAGAGTATTTCAAAATTAGTTGGACGAATGACAATAAGAAATCAGAAATACAAGAATGCGATAAACGCAGCACAAGGTGAAAATTAGTCATTGAATTCTGAGAACCGTCACCCGTTCATTAACCTTAAACTTATCCTATTATGAATTTAATCAACTTCCTATGAAGCATCCAGGGATCTATGATCTTGCAGGCCTTGGTATCGGACCATTCAATCTCGGACTGGCAGCGTTATCTCATGGTATCAAAGACCTGGATACCGTTTATTTTGATCAGCACGAGCAATTCGACTGGCACAAAGGAATGATGTTGCCAGGAACAACGTTGCAGGTTCCGTTTTATGCCGACCTCGTTACACTGGCCGATCCCTGCAACAGGTTCAGCTTTATGGCATTCTTAAAGGCAACAGGGCGTTTGTTCCACTTCGCCATCAAAGAGAATAATTTTATCACCCGCCGCGAATACGACCTGTATTGTAAATGGGTAGCAGATCAGTTACCGAATCTTCGGTTTAACCATCGGGTACAATCAGTAGCGTTCAACGATTCAATGAGTTGTTATGAAGTGGAGGTGTACGACTTACATCGGGCGATCCGAAAAATCATTTACGCGAAGCGATTGGTCATTGGAGTTGGCACCGTACCGGTTATTCCTGAATTTGCCCGCAAATTGCAAAGTGAACTCCTGTTTCATTCCAGCGATTATCTTTTTAATAAAAAATCGATCCTTAAAAGTAATAGCGTTGCCATTATCGGTTCAGGCCAAAGCGCTGCAGAGATTTTTCACGACCTCCTGCCTGAGCTTCAACATTTTGAGGGAGGGCTGAATTGGTTTACGCGCTCAGAACGATTTTTTCCTATGGAGTATTCCAAACTTTCACTGGAAATGACCTCACCCGACTACATTGAATATTTCTACAATCTTCCTCCTGCTCAGAAAGAGGAATTGCTCTCCCGGCAGAAAATGTTATACAAGGGTATCAACTTTGAACTGATTGGTGCTATTTATGATTATTTATATGAGTTATCTATCGACTCACCACAGTTGGAAGCAGGATTATTTACAAACTGCGAATTAAAGAACATCTGCCAGCACCGGAGTGGAAAATATCTTCTGAAATTTTTTCACAACGAGATGCAACAGCATTTTAATCACGTTACCGATGCCGTTATCCTGGCCACCAGCTATCATTCCATCGTTCCCGGTTTTCTGGCGCCGGTTTCGCGCCGCATTCGCTGGAATGCAAAAGGACAATACAATGTGCATCGCAATTATTCGGTTGATCATAACGCAAAAGAGATATTCGTGCAGAATGCCGAATTGCATACGCATGGATTCAACGCTCCCGACCTGGGCATGGGAGCCTACAGGAATTCCATTATCCTGAATGAGATACTTGGGTACGAGCATTTTAAAATTGAAAAGAATATCGCTTTTCAGACATTTGGCATACCAAAGAAGCATAACTTATCACGAAAGCAAGAGGCGTTAATTACAGGCATCTCAGAATCTTTTACCACACTGCAGAAATCTCATACCACATAGCAATTTCTGTTGCGATGCTCCAAAAACCTGTCGCCATAAAGCAAAATCTGTTACCAAAACGCCAAAATCTGATGAGTAATGCAAAATATAGTTCCCAGCAAACTGAACCAGCCTTTCTGTCGGGTGTTTAACCATTAAAACCGGCAGCAAATTGTATTTTTGTACTTTAGGGTATGAACAAAAGGGTAGCAGTATTCAGGCATGAGCATTTTAACGCGGCGCACAGGCTGTTTAACCCGGATTGGGAAGACAAGCAGAATGCGCAGGTATTCGGTAAATGCAACAATCCAAACTACCA
>DASWTK010000253.1:0-14111 GCA_036402175.1 Chitinophagaceae bacterium | reverse complement strand
ACCCTTTTTCTGGTTAGGTGATACGGGCTGGCTGCTCTTTATAAAACTGAACAGAGAAGAAAGTCTCCAATACCTTGACATAAGGAAACAACAGGGTTATAATGTGATACAGGTGATGGTGCTTCATGACCTGAAAAACGCCCTAAACCGGTATGGTGATTCTGCTATTCTTGGTAATGACGCATCTCAACCGTTAATTACTAAAGGAAGTGATCCGACCAAACCAGGTGAATATGATTTCTGGGATCATGTTGACTTCGTAATCGACGCCGCTGCAAATCGTGGTATTTATATGGCGCTTGTTCCCGTCTGGGGCACCAATGTAAAAAACGGATGGGTGTCAGGCACACAGGCCGTATCATATGCGTCCTTTTTAGCGAACAGGTATAAGAATAGAAAAAATATAATCTGGCTGAATGGTGGCGACATAAATGGCAGTGACTCCATCCAGGTATGGAAAAAGCTGGGTGAAACACTTGACTCGATAGATAAGGATCACCTGATAACCTTTCATCCGAGGGGAAGAACAACTTCTTCGCGCTGGTTTCACAATGAACCGTGGCTGGATTTCAATATGTTCCAGTCGGGACACCGCAATTACGACCAGGATACCTCGAAAGGCGAAACACATTATGGCGAGGACAACTGGAAATATATTGAAGAGGATTTCTCACATAGTCCATTGAAACCTTCACTGGATGGCGAGCCTTCCTATGAAGGCATTCCGCAGGGACTTCACGATACCACGCAGCCATTCTGGGATCATAATGATCTCCGGCGATATGCTTACTGGAGCGTATTTGCGGGAGGAGCGGGGTTCACTTACGGGCACAATGCGGTGATGCAATTCTATCGCCCAGAGGATAAGGGAAGGGCATATGGCGCTAAAAAATTCTGGAAAGAGGCAATGACCGACAGCGGAGCAATTCAGATGCAGCATCTCAAAAAACTGATGTTATCAAAGCCATTCTTTGAGAGAGAAGCAGATCAATCATTCATATTGGATAACGGCGCCCGATATGCGAGGGTTACCGCCACAAAAGGTAAAAATTATGCTTTTGTATATACCTGGACAGGCGCTCCGTTCCGCCTGCAACTTGGGAAGATAACTGGAAAAAATATCAGGTGCCGGTGGTTTGATCCGCGAACCGGTGCTTATTTGAAACCCTGGACCCGCGCAAACAGCGGAACCGCAACGTTTGATCCTCCGGGTGCTCAGGCAAATGGAAATGATTGGGTATTGATTTTAGAAACAATCAACAGTAAATAATTTGAACAGGATCAGTATTATATTATTTCCATGCATAATAGCGCTAATGGCCTGCGCATGCGGAACATCAAAGCAGGCGTACGTGTTCACCTCGTTTCATGAGCCTGCCACCGCCGGTCTGCGTTTGTTATACAGCTTTGATGGTTATAAATGGAAGGATCTGGATACGGTTTTACTGAAACCAGGGGTAGGCCAACAGAAAGTGATGCGTGATCCTTCAATCGCCCAGGGCTCTGATGGTACATTCCATCTGGTGTGGACAAGCAGTTGGAGAGGAGATAAGGGATTCGGTTATGCATCATCGAGAGACCTCTTAAACTGGAGCGAACAGCAATTCATACCGGTAATGGAACACGAGCAGTCTGTAGTGAATGTTTGGGCGCCCGAAATTTTTTATGACAAAGACGACAGCAGGTTCATCATCATCTGGGCGTCTGCTATCCCCGGAAAATTTGACAGAGGAATTGAAGAAGACAGCAATAACCACCGGATGTATATCACTACAACCACCGATTTCAAAACTTTTTCACCATCCAGGTTGTTCCTGGATCCAGGATTCAGTGTAATTGACGCGGTTATTGTTAAAAGGGCCAAAAGTGATTATGTGCTGGTGCTTAAGGATAACACACGCCCTAACCGCAATCTGAAAATAGCATACGGGGAAAAGGCGGAAGGTCCTTATTCAAATGTATCCAATGCTTTTAGCGAAAGCTTTACTGAAGGTCCCTCAGTGCTTAAGCTGAAAGGTAAATGGCTCATATATTTCGATGCTTACCGTAAAAAAAGTTATGATGCGGTAATGACTGCGGATTTTAAAAATTTTACCGACATCAGCAGCGATGTGCAATTACCCGCGGGCCATAAACATGGGACCATCCTTCCTGTCCGCAAAAAAATACTCACCAGTTTACTGAATGAAATGAAATCAAAAAGATGATCGGAGCTGAAAAAATATTGACCGTCTGCTTTACTGTTTTAACCGCAGTTTCTTCTGCCCAGGATACGGTGCGTTACACCGGAAAGACTTTAGCCAATGTTGACTATCATCATGGCCAATTGAGACCCGCCATCGGAGTTTACAACATACAGGTCTTCAGAGCTAACCGTGAGCATCCTCAAAAAAGCTGTATTCCGAATCTGCAGAATCAGTTTCCGGCCAACTGGACGTACAATCATGCGCCTATGCTTGCTTACCGCGACAGTGTTTTTTACCTGCAGTTCCTGGCCAACCCGGTTGGGGAACACGTTGCGCCAGGGCAAACATTCCTGTTCTATTCCAAAGATGGATATAACTGGAGATATCTGGACGTGGCATTCCCTCCCTATAAAATTCCCGATGGAACAGTGAAGCCAGGGAAAACTGACACAGCAAAAAACAATTACGCTGTGATGCACCAGCGGATAGGATTCTATACCGCCAAAAATAAAAGGCTGCTTACATTAGGTTATTATGGAATTGTGCTTGGTGCAAAGGATGATCCCAATGATGGTAACGGAATCGGTCGTGTTGTGCGCAGTATCAACCAGGATGGTTCCCTCGGACCTATTTATTTTTTGCGTTATAATCATCGGTTCAATGAAAAAAATACAACCTATCCCTTTTACAAAAAATCGCCGGATAAAGGATTTATAGAAGCTTGTGATGAACTGCTCGCATCGCCATTGCAAATGCAACAAATGGTGGAAGAGGCAGATCGGAATGATCCGCTGATCCCATTGAAAAAAGATTTTAAAGCTTTTAATTATTATCGACTCCCCGATGGTAAAATTGCAGGCTTCTGGAAATATGCTTTAACCAGCATCAGCGCTGATGGAGGCAAATCATGGTTATATAATCCTGTGAGGGCTCCCGGATTTGTGAACGCCAATGCCAAGATCTGGGCGCAGCGTACCAGTGATGGGAAATATGCAACTGTTTATAATCCTTCAGAATTCAGATGGCCGCTGGCTGTTTCGGTTAGCGATGACGGTTTGAATTACAAAAACTTGTTGCTGGTGAACGGCGAGATTACATACATGCGGTATGGCGGCGCATATAAATCGTACGGCCCTCAGTATGTGAGAGGGATACAGGAAATGAATGGAAATCCGCCCGGTGGTAATATGTGGGTTACCTATAGCATGAACAAAGAAGATATGTGGGTTTCAAAAATACCTATACCTGTAAAAGATAAAGCGGATGCACACGTCAATGATGTTTTCAATCAGATGAAGAGCGGTGAAGAATTGTCGCAATGGAATATTTTCAGTCCTTTATGGTGCGCGGTAGCCACTCAGGGAGAAGGCAATAATCGCTCCCTTGTATTGCATGACAGTGATCCTTTTGATTATGCAAAAGCAGAACGGGTTTTTCCGGAGTCAGAAAAAGTAGTGGTTGAATTTGCCATCACTCCACTTCAGCAGGATCATGGCAACCTGGAAATTGAACTGGTGAATGCGATTGGAACACCTTGTATCAGATTAACTTTCGACTCGACCGGTGTTTTTCATACCAAGTCTGGTTACAGGAACAGAACGTTGTCAACTTATAAAAAAGATGAACAGCTGCACGTGAAAATTGAGTTGAATACTTCCAACCGGTTCTACAACGTAACTATAAATGGGAAGAACACAGGGAACAACATCTGTTTCGCCCCGGTTGAAAGCGTGGAGCGAATTGTTTTCCGTACTGGGAACACCAGGCGCTTTCCGGATGCCGATACGCCTACCGACCAGATGTATGATCTGAAAGGAGCGGGAGAGCAGCTAAGAGAAGCTGCCTATCAAATCCATTATCTGAAGACCAGCGAAGTGAAATAAATATGTTGAGAAAGATCGTCATACTACCATGGCTCCTGATGTTGCATATTTGTGTACCGGCACAATTAAAAAAGCAACCGCTTGTATTAAAGTATTCCAGCTTCAGGCATTATGTTGATTATTTCAATGGAATGGAAGATGAAAACATAAAGCAGGCAATTCCCAACGACAGCTCCTGGACATGGATGCAAAAGAACATTCCGTTATTCGAATGCCCCCAGCAGAATTTTGAAGAGATGTTTTATTACCGTTGGTGGACGTTGCGCAAACACATCAAAAAGACTGAAATGGGCTTCGTTATGACCGAGTTCCTGGTACAGAGAAGTTATTCAGACAAATACAATCTCATCAGCAGCGGCCTGGGGCATCATATTTATGAATCGAGGTGGCTGCACGATCAGCAGTATCTCAACAGCAACATCCTGGTCTGGTACAGGGGGAATAACGGCAAGCCAATGAACAAGCTGCGCGCTTACAGCAGTTGGAATATCGATGCGCTGTATAACAGATATCTGGTAAACAATGATAAAAAATTCCTGACGGGTCTGTTCACTGATCTTGAAGCTGATTATGCAGCCTGGGAAAATGACAGAAAACTACCAGGTGGATTATACTGGCAATACGATGTGCGTGATGCAATGGAGGAAACCATCAGTGGAGGAAGACGCGAGAAGAATGCCAGGCCATCCATAAACAGCTATATGTATGGCAATGCCAAAGCGTTGGAGTCAATAGCTACGCTGGTCGGAAGCAAGGATATTGCCGTAAAATATACTTTGAAAGCCGACAGTATCAAATCGCTTGTACAGTCAAAATTGTGGAATGCTTCGCATAACTTTTTTGAAGTGCTAAAGGAGGCAGATACCAGCGCTAATGTAAGAGAGGCAATTGGTTTTATACCCTGGTATTTCAATATGCCTGATGAGAAATTTGATATAGCGTGGCAATACGCGATCGATACAAAATCATTCTGCGCGCCATTTGGATTAACCACCGCAGACAGAAGTCATCCCGAATTCCGTACTCATGGTTGCTGCAATTGTGAATGGGATGGAGCTGTGTGGCCTTTTGCAACATCTCAGACGTTGACAGGCCTGGCGAATTTATTGAACAAAAGATCCCAGTCATTTATTGCTGATTCAAATTATTTCGACCTCCTGGAAACTTATGTGGAGTCGCAGTACTACCGCGGCCGACCATACATTGGTGAATACCTTGACGAAAAAACGGGGTACTGGCTGAAGGGTGACCAGGAACGCAGCCGTTATTATAACCATTCAACCTTTAACGATCTTGTGATCACCGGACTTGTTGGATTAAGACCACGGGCTGATAACATCATTGAAGTGAATCCGCTTTTGCCTGATGACAAATGGGCCTGGTTCTGCCTCGATAATCTTCTTTATCATGGAAAATTAGTAACGATTATCTGGGACGCAACGGGTTCAAAATACAGGAAAGGAAAAGGATTAAGCGTATGGGTAGATGGTAAAAAAATCGCCGCCTCACCAACACTTGAAAAAGTAACAGGTAAATTCTGATCATGAAATGAGTTTCAGGCTTCAAATATTATTCAGCCTTTTAATCTTTATAAGTTTCAGGTCAGATGCACAGGAAACAGAAAAGATGTATCTCTCCGGTACTGGTAGCGACAAAACCGTGAACTGGCAATTCATGTGCTCCGCCGGAAGAAACGCTGGCAAATGGACTACCATCCCTGTTCCTTCGTGCTGGGAGCTACAGGGCTTTGGCAAATATGACTATGGCTTTGCCAGGGATAGCGTGCGTGGAAAGGAAAAAGGCATGTACCGGTTTACTTTTACTATTCCTGCTTCATGGAAATCAAAAAAGATCAGGATCGTTTTTGAAGGATCTATGACCGATACGGAAGTAAAGGTCAATGGCCGATCAGCGGGCCCCACTCACCAGGGCGCCTTTTATGCTTTCAGTTATGATATAACACCATTGTTGAAATTCGGGACCGGCAACCTGCTTGAGGTAACTGTTTCAAAGCATTCTTCTAATGAATCCGTCAACGATGCCGAACGCAGGGCCGACTATTGGATATTTGGTGGCATTTTCCGTCCGGTTTACCTGGAAGTGTTGCCCATAAATCATATTAACAGGGTTGAAATTGACGCAAAGGCGAACGGCGAACTGACCAGCCAGATTCATATAAGCGGAACCGCCGATCGCGTTTCATTACAATTATATAATTCAGCCGGAGAAGCAATCGCGGATGCGGCAACTGTTGCGGTCAGTAAAGAATCAGGAGTTATTAGCCTGAAAAAAACTTTCAATTCACCATTATTGTGGTCCCCGGAATTTCCAAACTTGTATAAATGCGTATTCACTTTATACAATCAGGGTAAGGTAGTTCATACCATCTCTAAACGAATCGGTTTCAGAACTGTTGAAGTAAAACACCGCGATGGCATTTATATCAACAATGTCAAGGTGAAAATGAAAGGGGTGAACCGGCATGCGTTCCGGCCCGAAACAGGACGAACCACCAGCTGGCAGATAAGCATTGAGGATGTACTGCTGATGAAAGAAATGAATATGAACGCGGTCCGTTCAAGCCATTATCCTCCTGATGATCACTTCCTGGATGTTTGTGATTCGATCGGGTTATTTGTAATGGATGAATTGGCGGGCTGGCACGGACATTACGATACTGAAACCGGTTCGAAACTGGTAAAAGAGATGCTGCATCACGACGCGCATCATCCGTCCGTGGTTATCTGGTCGAATGGAAATGAAGGCGGACATAATTTTGAACTTGATAAACTATTCGCGGAAAACGATATTCAGAAACGACCGGTGGTGCATCCATGGCAATTGTTTGGCGGTATTGAAACCCAGCATTACCGCGAATACAATTATGGCATTGGTTCATATGATCATGGGCACGATATCGTAATGCCTACAGAGTTCCTGCATGGACTTTATGATGGCGGACATGGCGCAGGGCTGGAAGATTACTGGGAAATGATGTGGCGCAGGCCATTATCGGCAGGAGGTTTTCTCTGGGATTTTGCGGACCAGGGTGTTGTTCGTACCGACAAAAATGGAATGATCGATACAGATGGCAATCGCGGCGCGGATGGAATACTTGGCCCGCATCTTGAAAAAGAAGGCAGTTTTTTTGCGATAAAAGAAATATGGTCACCTGTATTTTTTGAATCAAAGGAGATCACATCTTCATTCGATGGCATACTGAACATCGAGAACAGGTATCATTACACTAATCTGAAACAATGTTCATTTGCTTTTGAGCTCAGGAAATTGATTTCCGGAAATGATAGTATTAACGGTCAGATATCCGCACCGGATGTAAAGCCAATGGAAAAAGGTAGACTAAAAATAGACCTCCCGCAAGCCTGGCAGGAATTTGATGTGTTATATGTAACGGCTAAAGATCCATTTCAAAGGGAAATATTTACGTGGAGTTTCCCATTGGTAAAACCTGATCGGTTTAAGCCATCTTCTACGGCAAATACAGAAAATAAGATCCGGATCACAGAACAGGATTCTGTTTATTCGATAACGGCAAACAACATACACTTCAGCATCCACAGGCAAAACGGTCTTTTGATCAGTGTAAAAAAAGGAGAGGAAATTATACCGTTTAATAATGGTCCGGTCTTGCAGGAAGGGGTGAACAATTTTAAAAATTTCTCGCATCGTTTCGATGGCAATAAACTTCTGATCACTTCGGCCTTCGACAGAAAAGATAGTTATAATACACTGGAGTGGACAATTTTCCCGGATGGTCTGCTTGGAATGAAAGTGAATTATTTTCCCGCTGCTTACTTCACGTCCATGGTGGGCGTAAATTTTTCCTTCCCTGAAAGCGGGATCAAAGGTGTTCAGTATATGGGATATGGTCCTTACCGTGTGTGGAAGAATAGAATGAAGGGAAATAAATTTGGAGTGTGGAACAAATCATACAATAATACCGAGACCGGAGAATCGCCCTGGATATATCCCGAATTTAAAGGTTATCATTCCAATATGTATTGGTGCAAATTTCTTACTTCCGGCAACCCGTTCACAGTAATCACCACTAATGAAGACATGTTTCTGAGACTGTTTACGCCGGCTTTTAAAACAGATCAGTGGAAAAATTACGAGCCCATTTTTCCATCTGGCGACATTTCGTTCATGCAGGGTATTCCGGGTATCGGCACCAAAACGCAGAGAAATGAAACCACAGGCCCGATGGGAATGAAGCACATTTATTACGACTATGAAAAAGATCCGCTCCGTTGGAAGACCATTGAATTATTTTTCGATTTCCAGGTAAAAGAATAAGCATGAAACTGAGTTGCACGATATTTTTCATTTTACTGTTGTCGGTTCAGCAAACGAACGCGCAGGGGTTGTTTATCACCAACCCCCGTTGTGAACTGCTGATTAATCCTTTGGGAATTGATATAACCAACCCGCGATTGAGTTGGCAGATAACCGCAGAATTGCATTCAGGAGTAAAGCAGACAGCTTATCATATTATGGTAGCTTCAAGTCGTGCCAAACTGGAAAATAATGAAGCAGACCTATGGAATACAGGCATTCAGCATTCATCGCGCTCCATTCATGTGCCTTACGAAGGGAAAAAGTTGCAGAGCAGGATGCATTGTTACTGGAAAGTAAAAGTAATAACCAATAAAGGTGAAACCGGCTGGAGCGAAATCAGCGAATGGAGTATGGGATTGCTGAACACGGCCGACTGGAAAGCAAAATGGATCGGTTATGACAAGGCTTCCGGATGGGACAGCATCACACAGTTCTCCAGGTTGTCAGCCCGCTATCTCCGCAAGCCATTTATACTTCCATCAGATATAAAGAGCGCGAAAGTGTATGTTTCCGGCCTGGGTCTTTATGAATTATACATCAATGGAAAAAAGATTGGCGATCAGGTGCTGGCGCCATTGCCTACAGACTACCGGAAATCTGTACTCTACAATACCTACGATGTTACTGAGCAGCTAAAAAAAGGAAATAATGTTATCGCGACCGTGCTGGGCAACGGAAGGTTCTTTACCATGCGCCAGAGCTATAAACCCCAAAAGATAAACACCTTTGGCTATCCGAAGCTTTTGCTTCAACTGGAGGTTGAGATGAACGACGGTTCAATCAAAAGGATTGTAAGTGACGAAACATGGAAGCTGAATATCGACGGCCCGATCCGGTCCAACAATGAATATGATGGTGAAGAGTACGACGCAAGAAAAGAATTTGCCGGCTGGACAGAAACTAGTTTCAGCGATGCAGCCTGGATCCGTCCACAATTAGTGAAAGCTCCAGCAGGAAAGCTCATCGCGCAGAAAAGTGAACCGATGCGATCAAAGATCATTTCACCTAATGGTAAGCTTTCCAGGTTGAACAAAGACACTTTCATTCTTGACGTTGGACAAAATCTGGCTGGCTGGATACAGTTAAAAGTAAAGGGCAACAGAGGTCAACGGGTGAGGCTTCGTTTTGGAGAGAGTCTTCAACCAAACGGCAGATTATATGTTGCAAACCTGCGCGACGCAAAAGTAACGGACATCTATACCCTGAAAGGAGGGGAAGCCGAAACCTGGGAGCCTTCATTTGTTTACCATGGATTCCGTTATGTGGAGATCACTGGTTATCCCGGAACTCCAGCAGAAACTGATTTTATTGTTAAGTCGGTCCAGGATGATATTCAAACGACCGGAACATTTGAAAGTTCAGACACGATCATTAATAAAATATACCGGAACGCGTGGTGGGGAATTGCCTCTAATTACAAAGGCATGCCGGTTGATTGTCCGCAAAGAAATGAGCGGCAGCCATGGCTTGGCGACAGGGCAACAGGCGCGGGAGGAGAAAGTTTTTTGTTCGACAATGCAAAACTGTATGCAAAATGGCTCGATGACATTCAGCAATCACAAACCGCTGAAGGAGCCATTCCCGATGTTGCTCCCGCCTTCTGGAATTATTACAGCGATAATATGACCTGGCCTGGCACATACCTTCTTGTTGCGGATATGCTTTACCGTCAATTCGGCGATGATCGAAGCATTACAAAACATTATCCTTATATGAAGAAGTGGATGAAGTACATGCAGTCGAAGTACATGAAGGATTACATTCTTACAAAAGATAAATATGGCGACTGGTGCGTGCCACCTGAATCGCTGGAGATGATTCATTCACGTGATAGTTTGCGCAAGACTGATGGCGCGCTGATTGCCACAGCTTATTACTATAAATTCCTTCAATTGCTGCAGTCATTCGCGAATATCGCGGGTCAGCCGCAGGATGTAAATGAATTTGTACGGCAGGCATCAAGCGTCAAAAATGCCTTCAACTCCAAATTTTTCAACGCCCAGAGAAAATGGTACTCCAATAACACAGTAACCGCGAATCTGCTTCCTTTATACTTCGGCATAACACCTGACAGTGTTCGCGAAGCGGTGTTCAATAATATCTACAATAAGATTAAGATCGCAGATCACATGCACATAGCTACCGGAGTGATCGGTACGCAATGGCTGATGCGTGGATTGTCGCAGTTTCAGAGACCTGATATTGCATATACATTGGCTTCCAATAAAACATACCCCAGCTGGGGATACATGACAGAAAACGGCGCTTCAACCATTTGGGAATTATGGAATGGCAACACCGCAAACCCGCAAATGAATTCTCAGAATCACGTTATGCTGCTGGGTGACCTGATGATTTGGCTGTATGAAAATGTTGCTGGCATCAGATCGGACGAAACTGATATTGCATTCAAAAAAATCATTATGAAGCCGGAGATCATTGACGGCCTGGATCACGTAAAAGCTTCCTATGTATCGTTACATGGACTCATTAAAAGCGAATGGTCGAGGAACAGGGAAAGCGGCGATTTCAGATGGAGTATCACAATTCCTCCGAACACGTCAGCAATGGTTTATATACCAGCTGTTTCAAATGACCAGGTCCGCGTAACTGGTAAATCTGCGGGCGAAACACAAAACAGCTTCGTTAAAATGGATGGAAGATATGCGGTATACGAATTCGGGTCGGGCCAGTATGACCTTTATTCAGCAAATTCTTTTAAAAAAGGAATTGTCACCCATGAATTCATTTTTGAAAGGTCAGCTTTCCCCGAAAGCCATTCAGCTACAATCGCGGAAACACCTACTGGTTTAATTGCTGCATGGTTTGGTGGTACGAAGGAAGGTAATAAGGATGTTTGTATCTGGACGAGTCATTTATTCAATGGTAAATGGACAGAACCCGTTAAAGTGGCGGATGGTGTTTTGAATGACAGTGTACGTTACGCGTGTTATAACCCGGTTTTATACCAGGTACCAAATGGCGAACTGCTGTTGTTTTACAAGATCGGGCCAAATGTGGCAGGATGGACAGGATGGATGATTAGATCAGCAGATAACGGTAAAACATGGAGCAAACGCGAATCACTTCCTGAAGGTTTTCTTGGTCCGATCAAAAACAAGCCTGTTCTGATTGACGGAATACTGATTTGTCCCTCAAGCACCGAAAAAAATGGATGGAAGGTGCATTTTGAGATCACGCCTGACTTTGGAAAGACCTGGCAAAAAACAACACCGATCAATGACGGAAAAACAATTTCCGCCATTCAGCCAAGTATATTGAACTATGCCGATGGAAAGCTTCATGTACTGTGCAGAAGCAGGAACACCACATTAAATGAATCCTGGAGTAGTGATCGTGGGAAAACATGGAGTGCAATGACGGCTTCGTCGCTGCCCAATAATAATTCCGGAACGGATGCCGTAACGCTTCAGGACGGAAGGCAATTGCTGGTTTATAATCATGTGAAGCCGGCGCCTGAGCTTGCTAATGGAAAAGGAGCGCGTACACCATTGAACGTTGCTGTTTCTAAAGATGGCAAAACCTGGTATGCCGCGCTTGTTCTGGAAGATTCACCCGTGAGCCAGTATTCATATCCTTCCGTTATTCAATCGGCCGATGGAATGATCCATATTGTTTATACGTGGAGAAGGGAAAGGATCCGGTATGTGAAAGTAAATCCCGCCCTGCTGGAAATGAAAGAGATCATCAATGGGCAATGGCCGGGCCAGCTGGTCAATGCAACTTTGCCGTCGTCGGAAGATTGACAGAAAACTTACAACTTATGGGCTAACAGTACAGGATAGTTCGCGTGCGTGGTTGTTTTATTTTTAACGACACTCCAAAACGATTCCATATGAAACCCGACTTAACGATATGTCCTATACCAAAAGCTGAAATGCAGTCACTGCAGAATACAGCTGAATTTGGTCAGAATCCGGGCTACTGATTTCTGCAAGCAATCGTTAGACACGAAAAGGGAAAGGTGTCATACCTTCCCTTTTTCTTTTAAACACGCTAAAATGAACGCAAGGCTTCTTTTATGTTTGATGTTGTGTTGCAGCCTATCTGCTATTGCACAGAATTCAGACAACCAGTTCAGGGAACCATTGAAAGAAGTATTAGCCGAAGTTCAAAAAAGATATGGTATTACGCTTCGTTATCCCGAAGAACTGGTAAAGGACAGATGGGTAACCTATGCCGGCTGGCGTTTTAAACCCGACGCGGAAAAAACATTATCGAACATACTGGCGCCCCAGGATATCAGCTTTACAAAGGAAGGAGACAAAAAATACAAGCTGCAGCATTATCAGTATCACCTTAAGTCAGTAGAAGAGGGCAGGGAACAAATTCAATATTTATCAGGACTGTACAATGACCTTAGCGGATGGGAAAAGAGAAAGGCATCGCTGAAGGAATGTTTTCTTTCTGCTCTTCGTCTTTCAGAAATTCCTGCGAGGCCGTCCTCAAAGCCAATTGTCACTGCTGTCAGAAAAATGAATGGCTATACGATTCAGAATATCGCGATTGAAACCCTGCCGGGATTGTATGTAAGTGGTTCACTCTACCTTCCGGCAAAACCAAAGGGCAGGATGCCATTGATCCTGAACCCCGATGGTCATTTCGCGAAAGGAAGATACCGCGAAGACTGCCAGTACCGTTGCGCCACGCTGGCAAGAATGGGAGCTATTGCATTCAGCTATGACCTCTTCGGATGGGATGGTGAATCCAGGCTTCAGGTAAAACCGGAAGATCACAGAAGGAGCCTCGCGCAGTCAATCCAGGTGTTGAATTCTATTCGAATCCTCGATATGTTACTGAGCCGGACTGACGTTGACACCAATCGTGTAGCCATTACCGGTGCTTCTGGCGGCGGAAGCCAGACAATGCTTTTAACGGCAATCGACAACCGTATTAAGCTGAGTGTTCCCGTTGTTATGCTTTCGTCTTATCATAGCGGAGGATGCCCCTGCGAAAGCGGTTTGGGCATACATTTATGCGAAGGCGGAACCAATAACGCGGAAATTGCTTCGATGGCCGCGCCAAGGCCGATGCTGGTTGTATCAGACGGGAAGGACTGGACGAAACACGTTCCTGAAATAGAGTTTCCTTTTGTTCAGAAGAACTATTCCTACTATAATGCAGGCGCCCAGTTGAAAAATATTCACCTTGCCGATGAAGGGCACGATTACGGCTTTTCGAAACGGAAAGCCATGTATGAATTTGTGGCAGATAAATTCAATCTTGATCTTAAGCGGGTAATGGATGAAACAGGAAACATAGATGAAAAAAAGGTCACCATTGAGCCTGAAACGGCAATGTTTGTATTTGGTGAAAAAGGAGAACAGCTGCCTTCCAATGCACTCAGAAACTTTGAAGCCATCAGTAAATCATTTGAATCTTCATTTCCTGCACAATCAACCACCCAGCGATACAAAGTTGCCGTGGTTGACCTGATGATATTAAAACGGCAGAAACTCGGCGCGTTTCAATTGACAAAAGAAATCGGGGCCGACGGGGTAGAGGTAGACATGGGTGGGTTGGGAAACAGGCCAACATTTGATAATAACTTGCTGATCGATTCAATACGCAGGCAGTTCATGGAAAAAGCCAGGGAACTTGACCTCGAAATTCCATCTCTAGCAATGACCGGATATTATGCGCAATCATTTTGCCAACGGCC
>DASWTK010000252.1:0-4721 GCA_036402175.1 Chitinophagaceae bacterium | reverse complement strand
CTGGTGATTGATAAAAAACGGAACATTCTCTGGTTCGACAGCAAGAATAACGGACTGATAGCTTTCGATGTGAATGCCCGCACCTATCGGCATTTCACTAAAAGTGATGGATTAACAGATAATAATATAGCGGCGCTTCTTCTGGTTGGTAACAATCTTTGGATCGCGGGTTATTCAGGACTTGCCTGTATGAATCTGCGGAATTATGAGATCACCGCCTTTGGAAAGGAAGACGGATTTCCTGACATGCCTATCAATAATGGCGCTAATTTGTTCTACGATTCTTCGACAGCGCAGCTATACGTTCCATTTTTCAAAGCAGTTGTACGTTTCAGTCCTGAGAGACTATTAAGAAAAAAATCGCCTCCCGATGTTTTTATAGAGGAACTGAACATCAGTGATAAAAGATCGGTGTTCCTGCCATCGGACCACATCGTGACTTCATGGAAAGAAACCGGTGTTCGGTTAACCATTGGAGCTATAAATTTCTCCGATGCCGAAAGCCAGCGGTTCGCTTACCGCATTGTACGGGATGAAGCTGGTCCGTGGATTCCGCTGGAAGCACAACCTACGTTCAGCATTTCCAACCTCCCGCCCGGCACACATACTATTCAAACGAAAGTGTATTCTGCCAATAACCGCTGGGCCGGGCAGATAAAAGAATTTACGCTTGTTGTAACACCGCCGTTCTGGAGAGAAACGTGGTTCCTCGTTTTAGCTGGCATCCTTGCGGTATTGCTGGTTTATTTCCTCGTACGCTGGCGTACAAACATCGCGCGTAAAAAGGAAATGGTGAAGACGCAGATCGAAAAGCTGAAGGCCGATGATTATAAGGCGCAATTTGAGCTGGAGCAGATCAGTAACTATTTTTCATCTTCCCTGGCGGGGTTAAAGGAAGAGGATGAAGTGCTCTGGGACGTTGCACGTAACCTGATAGGAAAAATGAATTATGAAGATTGCATCATCTATATGTGGAATAATGACAAGACACGTATGGTGCAAAAAGCCGCATATGGACCTAAAGGCGCTCCCGAAGTGATATCGCAGAACTTATTCCAGGTAGCGCCAGGGCAGGGCATCGTAGGTGAAGTAATTCAAACCCGCGCTCCGATCCTGGTTAACGATACAAGGCACGACAGCCGTTATCGTGTGGACGATGAATTCAGGTTGAGCGAAGTATCAGTTCCCATTCTGCATAACGGCGAATTACTGGGGGTGATCGACAGCGAAAACAGCAAGGCGAATTATTACAGCGAGCGTGACATTAAGATTCTTACCACCATTGCAACCTTGCTGGGGAATAAACTAACGCAGCTTCAATCGGAGCAGGAACTGGAAGCCAAACACCAGGAATTGGTGGGGATCAATGAGCAGCTGGCAGAAGCCCGATTGTCGGCCCTGCAAGCGCAGATGAACCCTCATTTTGTTTTCAACGCGCTTAACAGCATCAAAAGAATGATCCTGGATGGTGACAATGAAAAAGCATCGCGTTACCTGAGCAAGTTTGCCCTGATGATACGCATGACGCTGGAGCATTCAAAGCAGGTTTTTGTTACGTTGGAGGAAAACATCAAATACATCAAGGCATACCTGGAAATGGAAAAGCTGCGATTTGACGATACGTTCACCTATAATATCTGCGCGGATGAAAATGTTGATACATCCGATGTGGTGGTGCCTTCGATGATGATTCAACCGCTGGTTGAAAACGCCATCTGGCATGGCCTGATGCAATCACAAAAAGATAAGAAAATATTCATTGCGTTCTGTGAAGATGATGATATGCTGAAGTGTATCGTTGAGGACAATGGAATCGGCATACGCCATTCAGAAGAGTTGAAGGAAAAGCAAAGACCCCTTCACCGTTCTGAAGGACTCGACAATCTTCAAAAGCGGATAAAGATTATTAACGGTAAATATGATACAGCCTGCAGCCTGCAGATCACAGATCTCAAACAGGCAGGTTTCAATGGAAGCGGCACAAGGGTAGTGTTGCAACTCAGGCTAATGACCATAGATAAAAACGAAAAAAATGAAAGCCATATTAGTGGATGATGAACCGGATGGTATCAGAACCATTCAAAAAATGCTTGCCACGCATTGTCCGCAGGTAGATGTGATTGCGACCTGCTCCAATGCAATGGCTGCAAAACAACAGATCGAACTTTTAAAACCCGACGTGGTTTTTCTGGATATTCAGATGCCAGGCAAAACAGGGCTTGAATTGCTTAGTGAGATCATGCCCAAGGATTTTGAAGTGATTTTTGTTACAGCCCACAATGAATACATACTGCAGGCCCTGCAATACAGTGCCGCCGATTACCTGCTGAAGCCCGTGGATGAAGACCGCCTGATAGAGGCCGTTCAGAGAGTTGAAAAGAAGCTCCAGGAAGGCCGGAAAGACGAACTTACCAATGCGCTGATGCATAACCTTGCCCAGCGTGGCAATACTTCAGAAATGCGATTGTGCCTGCCAACGCTGAAGGGTTTTATCATTCTGAAACTGGAAGAGATCATTTATTGCGAAGCCGAGCGAAGCTATACTGTCTTCCACCTTGAAAATAACAAAACCGTTACCGTATCAAAACCATTACTTGATTACGACTACTTATTGAAGGATACTTCCTTTCTGCGCGTGCACAAATCTTTCCTGGTAAATCTTATTCATGTGCGCGAATACCAGCGTGGTGAAGGAGGACTGATCATACTCAGCAATGGCGACGAAATTGAAGTGAGCAGAAGGAAAAAAGAATTATTCCTTTCGAAAGTGAAGGAGGTATTCAGAGGTTAAAGGAACTTATAATCTCTCACCGCATTTCTTGCAGAATTTCGCGTCTTCGTCGTGACCTTCTTTCCCGCACCGAGGACAAACCTCATTTTTCTGTTCCTTGTTCCTTATTGCCAATGCCATTTCTGTGGTAACAATTCCTGTGGGAACCGCAATGATGCCATAGCCAATCAGCATGATGAAGCTGGCCACAACTTTACCTATCATTGTGACGGGTGTAATATCGCCATACCCAACTGTGGTGATGGTCACGATTGCCCAGTAAATGCTTTCCGGTATGCTGGTGAAACCGTTTTCACCACTTTCTACTACATACATGATTGAACCAAGAATGATCACCAGCATTAATACAATTAGCATGAATATGCTGATCTTGCGGAGGCTTCCTTTTATGGCAACTCCCAGAAAACGCATTTCAGATATGTAATGCGAAAGTTTGAATATCCTGAAAACCCTCATGAGACGCAATGCCCGGAACGCCATCAATGATTCCGCCCCCGCAAACATTATGCTCAGGTAGCTGGGAATGATTGCAAGCAGGTCTATAATTCCCAGGAAGCTGAATACATACTTTAAAGGTTGCCGGATGCTGATAAGCCGCAAAATATATTCAACAGTAAATACAATGGTAAATATCCATTCAAGCGTGTTCAGCTCCCGGCCATACTCAGTCTGATATGAACGCATGCTGTCCAGGATGACTACTATTATGCTCAGAATAATAAACACCAGCAGGGATATATCAAACAGCTTTCCGGCAGGCGTATTAGACTCATAAATGATCTCGTGCAACCGGCCACGCCATGAATCAGCCTTCAGATTTTCATCTTCCATAACCTTAAGTTATACTTTAAAGATACTTACCCCTGTGGAACCCGGCGAAATCAGATCTGCAGGGAGTTTATAAATTATTTTGGCTTTCTTTAGTCCACGCACGCTATTTTAAAGTTTTAATATATTAACCGGCAGTTGCCTACTCAAATAACCGGGGTTATGGAAAATAGTATAGAAGAATACCTTGAACTTGCATATTCATACTTTCCTCAGGGAATCAGTGAGGAGAATGAAAAACAATACCGCGAAACGCCGCAGTTTCAAAAACTGACCGAATCATTGAAGCAGCGTAAATATCTCGACAGGAAATGGCACGAACTCTTATCTGTGCTTCAGAAACAGTATCAGTGCCTGGATATCGGCGTTCCTGACCGTTTGATAAGAGGTTACAGGATAGCAATCATTCTACCTGAACCTGAGCGGCATTATGTAGTAGTGAACATCAGTAAGCTCATACCCGCTTACAGTTTTTATACTTTATCCGACCGGAAATACGATCTGTATTCGGACGACGGCTTATTTAAATTCTCCGGCTTTAGTTCCCCTGACCTGGAAGTTGTGACTGAAGTAAGCGAAAAGATCGAATTCCACTTCGAAGGTTATAAACCATTTCCTCCCGATCTTCCACTGGTGCCGCTTGAAGATGTTGAATTTGAAGAACGCGGAATTTTGAAGGATGATCAATACCGGACGTATTATCAGCCAATGACGTTGTTCAACGCATTTTTCTCAACCAATTTATTTTATTGATACACTTTATGTTTCCTTGAACTAAAAGAGTCAACTATTAATTGCATTTCAATTCAGAGATCCAGGTATTTTCCTTTTTTTACTCTTGATAAAATTGCACCGGTATGTTTCCAATCGGCCAATGGATCACCTTTAATTACCAGGAAGCTTGCTTCATATCCTTCCTTAAAGAAACCCAGCTTTCTTTTGGGAAAAATTGTTGCTGGCGTTGATTCGCACCACAATTTCAACCTGGCAAGATTGTCAAATATTTTCAGTTCGTCCAATGCTGTGATTTCCTGCACGGGCGACATGGCATGATCGCTGCCGATAGCCAGCTTTACTCCGTTTTTGTAAAGCAGGGCGAGGT
>DASWTK010000251.1:0-9973 GCA_036402175.1 Chitinophagaceae bacterium | reverse complement strand
GAAAGCTGAACACGACAAGGAGGTACTGGAAAGGAACCGCAGGATCAGTGAAACCGAAAACCGCATCAAGCAAAGAGAGTTATCCATCAATCAGAAGATGGATCAACTGGAAAAGCAGGTTAAGGACAATGATTCCATTAAGGAAAACCTGAGCCGCCAGATCGATGTAGTTAATCAGAAGCGGACCGAATTGGAAAAGCACCAGGAAGAGCACATTCGCAGGCTGGAAAAAATCGCCGGCCTTACTGCGGAAGAAGCAAAAAACCAACTGGTTGAAAGCCTGAAGCATGAAGCGCATACGCAGGCACTGGGACTTCAGCAGGAGATCATAGATGAAGCTAAGCTGAAAGCCAACAAGGAAGCCCGCAAGATCATCATTCAAACCATTCAGCGTACCGCGGCGGAGCAGGCCATCGAAAATTCAATTACCGTTTTCAACCTGGAAAGCGATGAGATCAAAGGTCAGATCATTGGAAGGGAAGGCCGGAATATCCGTGCCATTGAAGCTGCAACGGGGGTTGACCTGATAGTTGACGACACTCCGGAGGCCATCATCCTTTCTTCATTCGACCCTCTTCGCCGGGAAATTGCCCGTCTTTCGTTACAGCGATTGGTTACTGATGGTCGAATACACCCGGCCAGGATCGAAGAAGTGGTTGAAAAAACCCGCCGGCAGATCGAGGAGCAGGTGATTGAGATTGGTGAAAGGACAGTCATTGAACTGGGAATCCACGGATTGCACAAAGAGCTTGTAAGGATTGTAGGGAAGATGCGCTTCCGTTCTTCTTACGGACAAAACCTGCTGATGCACAGCCGGGAGGTAGCAAATCTTTGCTCCATCATGGCCTCAGAACTGGGCATGAATCCCAAGCTGGCCAAACGCGCCGGATTGTTGCATGATATAGGAAAAGTGCCCGATGAGGAAACTGAACTGAGCCACGCGTTGCTTGGGGCCAGGCTGGCTGAAAAATATGGTGAGAATCCGGCTGTCATTAATGCTATCGGAGCGCACCACGATGAAATGGAAATGCAATACGTGATCTCACCCATCGTGCAGGCTTGTGACGCCATCAGCGGCGCAAGGCCGGGAGCGCGCAGGGAGATCATGCAGCAATACCTTACCCGGATCAAGGAACTGGAGAACCTGGCAATGAATTACCAGGGAGTTGAAAAGGCTTACGCCATCCAGGCGGGCAGGGAACTCAGGGTAATTGTGGAAGCGGACAAGGTAACCGATGGTGATAGCGACAAACTGAGCTTTGAAATTGCGCAGAAAATACAGACCGAAATGACGTACCCGGGTCAGATAAAAGTGACCGTGATCCGTGAAAAACGGGCTGTTAACGTAGCGCGTTAAATTTGGGTTTGAAATTTGAAATTTTCTCTTACCTTTGCCACCCTTAATTCTATAATAAAAGAGTCATGAACGCAGCTCAATACGTACACGATCAATTGACAGGACAGAAAGAACTGCCCAAATTCAAGGCAGGTGATAATGTCACCGTCAATTATAAAGTGGTGGAAGGAAATAAAACCCGTATCCAGGGTTTCAAAGGCGATGTTATCAAACGCCAGGGAAATGGCCATACAGCCACTTTCACGGTAAGAAAAATATCTGATGGAGTTGGAGTGGAAAGAACCTTTCCTGTATATTCTCCTAACATTGAATCCATTGATCTGCATAAAGTTGGCCGCGTTCGCCGTGCCAAGCTGTACTATCTCCGTTCAAGGAGTGGTAAGAGCGCGCGTATTAAAGAAAAGCGCATGGCGGTTGAGGCATAGGGGATAATTAGCCAATTTTGCCGATAAGCAAATAAGCCAATTAGGATAACTGATTGGCTTGTTTTTTTGGGAGAGGGGATAATTAGCTAATTAAGCCAATTAGCAAATAAGCCAATTAGGGTAGGTCATCAGGCACAACCAAAAATCATTCTTTCCTGCTTTGAGAGTGAACCATCAATTTCAGAGTCAGCATCCTGGCTAATCAGCTCATCAGCTAATTGGCTTATTGGCTAATTGACTAATTGTTTCTTACCTTTGTCTACTTAGCACCTAAATATCTTCATATGAATTTTTTAAACAGCTTCATAGTATTGATCGGCATGCCTGGCGGTACTGAGTGGGTATTGATCATTCTTGCCGTCCTGATCCTCTTCGGTGGACGTAAGATTCCTGAGTTTATGCGTGGCCTGGGCCGTGGTATTCGTGAGTTCAATGATGCCAAAACCAATGTGAAAAAAGAGATTGAAGAAGGAATGCAGGAAAAAGAAAAATCTTCATCTGCAACTACAACAAGCGCAAGCTAATTCTCAAAAGAGGTATTCAGCTTGACAGCATTGTTTCGTTTCAGCTCGATACAGGATTATCATGCACAACTTCTTGCCGGCACATACAGCTGTGAGGAAGCGGTGCATTTTTATTTGCGCCAGATAGAAGAACGGCCTTCATTGAATGCTTACGTTCGCGTATATGCGTCAGAAGCATTGCAACGGGCGAAAGATCTTGATTCCGCACGTAAAAACAACGCCCATGCAGGCAGACTGCATGGTGTTGTAATAGCCCTCAAGGACATATTCTGTTATAAAGATCATCCCGTAAGCGCCGCATCGCGCATTCTTGAAAATTTCACCTCCATTTATAATGCAACAGTAGTTGAGAAACTGCTTAATGAAGAGGCCATCATCATCGGCCATGTCAATTGCGATGAATTCGCAATGGGATCGTCAAATGAGCATTCTGTTTATGGAAAAGTGTTGAACCCGTTGGATGAAAGCAGGGTTCCCGGAGGATCTTCTGGTGGATCGGCCGCAGCAGTTGCAGCCAACCAATGTATGATAAGTCTAGGCAGCGATACAGGAGGCTCGGTCAGGCAGCCAGCTGATTTCTGCGGACTGGTTGGTTTAAAACCTTCGTACGGCCGGATATCAAGATATGGCCTGCTCGCATATGCATCATCGTTCGATCATGTAGGCATCATCGGAAGATCTGTACCCGATGTGGCAACCGTGCTTGAAGTTATAGCCGGAAAAGATAAAATGGACGGCACTTCTGCTCCTGAGCCGGTTCCTTCCTACCAATTAAATAGTAACGGCAAATCATATCGCGTAGCCTATTTCAATGATGCTATCAACCATCCCGGCCTCGATCCGGATATAAGATCAACCTTTCTGGGGTTCTTCGAAAAACTCCGCGAAGAGGGGCATCAGGTTGAAGGAATCGATTTCGAATTCCTGGATCATATCATTCCGGCTTACTATATTCTTACCACGGCTGAAGCTTCTTCCAACCTCTCGCGGTACGATGGAGTCAGGTTTGGAAGGCGAGAACCTATGCCGGAAACTGACTTAACAACATTTTATAAAAAAAACCGGTCAGCCGGTTTCGGGGCCGAGGTAAAGAGGCGTATCCTGTTGGGCACGTTTGTGTTAAGCACCGGATATTATGATGCATATTTCGAAAAAGCGCAACGGGTCAGAAAAAAAATTTTAGAAAAAACGAAGCTGATATTCAACGATTTCGATGCTGTCATTTTGCCGGTTTCACCCGAAATGGCCTTCAAACCGGGTGAAAAAAGCAAGGACCCGATCAGCATGTATCTGGCTGATATATATACGGTTTATGCCAACCTCACGGGGGTGCCTGCCATTTCGGTCCCACTCTTCCGGCATGCGAACGGTCTTCCATATGGCCCCCAGATTATGATGAACCGATTTCAGGAGCTATCTTTGCTTCAATTCGCGCATCAACTGATGCAACAATATAAGTCCTTCGACAATTAATAGTCGATTTTCAAAGTTGAGGGACGGTCGGCGACAAGATTCAAATCCAGCATCCTTTCTATCCATCCAACATCCTGAAAGTTCCTATCCATTCATCCTGTGAATCCGGCATCATAATTGCCCTATCCGCAACCCCACCGACCGGACTAATCTAAAAATTGAAAACTAATGAGCACGACAAGACTTTTATTGTTCGGCTTGACGGTCATTGCACTAATGTCCTTCTCTGAACGCGGCTTTGGAAAAAAAGCAGGCTTGCCTCCACAGGGATTACAGGTTGATATATATACCGATACAACTCAGAATCAAAAGAATGCTGCCGATAAAGCTCAGGCCGCTTCCACTTCCTCCGATAAAAATAACGCCGCCAACCTCGAAGCAGGATTCAAAGACCTGTTTGTTATGACGGGCAGCAACGGAGTGAAACTGAATTCCAGGGCGGTAGGTTTCGTCCAGGATTATATGGAAAAGAACACCCGCAACCTGGAGAAAATGAAAAGCTGGGGCCGGCCCTATTTTAACATGATCGATGGGATCCTCATTAAACACGGACTTCCCAAAGAATTAAAATACCTGGCAGTCATAGAATCGCAGTTAAAGCCTACAGCCATTTCATGGGCAGGAGCTGTTGGACCCTGGCAACTGATGCCGGCCACAGCCCGTGTACTTGGATTAAAGGTCAGCAAGCGGGTAGACGAGCGCGTTGATTACTATAAAAGCACACACGCAGCCGCGAAATACCTGAAAGAACTTTACAATGAATTTGGCGACTGGCTCCTGGTGATTGCCGCATACAATGGCGGACCTGGCAATGTATACAGCGCCATCCGTAAAAGTGGCAGCCGCAATTTCTGGAATCTGCAGTATCACCTCCCGGCAGAATCAAGGATGCATGTAAAAAAATTCATCGGCACTCATTACATATTCGAAGGTCAGGGTGGACTTACCACGCTTACCAAACAGGAAGCAACCGAGCAACTCGGAGCATCTTCGGTTTTATTGAGACAATTGACGAAAGAAGAAATGTCGAATATGATTTCGCTGAATATTTCAGGTAAATATCATTCTGCTATAATTGCCAAAAATGTATTGATGGACCTGGATGAGTTCCATCGCTTTAATCCTGAGTTTGACAGGCTGATGTCTAAAAGCACTGTTTACGAATTGAAACTGCCTGCAGATAAGATGTCGCTGTTTGTTGCAAACAAATACCAGATCCTGAATGAATCTGTTCAGCTGTTGCTGAGTGGCGGAACTGTTGAAATCGCGCCTTCGCGTACCACTGTTGCTTCATCAGAAAAAAAATGATCAGGCTTCACCTGACAACACTTTCCTGATTGCAGCGGCTTTTAACAGACATTCTTCAAACTCATTCTCCGGATCACTGTAAAAAGTAATTCCCGAACCTGCCTGGTACGAAAGATACCGGGCAGTTTTATTATACAGAATACTTCTTATCACAACATTGAAGTCAAAATCGCGGGCCGGCGTTACATAACCTACTGCTCCCGAAAAAATCCCGCGTTTGGTGCGTTCATATTTTTCAATCAGCTCCATCACTCTTTTTTTGGGGGCGCCTGTCATGCTTCCCATTGGAAAAGTGGCCCTGATGGCTTCTGTCCAGTGCAGATCTTTCTTCAATTCTCCGCTAATGGTAGAGATCATCTGATGTACCTGCGGAAAACTATAAATACCAAATAGCTCATCAACCTTTACTGAACTTTCTTCACAGATCCTGGAAAGGTCATTGCGCACCAGGTCAACGATCATGACATTTTCCGTTCGATCCTTCGCGCTGTTGTATAACTGCGCCTTCTTCGCCTCATCTTTTGTTGAACTCGTAAGATCTCTGTCCCACGTGCCTTTCACCGGCTGGGATAAAATGTGCGCGCCGGTTTTTTTTATATATCGCTCGGGGCTTGCGCATAAAAGATATTTATCATCTGTTTTATAAAATGCCGTAAAAGGATTTGGAGAGATCCTTGTCAATGCCACGTAAACAGCAACCGGGTCAATGAACGCATTTTCGGCAAAAAACTCCTGGCAAAAATTGATCTCGTAACAATCACCGCGCAGAATGTGCTTTTGCAACGATCTTATTACGTGGAGGTATTCTTCCTTACTGAACCGGCTGGTGATACCTGAAACTTTCTTTTGGCGGTTATTCTCGACCGTGAGTGTATTGCATATTTCATCAAAGACAATTCCGGGATCGCGCGAAATGGACGAAATGATCATTTCGGTTTTCCTGAGTTGTATCACAAACTCAGGAACATAAAAGAACATATCGGCAAAGCCGATAAGGTCGGGGTGTGAAGATGTTAGTATTTCTGTTTCATTTTTCAGGTCGTATGCAAAATGTCCGAACAACCAGTCGTTGTGTTGATCTGAAAATTCCCTGAGACTCTCAAACGCATTTCCGGCAGCAGTCTCCAGGGTATGCAATGCGCCGGCGCCAAGCAGGCATTCGTATGTGTGCGGGGCTATGCCATAGTGATGGTCGTCCAGAAAACAACAAATGTTGAACTGGCTGGCCCAATTCAACATTTGCAATTTTATGAGAGGATATTCAGTAACGTTAAAAGAAGCTGTTATACGTTTCTGCAGTGGACATTTTTTTAGAAATCATCTTCGTCATCATCAACAGAATCATTGAAGAGGCCAAGGTCTTTGAACTCATCATCTTCAAATCCGAAATCGTCCTCTTCCTTTCCTGCTTTTTTACTTGCAGGGCCGGCGGCTTTTTTCACCTTTGATTTTGGAATATCGAATTCATCAAAATCAGGATCCCATTCCTCTTCTTCTTCCACCTTTTCCCAATCATCTACCTCGTCAACTTCGTCAACATCATCTTCGTCGTCATCTTCATCTTTTTTTGAAGAAGACTTTCCTGCTTTTTTGGAAGCGGATTTGGCTACAGGAGCATCATCCTCTTCATCCAGTTCATCATCGTCATCTTCATCATCTTCCTTCTTGGTTGCTTTTGAAGGAAGTTTCTTTGACGATTCCTCTGCCGGTTTGTGAGCAGATTTTTTCGGTGTATTCTTTTGTGACTTTGCCGCCATAAACATGAGGTTAACTCTTGTAAAATTTCAGCGAAGTTTTTAATCCGCCAAATTTTTCAAAAAAAAATTTAGGACTAAAAACCAACATTTTTAAACTGCTATGATCTGATCCCTTCCGGGTCCGTTAGAAACAAATTTAATAGGAATTCCTACGAAACGGTTAATGAAGTTCACATATTGTACCATCTTTTCAGGAAGTTCTGCCATTGTTGTTTTCCTGGTTGTGTCTGTATTCCACCCTTCCATCGCTGTATATTGAGGGTCAATGGCCACTCTCGTCATCTGAAAGGGAACTGCGTCCACAACAATATCGTTGATCTTATAGCCGGTACAGGCGTTCAGTTCTGTGAAAGCGTCAAGCACATCGGCCTTTGTCATCACCATCTGTGTAACTCCGTTTACCATGCAGGCAAACTTCAACGCTACCAGGTCAATCCATCCGCAACGGCGTGGTCGTCCTGTTGTGGCGCCAAATTCATTACCGATCTTTCTGAGCTCTTCACCAGTTCCATTCAACAGTTCAGTCGGGAATGGTCCTCCGCCAACACGGGTACAATACGCCTTGGTGATTCCTATTACTTCGCGAATCTTCTGAGGAGCAACGCCCAGGCCCGAACATACGCCTGCGGTGGTGGTATTGGATGAAGTCACAAAGGGAAAAGTTCCGAAATCAATATCCAGCATGCTTCCCTGTGCTCCTTCGGCCAGAACTTTTTTACCGGCGCTGATCTGGTCGTTAATATAGTACTCTCCGTTCACAATGTTCAATTGCTTAAGAAATTCTATCCCTTCAAAGAATTCTTCTTCCCAGGCGGAAATATCCTCAGAAAATCCATAATTGTCAAGCAGGCGCTGGTGCTTCAAACGAAGCTTTATATAGGATGTTATGAAGCCTTTGTCTAAAAGGTCACCCACACGCAATCCATTGCGTCCGGTTTTATCCATGTAAGCAGGGCCAATCCCTTTCAGTGTTGACCCGATCTTGTCTGTTCCTTTTGAAAGTTCAGAAGCCTTGTCAAGCGCACGATGTGTTGGAAGTATGAGATGTGCCCGGTGCGAGATGAAAAGATTTTTTTTCACATCCACTCCGAACCTGGCAACTGTATCACATTCTTTTCTCAGTGTCACAGGATCCAGCACCACACCATTGCCAATGAGGTTGTAGGTATTCTGGTGGAATATTCCCGATGGGATCTGGTGCAGTACAATCTTATCGCCATTTACATAAAGTGTATGTCCTGCATTGGGTCCGCCCTGAAAACGTGCTATGATATCGTAACGGGGAGCAAAATAATCAACGATCTTTCCTTTTCCCTCATCGCCCCATTGAAGGCCCAGAATTGCATCTACCATGAAGTGTTTTTAGTTTGAGCGTGACAAAAATAGTAGATAATTAGCCGATAAAGCCAATAAGCCAATTAGCAGATTAATAAAATGTTCAGTGAGGTGAATAACTTTTCGTGAAGCATCGCATAATCGTCAAATTATCCTGGCTGATCGGTTTCATACCGTTCCACAGCCTGGATTCCATTCAATTGCTTCAGGCTGTGCACCAGTTCGTCCAGTTCTTCCTTATCGTGTACATACAATTTGATGTTGCCTTCAAAAATTCCTTCCCTTGCTTCAATGGTCAGCGCGTTGATGTTTATTTTCATTTCAGCCGAAATGAGATTGGTGATCTTGCTCACAACCCCTACATCATCAAGACCAGTGATCTTGAGACCGGTAAGGAAGGATATCTCTTTGTTCTTAGCCCATTTTGTTTTTACGATCCGGTGTCCATAGTTTGACATCAGTTTGGTTGCATTCGGACAATTGGTGCGATGAATGGTGAGTCCTTTTCCTGTTGAAACAAATCCAAACACGTCGTCACCCGGAATAGGTTTGCAGCAATTGGCGAGCGTATATACAATGCGGTCGCTGCTCTCGCCGAAAATGATCAGTTCTGTTTCTTTCCTGTTGAGGGTAGAGCCCGATTCGGATTTTACTTCCGGTAATTTTACAGGTCGTGGATATTCAATACGGTCACCGTAAAGATTAAAATCCTTTAATTCCTTCAGGTCGATATTATGTATCGCCACCTGGTAATACAGGTCCAGTGCTGAATTCAGCTTGTAGAATGTTGCCAGCTCATCTATGTTATGCTGGTTGTAGGCGGCACCAAAACCCTCCAGTTTCCGTTGTACCAGGTATTTCCCTTCGTCGGCGATCTTTCGCTTTTCTTCCTTTAGCGCATCCTTTATCTTGTTCTTTGCCTTTGCGCTTACTACAATGTTCAGCCAGTCCTCTGTAGGTTTTTGCTTGTTGGAAGTGATGATCTCAACCTGGTCACCGCTTCGCAGCTTATGACTGATGGGAACAAGCTTATGATTCAGTTTCGCGCCTATGCATTTGCTTCCAACAGCACTATGGATCGCGAAAGCAAAATCCAGTGCAGTGGATCCTATCGGAAGCATTTTTACATCCCCTTTGGGAGTGTACACATAAATTTCTTCAGCCAGGAAGCTTGTCTTGAAGTCCTGCAGAAAATCTACAGAATCTGTGTCCTGGTGATGAAGCATTTCGCGGATCTGGTGGAACCATTTTTCAAACCTGCTTTCGTCAGGCGCCCCATCTTTATATTTCCAATGCGCGGCAAGTCCTTTCTCCGCAATCTCATTCATGCGCTTAGTACGTATCTGCACTTCCACCCATTTACCCTGCGGCCCCATCACGGTAGTGTGCAATGCTTCATAACCATTGGATTTCGGATTACTCAGCCAGTCGCGCAACCGTTCGGGTGATGGCGTGTATTCATCCGTGATGAATGAATAAACTTTCCAGCAGTCTTCTTTTTCCTTTTCGGGTGGTGAATTAAGTATCACACGGATGGCGAACAGATCATACACTTCTTCAAACTCCACTCCTTTCTTAAGTATCTTATTCCAGATAGAATGAATACTCTTCGGGCGGCCATATATTTCAAAATCGAAACCATGCTTTTCAAGCTTTTCGCGGATAGGCCTGATAAACACATTGATGTACCTCGAGCGTTCGCGTTTTGTTTCCGACAGTTTCCTTGCAATTTCCTTGTATGCTTCGGGTTCAAGGTATTTCATGGCAAGGTCTTCCATTTCCGTTTTGATATTG
>DASWTK010000250.1:0-6236 GCA_036402175.1 Chitinophagaceae bacterium | reverse complement strand
AAAAGAATGATCATCTATGTTGCCGTAGTGATTTCTATAGTTGCCTTCATCACACCCTGGAACTCTTCTACCATTGACATTCATTTGCACGACATGTATTTAGTAATCGATAAACTGACTTTTATTTTTCTAGCCATCGCTTTCTTCGGAACAATCTTTTCCATTTTAGAAGTCATCATTTCAAAAGGGAAGAACAGAACCGCGTTGATATTGCTTGCGATTTTTATGGCAGTGGATATTTATTATTTCATCTCATTCAGCAGAATCTTCACCGCCGCTTAGCGCGCACTTATCCCCACGCTTTGCACAGATCGTTTCCATTCACGCAAACCATGTGTGCATTGGGTATATTTGAATGCCTTTGATCCAACCACCCAAAACATACTGACTTGATTATTTCCGCCAGATCAAAACTGTTCGAGCATGGTAAAAACCATTTGCCAGACCTGAGCAGCGTAATTGTGAAAGACCTGAGGGAGTACGGCGTAGAACAAGCCGGCGCGTATAAGGGCAGCCTTGAAGCCTTCAAAGGCATGCTCAATAAGATCCGAAGTGGTTCAATACTTTCGGAACAGGATGCGGTACGACTGGTACCAAAAGCCGAAGAAACAAAAAAACGCATCCAGAAACAGATCGACAGCCTTCTTGAAAAATATTACGAGCTGAAAAACAAGGCTGAAGAGATCCATAGCGGTCGTGATATTACAAAAGGACTGGTTCCTGCGAGGCAAATTGAGATCAACCTGCTGAAAAGTCAGCTCGATGAAATTGAAAATACGCGCACAGCCCTGCACAGTCCCAAATACAATACATTCAGTTGGGGCACTTATGGTTTTCTGATGTTCCTTTTATTAGGACTTTCATTTTACCTGCTTTACTTCTACATGAGCGTTGCGGATTTTGCATTGAACGGAGTTGATCCCATGACTGTTTTCCAGGACGGACGGTTGAACGTGCAGCTGCTGCCAAACCTTAGAAGGCTCATTTATCTCATTATCAATTATCCTCCGCTCATCGTTTTTCCGACGATATTTTTTGCGCTGGGTACTTCCATACACCTGTTTTCTGAAAAAGGCCTGCGGTTCCGGAAAGTTGTATGGGGACTGATGGCGTTGGTTTTCGCAGGCGACGTTTTGCTGGCCTTCCAGGTGCACGCTGCAGTGAATGAACTGCTGATCAAAGCAAACCGCCCCGAATTCAAATCACTCATAGTTCCTGCCCTTGAGGACGCGAGGTTCTACCTGGTGCTGTTCCTGGGATTTGGTGTATTTGCGATCTGGACTGCTATTTACTATCTGCTGCAAATGGAATGGAACAAACGCAACCAGATGAAGATGCGTTACAAACGTATCAGCAGGTTGCAGGACGAAATACTTGAACTGGAAGAAAAAAGAATGCTGCACGAAACCAATCTCAGTCAGATCTCCAAAAGGATAGAACAACTGGGCAAGGAAAAAGACAGGATGGTATTGCCCGTTGATACAATTGAAAAGAACGTTAACTATTTCCGCGATGGCTGGAGCGGTTACCTGTCAACATTATATGGAAGAGACAAGGCGGAAGAACAGATAAGAACGATCAATGAAACTACAGATGCATATATCCGCGAATTAAAAGAATTCCAGGAATCTTATTTCAAATGATGAGTTATGGTGCGAAATGGTTTGATATTACTTTGTTTATTATTTTTCACTTTATCCTGCAATGAATTCCAGGAAGCGGTAAGGGACGCGAAGAAAGAATCACCCGCCCCACCGGTTGACAACTACATCGTGTTACTGGACCTCAGCGATCGAATATTGTACAACAACCAGCAACAGGTTGCCAAGGATATGAGCGTGCTGCGCACAATCCATTCATTGTTCATCGCTAACCTTAACAGCAAAGATCCCGCACATTTATATTATGCGGTGAACGATAAGCTGAAAGTGCTGATCGCTCCACAGAAAACCACACCGCGTAAAATTTATGATGACGCGGCACAACTGAGATTAGAACTGTCGGCTGAAGATGCGATGAAAAAAGCCACCGCGGTTGAGCAATCGCAGAAGACTTTTAGCAACGTTCTTCCCGAATTATACAAACAGGCGGTCATCAGCAACGATCCCGCCGACTATGTTGGAGCTGATATCTGGAAATATTTCGATGAAGACCTCGCAGGCGATATAGATAAAGAGGCCAGGAACACCCTCTTCATCATTACCGATGGCTACCTGGATTTTGAAAAAAGCGAAGACAGGCCTGTTCTGGAAAACAGGTTTACGTCATGCGCTCAACTGATCAATAGTCTTAAGTCGCACCCCGACTGGAATACCAAATTCAACGAAGGAGATTATGGGCTGATGCCGGTTGGAAAAAAATTCAGCAATCTGAAAGTTGTGTTGCTGGAGATCAATCCCAAGCCTGAATGGAATGGCGAATACAAATTACTGACACGCATCTGGCAGAAATGGTTCAATGAAATGGGAATCGACAGTTGCAGTTTTATTAAGAACGATAATATCAGCGAGGTGAAGGAATCTATAGAGAAATTCATGCAGGTTAAGATCTCCGGAAAGGTAGAACCTGCAACCTGGACCTATGTTGCACGCAAGGACTCATCTCTTTTAGCCGATGCCATCCGCCAGCCATCGGGTGAGCAACTAATGAATGATCCTGTTAAAAAAAAAGATGAACCGGGAAGCGCGGCCCAGTCATTAAAAAAAAATAATTCAGTAAAGAGCCGGAAAAGAAAGGAAAAGGATGATGTGAGTTTCGGGCCGGTATTTAAATGAGTCACTGACATAAATGTTTTTTTATTACCATTTAGTTTTTCGCCTTTAAAAATCCAACATATGCGTAACATTTTCTTCCTCCTTGCCGTGATGATCCTGGCTTCCTGCGCCAGTTCAAGAGTAACAAGTCTTGCGAAAGCCACACAGGAGGCACTGGAACTTGTAAAAAAGGAAGCGCAACGGGCCATACAACTTACTACCGATAAGATCCGCAATCATGAAGTTGATAGCGATATCGGACAACGCGTGATCCAGAACCTGCAGGTAGTTGAAAAGACGGCTGACGACCAGCTGCAAAAAGTGGCCGAAGCCGATAAATCAAATAACCGCGAAGCGATCCTTCGTTTTGCTGAGCAAACGAACGTGATCATTCAAAGCGCGCTTACCGATCTGAAATCGCTAAACGACCTTTATGAAGTTTCTACCTTCTCTCAATTCGAAACGGCTACCTTCTTTCCTACAGGCGGTTACAACATACCTACCGAAAAGATGGAAGAGGCAAAGGTTTCATTGGAGCCCATTGTTCAGCGCATCATAAAATTCATTGGCGATCATCCAAAGCAAAAATTTGTTGCCGTGATCGTATGTTCGGGATTTTCAGATGAATCACCTGTTGGCAAGGAATCGCCGCTTTATCATAGCCTGCTTGAAAAGATGGATCAGCCGAATCCAACCCGCCAGGCAATGAATAAAAAATTATCTGAATTGCGCGCAAAGACAATCGCGAAGCTGCTTGTTGATATCATCAAAGTCAATGAAGGGCTCATCCCAAATCCACGACTGATCAATTATGATATCAAATGGCTGGGACGTGGTGAGGTTCTTCCTTATCCTGAAAAAATCAAAGATTATAAAGCAGTAGACAAAAGAAGAAGAATGGTATCGTTGATCTGGAACGTATTGCCAGGTTCACTGTACATTGAAGGAGTAAACGCAGAAGTTTTAAATCAGCAGACAAAAGCGAACTAATTTTTTTGCTTGCAACTTGTACTAACCTTCCCCAGATAAAGCCGTACTAACCCATCATCCAATAGTAAAAAAGTGAGTCATTCCGGACTCACTTTTTATTTTATCTTAAAACGGCGCATCTTCATCATCAAAAGGCACATCGTTCATTTTGCTTCCGTGCTGGATGTAGAGCTTTGGACCGTCGAGATCCTGAACTGGTTTCCAGTTGCCGCCCGGAGGCAGACCAGTACCGGTGAAGTCGTCGCCCTCCCAATCCACAAATTTCTGAATATGCAGCAATGCACGGAGTTTGATGGTTTCAAGTGAACCATTTCTGTGCTTCGCGATGCGCACGTGTGTTTCGCCACGGTTGCTTTCACCCATTTCGTTGGAAGTAATATCATAATACTCGGGGCGATAAAGGAACATTACCATGTCGGCATCCTGTTCAATGGCACCCGATTCACGGAGGTCACTCAGCTGAGGCATTTTGTTGCCTTCTTTTCTTTTCTCCACTTCACGACTCAACTGGCTTAGCGCAATAATGGGAATGCCCAGTTCCTTTGCCAGTCCTTTCAGATCGCGTGAGATCTTACTGATCTCCTGCTCCCTGTTGGAATTGCGGTTTTCACCGCCTCCGCTCATAAGCTGGAGATAATCTATTATGATCATGCCGATGTTGTGCTTGTTCTTAAGCCTCCGGCATTTCGCCCGCAGTTCAAATATGTTGAGGGCAGGCGTATCGTCAATAAAGATGGGAGCCTGTGCAAGCCGCTGGATACCCCTTGCATAAAGCTGCTTCATTTCATGTTCTTCCAGTTTGCCCCGGGCAATCTTCTCCAGCATGATCTCACTTTCTGCCGCAAGGATACGCTGAACCAACTGGCCAGCGCTCATTTCAAGCGAAAAGAGACCAACTGCCGTAGGCTTTGTTGGATGTAAGGCCGCATTGCGGGCAAGGTTGAGCGCGAAAGCGGTTTTACCAACTGACGGACGGGCCGCAAGTATTACCAGATCGGTATTCTGCCAACCGTAGGTTACACGGTCCAGACTTGCAAAACCGCTTGGAACACCGGTAATATCTTCCTGCTTGTTACGCAGATCCTCGATCCGCTGTATTGTTTTGACCAAAACACGGTCAATGGGATCAAAATTTTTCCGCAGGTGATTGTTGGTGATCTCGAAGAGCTTGCTTTCCGCTTCATCCAGCAGGTCGAAGACATCGGTGCTGTCTTCATATGAATCGCTGATTATTTCTCCGCTGATCCGGATCAGCTCACGCTGAATGAATTTTTGAAGAACAATGCGGGAGTGCGCTTCTATATTGGCGGCAGAAACCACGGTATTGGTGAGCCGGGTCACGTAATAAGGACCGCCGACTATTTCCAGTTCCTGCCGGAATTTCAGCTCTTCCACAACCGTCAGGATGTCGATTGGCTGGCTTTTCTGGGCCAGCGACTGCATGGCGCGGTAGATCTTCTGGTTGGCATCTACATAAAAACATTCAGGCTTCAGGATCTCCACAACAGTATCAAAAGCACTTTTCTCAAGCATGATTGCCCCCAGTACAGCCTCTTCCAGGTCTTTTGCCTGGGGAGGCACCTTGCCGTATACCATTGTACTGAGGTCGATGGATGATTTACGGCGAGCTTTACGGTCTTTGTTAAGGTTAGTCAGATCCATGGTGGGGTCACGAATAATGAGTTAATCAAATAGCATTTGCAATTCCATGGTTTCTTACAGGATGGTGACTAAAGCGTCACTCAATTGGATTTTATGTCCAACCAAGACCTGCGGGATAATCCGGTTCTGTTATTACGAAAATGTTACTTCACTGTTACCGCAATGTTACCTTGGGGGGTAGGGGGAGCGAATATAATCCCACAAACCATGGCAAAAAAAAATTTCGAACCCTAATAATTATTCATTAACAATCCACAGTAAAACATACGTCCACTCACAGGTTATGCACTGAAATTTGCTATGTATCCACAATTTAAAAAAGTTTTGCGTGTATTCCTTTACAAAATCCACACCAGTTGTGCTAAAGAAAAATAACCCAAAAATTTGGTGGAATGCATGAAGTTATAAGATGCAGCAGTGGTGGGATTTTACGGGCAATGGGCATGTGTAATATTTGACGTAAGTCGCTCCGGAATGGACATTCCGACCATCCGGCTAAGGTTGATTTTTCAACTTTGCAGTACTGGAAAGGGTTTCAGCTGATATTCGGAAAGGCGAAAAAACGCTTATCGCCGCAAATGCAATACAGAACAACAATTCAGAAGGTTGGACGGGAGAAACTATCTTTGTCCGCTATAATTTATCTTCATAAAGAAAGCAAGGAAGTATAAGTATGACCATTTCGTATAACTGGCTCAGTGATTATTTACCGGAAGCTGTAAAAGGTGAACTTGACCCGGACAGGCTGAGCAGGATTTTAACGTCGCTCGGACTGGAAGTTGAAAGTCTTACCGAATATGAAAGCATTCGTGGGGCATTGAAAGGACTTGT
>DASWTK010000249.1:0-4067 GCA_036402175.1 Chitinophagaceae bacterium | reverse complement strand
AAACCTGTTGGCAATTTTTTGCAACCTGCGTTTAATGCCTTTGCCTGGCTTCTCAGCATGGTGCTGTACGATGATCTTTGATTTTCGAGGCAGCAGCGCCCTGAGTGCCAGCAGCTGATGCGGAAAGATAAGACCATGAACCATCACCAGATCGGGTTTAAGTGATGCTATGAAACGATCTGCGGTTATGGGTACCCAGGCTTTTGACTTCATTCCCCGGAAAAAATAATAATCAAACCGCGGTTGCTTACTATGTCCCTCCCTGCCTGTGAATTTGACCACCGCGCATTTCCAGACAACCGGTAAATGGTCAAGATAACCGAGGTTAGGCAGGTGATCAAGAAGGAGGCTTTCAGGGGCGGCGTTGGGGAGGGGGTGGTATGAGAGGTCGATGAAAATCATAATTGCCTGGCTGATCCGCCTTTTTTCCGTTGGTTCATGGATGAGCCAATTTAGACAATTCAGGCAACTTTCGCCTCCGATTCACGTATATCCAGTCACAATGACCAATGTAATCCTCTTCAATCCCCGGAGTGCCAACTCCAAGCCCCGGATTCCAAATTCAATTCTAACCATCGCGGCTTCATTGGAAGGGGTGCGTGATTATGTGATCGTGGACGGTAATATGGAAACCGATCCTGCTCAAAAGATCTTCAGTTTGCTTTCCTCTGGAAATTTCAGATATTTCGCATGTACAGCCATGCCCGGCCCACAATTGCAACAGGCAATTCCGATCTCAAAAAAAATACGACACGAGTTTCCCGGTGTTACGATCATATGGGGAGGCTATTTTCCATCGAACCAGCCAGGGGTGGTGTTGAATTCGGGCTATGTTGATTTTGTGATCAACGGGCCCGGAGAAAAAACTTTCCCCGCCCTTTTGAATGCCCTTGATACCAACGCGCCTTATGAGCTTATCAGCAATCTTATCTACAAATCCTCTACAGGTATTGTAAAGACAAGGAAAGATGAATTGTATGATCAGGATGAACAGCAGCCACTGCCCTACGACCGGCTCAATTCATTTTATCCGCTGAAACGCTATCTGGGTAAAACTTACCTTGGCAGCAGAACCATCGCATACCATTCCAGCGTTGGATGTCCTTTCAAGTGTTCGTTCTGCGCCGTAGTGCCCATCTATAATGCAAGATGGAAAGGCAAATCAGCGCACCTCATCTACAAGGATATAAAATACCTGAAAGAGCAATTTGGTGGCAACGCTATTGAGTTCCACGATAACAACTTTTTTGTTTCGGAAAAAAGAACGGTGGAGTTTTCTCAGCTTATCAAACCAGAGGACATGGTTTGGTGGGGCGAAGGGCGGATCGACACTATCAATAAATACACCGATGAGTCACTGGCCGTCATGCGTGAGTCGGGCTGCAAAATGATCTTTTTCGGAGCAGAGAGCGGGAACGATGATATCCTCAAAAAAATGGACAAGGGCGGCACCCAGTCTGCAGAACAGATAAGAAGTTTTGCGGCGCGCATGGCCAGGTTCGACATCATTCCTGAATACTCATTTGTATTAGGCACGCCTGCTGAAACGCCTGAAAAAGTGATGTCGCAGATCGACAAGGATATAGCCTTCATCCGTGAAATAAAGTCAATCAATCCTAAGACAGAGATTGTGATTTATGTGTACAGTCCGGTACCCAATGAAGGTTCGGATATGTACAACGCTGTTCTGAACAGCGGGTTCAGGTTCCCCGAAAAACTGGAAGACTGGATCGGTCCGCAATGGGCTTCCTTCGATCTCAGAAAAAATCCGCTGACCCCCTGGCTTACACCGGAAATGATTGATAAGATAAAAGACTTCGAAACAGTACTGAACGGTTACTATCCAACGGTTTCGGATGTGCGACTGAATACGGTAAAGCGTAAACTGATACGGAGCATCGCATCGGTACGCTATAAAACCGGATTGTACTGGAAACCTTATGAATTGAAAGCATTACAGATATTGTGGAAATACAGGCAACCGGAAATTGAAGGATTTTAAATCAACTTCAGATTAGTAGTGAAAACGCTTGTAAAATATATCGTAGGCAATACTTATAAACCTTTACTGGTGAAATACCTGTCGAAAACAAGACAGTACACCAGTAACGGCCTTGTTTTGGAAATACCGCCCGAAGTATTTCATCCCGGTTTTTTTTCGAGCACAAAATTGTTAATGAATTTTATAAGCCGTTACCCATTGCAGGGCAAAACTTTGCTTGAACTTGGCGCGGGAAGCGGATTGATTGCAATGCAGGCAGAGAGAAATGGAGCCACCGCAACAGCAACAGATATTAATGCTATTGCGATAGCCTATCTTCATAAGAATAAACTTCGCAACGGATCACAGATAAGGATCATCAAATCAGATCTGTTCGCTGAAATTCCCCTGGAAGCATTTGATCTCATCGCCATCAATCCACCCTATTATAAAAAAGATCCGCATTCACCCGGCGAATACGCGTGGTATTGCGGGAAGAAAGGTGAGTACTTTGAACAGCTTTTTAGTGCGCTTGGCAATTATATGCATGAAACTTCCGTAGTACTGATGATATTATGCGATGGATGTGATCTGCATATGATCGATGGCATGGCAATGGCAAAGGGATTCAGGATGAACCGGGTAAAGGAAAGCAGGAACCTCCTTGAAAATAATTTCATTTTCTCTATTGAAAAAAGATAATGCCGGTCAAAGGTCAACATATAACCAAAACTGTTCCGCCGGGAAAATCCTCGTCAGCTGAGTTCAGGGATCAATACATAACACTACGTCATAAGGAAAAACGGCTTTATTCTGATGAACAGGTAAGAAAATTACCTGAGGTGCAGCCTGGGCATCCTCATTATAAAGAATGGGTCACAAGAAAAAGATCCGCGGACAGGCTTATACGTTATATTGCCAACATCAAAAAGCCCGTGAGCATACTGGAAGTAGGTTGCGGCAACGGATGGCTGTCGAACAAACTTTCTGCTATCAGTCAATCCATGGTTACAGGATTCGACATCAACCAGGTAGAATTGCAGCAGGCCAAAAGGGTATTCGGCCACCGGTTGAACCTGAAATTTACATCTCGTGATCCTTTTGTTGGTGCTCAGGATCAATCGCAGTTTGACATTATCGTTTTCGCCGCATCCGTTCAGTATTTTTCATCTCTCCGGAAAACCATTTCCGACGCTTTAAAGGTTTTGAAACCAGATGGAACAATACACATCATCGATTCTCATTTTTATGAACTGGAAGAGGCTGCCAAAGCAAAACAGAGAACACTTGATTATTTCACATCGCTGGGATTTCCGGGATTTGCCGCACATTATTTTCATCATTCCCTGAGTTCACTTGAAGAATTTAATTTCAGGATATTGTATGATCCCGGTTCCCTCCTGAACAAAATATTACGGAGAAAAGATCCATTTCATTGGGTGTGCATCAAAAAAACATGACCATGCAGGCACAAACACTGTATCATACTTTCAGGAGGTACCGCACCTTGCAGACTCACCGGATATCAGCGCTTCCGATAGTGATACTGATGCCGCACAGCGCCTGCAATTGCAGGTGTGTCATGTGTGATATCTGGAAAGACAATAAGAACCTGAAACAGCTAACTGAGAGCGACATAACGGGACTGCTCTCATCTTTAAAAAAATTTGGAACGCAGCAGGTGGTCATGTCGGGCGGAGAAGCGCTGCTGAACCAGAATTTTTTTCGTTTTTGCCAGATACTCAACGGGCAGGGCATCAGGGTAAGCCTGCTCTCAACCGGACTTTCTATCGGGAAATATGCAGATCAGCTGGTAGAAGCAGTGAACGATATCATCGTCTCGCTCGACGGACCAGCATCACTCCATGATGAGATCAGGAACATTCCAGGCGCATTCAATAAACTCAGCGATGGAATTCAAATGGTAAGGAACATCAATCCTGTGTTCAGGATTACAGGAAGAACCGTTATCCATCGGCTGAATTTCAGATCATGGCCGCAGATCATTGATGCCGCGCTTGATATTGGTCTTGACCAGATCAGTTTTTTACCGGCCGATGTAAGCAGCCAGGCATTCAACCGGCCT
>DASWTK010000248.1:0-5620 GCA_036402175.1 Chitinophagaceae bacterium | reverse complement strand
CTATTCCTACATGCCGGTTAAGGATGAGAATGTGACGCTGATCAAGAAGGACCTGAATACAATGGTCATTTCAAACGCGGTGGGAATACCGGTGATTGCTTTATTGCAGGGACTTGTTGGCTTGCTGGGATATTGGATCATAGGGGTAGATGAACCGGTTTTCTGGTTTGTGATCACCGCTATAACCGCCATGCTTCCCGTTGTTGGAGCAGCTCTTGCTTATATTCCACTGGGATTATTGCTTTTCGCAAATGGCGATGCTGCAAGAGGTATTGCTGTATTGCTTTATGGATTTATCATAATCGGACTTGTTGATAATGTGTTCCGGTTCTGGTTCAATAAAAAGGTAGGTGATATCCATCCGCTCATTACCGTATTTGGAGTGATCGTGGGTGTAAGTGTATTTGGATTCATCGGGATCATTTTTGGACCGATCCTCATTTCACTATTTATTCTTCTTATCAAAATATATATGAGCGAATACAGTGATCGCTCTAAATCCATTGAAGAGGTAGCAAAACCGGAAGCAGTTCCTGAGAAAGCAAAATAATATTGCTGTAATCAAAAAACTTTAACAGCAAAAAGTGCTGCAGAGTCGGCTTATTGAAAAATGATGTGTTCGCCAGAGCCCGTATTGGCGTTGATTTTCCCCGTAATTTCCCCGAATTGATAACAAAATTTTACACTTGCAAACAATAAAAAAAAGGGGCTTTTCGCGACCTTTGCTGTCCGGTTTACTATAATATTTAAAGTAATTGCCCGTTTTAAAATCACTATTCTTATGATGAGAAAAATCAACCTGACATTTATTGGAAAAAGCCTGAGCAGTGCAGTACTAATGATTGCCTTTCTCGTGATCCCTTCCCTTATTGCCACGTCGAATAATACTACATCCAGAGTAAAATATCCTGAGAATCATGCTTTTGCAAATAGGGCGGCAGATGAGGCCGGTGCTGTAATGGCAGAGGCGGGTATGCTTTATGAATCAATGGACCTGGAAGCGCTTGGTTTACCAAAACAGGCATTTGAATACGCTTTCAAAGGATACAAGTCATTATTGAATAAAGGACTTGTTTCAAAATCAAATCTTATAACTGTTGCTGATTTCAGCAAGTCGTCACGCAGCAAACGTCTCTATATTCTGGACGTGGAATCTCAGCGCGTTGTTATGCAAACATACGTTGCTCACGGCCGTGGTTCGGGCGGTGAATATGCTACATCATTTTCGAATACTCCCGAATCTCACAAAAGCAGCTTAGGTTTTTATATCACTAAAGGAACATATGTTGGTCAGCATGGCACTTCACTTGTGCTTGATGGATTGGAAAGAGGGATCAATGACAATGCTGAATCAAGGAAAATTGTAATTCATGGCGCGAGATATATCGGCGATCGTCATCTGAGGTCAAATCCATTCACCGGAAGAAGTCATGGTTGCCCCGCAGTTGCAAATAATCTCAGCAAGAAAATAATTCAAACAATCAAGGATGGCTCAGTGCTCTTCATTTACCATCCTACCAACTCTTATCTGAATAAGTCCAGAATTATAAACGGCTAGCTCGGACGTTAACTTCAGATGGTTTGAAGGTGAAAAAGTCCCAATGTAGGTTCGTACCCTATGATTGGGCTTTTCTTTTTTATGTAGCTTATTATTGTCTCGCTGCAGAATCTTTCCAGTCGAGCTGTGGCGAGTTAAGTTCGCTGTACCCTCATAGATTCTTTAATAATAAGGGGCAAAACATTTTCCTTAAGCCAGACTCTTTTCCTTACTGATCGCTGTTTTAATTGCAGCCACAATCTTTTCTCCTTTTTCAATCATCTGGTCTTCGGTCAATGAAAGATTGATAAGCGTGCAGATACAACGACTCATCACCGCGTCGCTTGCGGAAAAATCTTTCGTTGCGTTTGCAATAATTGCCTGTTGCTGCGCCGGAGGCAGCGCATGCAGCGTTGAGCTTTCTTTCAGGTGATCCCACTTGCGGATGTAATGCCAGTTGTTATCGTACCAGTAAAAATTGCCAGGCAAAATTCCCAATGTTTTCAGTTCAGCAACAGTATTGCGCGCAATCTGTTCTGTTGGAAGGAACCAGCAAAGGAAGGTGCAGCTATCACCTTCCGGATCGGGGATGGTGCGGAATGAAACCTCCGGTAATTGTGAAAGAACGTTTTTCAGCGTTTCGTGATTGCGCTTCTGAATTTCGAGAAACTTGTGCAGCTTGCGGATCTGTGCCAGTCCTACCGCCGCGTGCAGTTCAGATATCCTGTAATTGTAACCGATGAAAGGATGAAGGTCTGCGCCCCTGTCAACGCCTTTATGATCGTGTCCATGATCGGTGTATCCATCGGATTTGATGTAAACATCTTCATTATTGGTCATCACCACGCCACCTTCGGCACAGGTGATGGTTTTTACAAAGTCAAATGAAAATGTGCCCGCGTCGCCAATAGTGCCCAGGTATTTTCCTTTGTAAGTACCGCCGATACTCTGACACGCGTCTTCCAGCAAAATCAGTTTGTGTTCCCTGCAAATTGCTATCAACGCATCCATATCTGCCATGCTGCCGCACATATGCACGGGCATCACGCATTTTGTTTTTGGAGTGATTGCTTTACGAACCGCATCGGGATTTAATGTGAGCGAATCATCAACATCCACCAATACTGGGATAGCGCCCACGCTCATGATGGCTTCGAAGCTTGCCACAAAGGTGAATGCAGGAGTGATCACTTCGTCACCGGCTCCGATGCCCAGAGCTGCCATTGCAGTGGTCAACGCGGCGGTACCACTGGACGTGAGTTGCGCGTATTTGCTGCCAAAAGTTTCGCAGATTGCCTGTTCCAGTTCTTTCGATTTCCAGATGCCTTTACGCGGTCCTTCAAATCCATACCGCATAAGGATGCCTGTTTCCAGCACATCGTTTACTTCCTTGCGTTCTTCGGCGCCAAATAATTCGAAACCAGGCATAGCTAATCTTTTGTAGTATGAATAAATTGTTGCGGTGTCAAAGGTAAAACAAAGCGGCCTTTATTGGAGCAGTACGAGTGAGCTTTCGTTATTGGTTTTACTCACAGCAGTTGCGGCAAACCTGCTGCCGGGGCCGAACATTCCACTCATATCGGAAACCTTTAATATGGCTTCATTGCCGGAATGGATCATCCAGATGGTGCTTGCGTCCTCTGAAATTGTTTCTCCGGGGCGAAAAACATAAAGCACTATGGATTTGACAGATCTGTCGGCCGACGCGCTGATCTTCCAGTGACCATTGTCCAGTTTCTGTACAACAGGCGGAGCTGGTTTTTTTGCATCGATCCACGGCATTGGCGGAATGAGCGCGGGAAATTTATAATAATTGTTCTGCAGGCTGTCGTTCCAGCCGTTCGGATTATTTATGAACGATTTGCTGCTGAAATAAATGGCGCCCTGAACATTTGGTGTGTTCTGAAGGGCTTGAATTTGTCGTGGTAACAACGTTGAATCCTTCCAGGGAGCTGAAATATTATTACCCGTAGCACGATAGATACCAAGTCCGATGTAACAATGCTTGCCGTATGAATTTTTGCTCCACCAATCGAGCAAGGGCGCGTAGGGCGCGTTGGGATGCGTGAATTCCCAATACAATTGTGGGGCTACATAATCTATCCAGCCTTTCTTCAGCCAAAGTAATATGTCGGCATAGAGATCATCATAGTTGGTTTGACCCGCGCGTGAATCGCTGCCTTGCGGATCTTTATCTTTATTTCTCCAAACTCCGAAGGGTGAAATCCCAAATCTGCAATACTTGTTCTCTTCCTTAATGGCTTTTGCAAGCTGCACGATCACTGAATCGACGTTGCTGCGTCGCCAGTCGTCCCTCGTAAATCCAGGCCCATGTCGTGAAAAGGTAAGCGAATCGGGAAATTCTTTTCCTGCGATGCGGTATGGATAAAAATAATCATCGAAATGAATCGCATCCACATCATATCTTCTGACAATATCGCGGATGACATTCACAACAAACCGTTGCGCTTCTTTATTACCCGGATCGAAATAGCGTTTATCCCCATAGGTTAGGAACCATTCAGGATGAAGTCTTGTTATATGTGTTGGGGCGATGGACGATTTTCCGATGGTGAATTCAGCGCGATAGGGATTGCACCAGGCGTGGAATTCAAGTCCGCGTTTGTGCGCTTCATCGATCATGAATTGCAGAGGATCGTAGTAATTTGCCGGCGGCTTACCCTGTTTGCCGGTGAGCCATTCGCTCCACGGTTCCATGGGTGAAGGATAAAATGCATCTGTAGCAGGGCGAATCTGAACGATCACCGCATTGAGGCCGTTGCGGCGATGCATTTCCAGCAGGTTGATGTATTCGGTGCGCTGACTGTCGACACTTATAGTTGGTTTCGATGGCCAGTCGATATTGGCAACCGTTGCGATCCATGCTGCGCGGAATTCATGTTTCTTCTGCGCAATCAGGCAGGTAGTAATGAGTAAAAAAATGATGAAGGATGAAAGTTTCCTGTTCATGTAGGGAAGCGGTTATTCGGAGTTTCGGATCTTGTCGAGCAACTTGTTGAGTTGACGCGCATCGGGTTCGCTGAGGTTTTGCAGGATGTTGTCAAGATCGGTTTGCGTATCATCCAGTTTTTCCAGCAACTTCATTCCGCGTTCGGTGATGGAAACATCTACCAGCCTGCGGTCTGATTTGCACACAACTTTTTTTACAAGTCCTTTTTTGATGAGGCGGTCAACGATCCGACTTGTATCGCTCATTTTATCGAGCATGCGCTGCCTTATCTGCAGCGTTGAGAGGGGCTGTCCGGCTCCGCGCAGTATCCGAAGGATGTTGAACTGCTGTGGAGTGAGGTCGGCCTGTTCAAAAAACAATTTCATCCTTTCCATCATCCAGTTATGGGTGAAGATGAGGTTGATCATTGTTTTCTGGTATTCCGTCTTGAATTTTCGTTGGGAAATGTCTTTCTCGATGCTCATGGTGCGAACTTACTTGTAAATGTAGGGATTTTCGGGTTTAAGGTTTCTGGTTTCGGGTTTCGTGTTTCGGGTTTTCCAGGGTGGAGGCTTTGGTTTAAATAGCCGGATTGATTTAGATTGGAGTTTTGAGATTTTGAGTAAGTAGAATCTTAGGTATTTTTTGCGAGCGTTTTTCTAGCCAGGTCAGGCAACTCCACATGCAGCAACTGCCTGGAGTGGAACCTGAAACACGACACTTTTTCAGCAGCAATTTTCCGGAGAAGAACCAGAAACCCGAAACACGAAACCCGAAACCTTTCCCGAGAAGAACCCGAAACCAGAAACCCGAAACGCGAAACCTTTCCGGAGAAGAACCCAAAACTCAAAACCCAAAACCCAAAACTCATCTCTTTAAATCCGACGTTAGCATAAAAATCATAAAAACATGATGCGCCTCGTGAAGCAGAAAAAATTCAACCCACTGACTAATGACGAACTTGCCGTAGCGGGGGTGGATACCTTTGCGCAGGAGGGCTTCTTCGGAAAAAGATGAGAGCAGGTTTACGATGGAGAGGCGGTCAGCGTGGAGCTGGGAGATGAGTGCCGCCGTTGGTTTTTGCACGCCTTCGAGGAATGCGGGATCGGTATCGGCGACGTAACGTTCGAATG
>DASWTK010000247.1:0-14276 GCA_036402175.1 Chitinophagaceae bacterium | reverse complement strand
CCGTCGAAGTCGGCGTTGAAAGCCGTACACACCAACGGGTGCAGCTGGATGGCCTTACCTTCCACCAGTTTTGGCTGGAAGGCCTGTATTGACAAACGGTGCAGCGTTGGCGCACGGTTCAGCATTACAGGGTGACCTTTTTATATATTTTCAAGGATATCCCAAACAACAGCTTCTTTCCTGTCAACCAGTTTCCTGGCTGATTTTACTGTTTTTACGATACCTCTTTCAATGAGTTTGCGAATAATGAATGGCTTGAACAATTCAGCAGCCATATCTTTCGGAAGACCGCACTCGTGCAATTTGAGCTCAGGTCCTACCACGATCACAGAACGACCTGAATAATCCACACGTTTACCAAGAAGGTTCTGACGGAACCGGCCTTGTTTACCTTTCAGGACGTCTGACAATGATTTCAGCGCACGTCCGCCTTCTGCTTTAACGGCATTTGACTTTCGGCTGTTATCGAACAGGCTGTCCACCGCTTCCTGCAACATTCTTTTTTCGTTACGAAGGATCACTTCCGGAGCTTTGATCTCCAGGAGACGCTTCAAACGGTTGTTACGGATGATCACACGGCGATAGAGGTCGTTCAGGTCCGATGACGCGAAACGTCCGCCATCCAGTGGCACTAATGGACGCAGTTCGGGTGGAATTACAGGAATGTATTGCATCACCATCCATTCAGGGCGGTTGGTGATCCTGCCATTTGCTTCACGGAAAGCTTCCACAACACTCAGGCGCTTCAATGCGTCGGCCTTACGTTGCTGTGAAGTTTCGGTAGCCGCGGCATTCCTGAGATCGAATGACAACTGATCCAGGTCGATGCGCTGCAACATATCATGTACAGCTTCGGCACCCATCTTCGCGATGAACTTGTTGGGATCATCATCAGGAAGGTACTGATTGTCCTTAGGCAGGGTATCGAGTATCTCCAGGTATTCTTCTTCAGTGAGAAGGTCGCCTGAATTCTGTCCCTTATCTGTACGGATACCTGGCTGTATCACCACGTATCTTTCATAATAAACGATGCTTTCCAGTTTCTTGGAGCTTACGCCCAGCAGGTAACCGATCTTGTTCGGAAGGCTTTTGAAATACCAGATGTGCACTACAGGCACAACCAGTTTCAGGTGGCCCATTCTTTCGCGGCGTACTTTCTTTTCGGTAACCTCTACACCACAACGGTCGCAGACGATGCCCTTATAACGGATACGCTTATACTTTCCGCACGCACATTCATAATCTTTAACAGGGCCAAAAATCCTTTCGCAGAACAAACCATCGCGCTCGGGCTTGTACGTACGATAGTTGATCGTTTCAGGTTTCAGGACCTCACCATAGCTGCGCTCGAGAATTGAGTCGGGCGAAGCAAGTCCGATGGTGATCTTTGAGAAACTGGACCTTGGACGATTGTCTTTTTTGAGAGCCATATTTAGTTGCTGATTATTGTTAGTTACTAGAATGAGAATGTAAAATGAAAAATGTAAAATGTAAAATGAAAACCACGTTGCTAAACAAGAACCCTATTTTGCATTTTGAATTTTACATTTTGCATTTTTCAATCCTTACTCAAATTTTAAATCCAATCCCAACCCCCTCAGTTCGTGTACCAACACGTTGAAGGATTCCGGAATGCCGGCTCTTGGGATGTTATCTCCTTTTACAATTGATTCGTAGGTCTTGGCACGACCAATGATATCATCAGATTTGATAGTGAGCAATTCCTGCAGAATGTTGGCAGCACCGTATGCTTCAAGCGCCCAAACCTCCATTTCACCGAAACGCTGACCACCGAACTGTGCTTTACCACCCAACGGTTGTTGCGTGATGAGGCTGTAAGGTCCGATTGAACGGGCGTGCATTTTATCATCCACCATGTGGTGCAATTTGATCATATAGATCACACCCACCGTTGCTTTCTGGTGGAAGCGCTCGCCTGTTTCGCCATCGCTCAGGAACGTGTGACCAAACATCGGCAATCCCGCATTGGAACAGTATTCTGCTATCTCTTCTGTGGTTGCACCGTCGAAGATCGGGGTTGCGAATTTCACACCCAGCTTCTGTCCGGCCCAGCCAAGTACAGTTTCATAGATCTGTCCAAGGTTCATACGACTTGGTACGCCCAATGGGTTCAGAACGATATCAACCGGCGTTCCATCTTCCAGGAACGGCATGTCCTCTGCACGAACGATCTTGGCAACGATACCTTTATTACCGTGACGTCCCGCCATTTTATCACCCACCTTCAGCTTACGCTTAACGGCCAGGTAAACTTTAGCAAGCTTCAATACGCCTGCAGGCAATTCGTCACCGATTGAAATATTAAACTTCTCACGCTTGTATCTTCCCAGCTCTTCGTTGTACTTGATGTTATAGTTGTGCAGCAGGGTGTTGATCTGATCATCGATGGTAGCATCAGTTGTCCAACCCAATGGGTTAACGTTCTGATAATCGATACCGCTCAGGTTCTTCGCGGTGAATTTTGCACCCTTGCCAATCAGGATCTCGCCGAAATTGTTTGACACTCCCGCAGATGGTTTTTCTTTAACCAGCATCTGCAGCTTGCTCAATAAAACTTCAAGCAGGTCTGCTGTATTCTTCTCGTGTATCTTTTCTATTTTCTCCAGAGCGGCCTTTTCACGAACCTTTGCATTCTTGTCTTTCTTCGCACGCTGGAAAAGTTTCTTGCTGATCACAACACCTTCAATTCCACTTGGCGCTTTCAGTGAAGCGTCTTTTGCATCACCTGCCTTGTCACCGAAGATCGCCCTTAACAGCTTTTCTTCAGGAGTAGGATCGCTTTCACCCTTAGGTGTGATCTTACCAATCAGGATATCTCCTTCTTTGATAGACGCACCGATCCGGATGATACCATTTTCGTCGAGGTCTTTTGTTGCTTCTTCAGAAACGTTTGGAATATCTGGTGTCAGTTCCTCTTCGCCCAATTTTGTATCACGTACTTCCAGTTCGTATTCTGAAATGTGAACAGAGGTGAAAAGGTCCTCACGAACTACTTTCTCGCTGATCACGATCGCATCCTCGAAGTTGTATCCCTTCCATGGCATGAATGCCACTTTAAGGTTACGTCCAAGTGCCAGTTCTCCGTCTTTTGTTGCATAACCTTCGGTAAGGAAGTCGCCTTTCTTAACGCGCTGGCCTTTTCTGACAGCCGGCTTAAGGTTGATGGAAGTTTCCTGGTTGGTCTTCGCGAATTTGGTGAGCCTGTAAACCCTGAGGTCTTCCTCGAAGCTTACGAGACGCATCATCTCATCGCGCTCATACCGCACATGAATTTCATTTGCATCCACGAATTCAACAACGCCTTCGCCTTCTGAATGTATCTGGATCCTTGCATCGCGGGCCGCTTTGCCTTCCAGTCCTGTACCCACGATCGGGTTTTCGGGACGGATCAGCGGTACTGCCTGGCGTTGCATGTTTGATCCCATCAGTGCACGGTTAGCATCATCGTGCTCAAGGAAGGGGATCAGGGAAGCGCTCAGTCCCACGATCTGGTTCGGAGCTACGTCCATGAATTCAACTTCCTGCTTGTCGAGGATCGGGAAGTCGCCGGTCTGGCGGCTTACCACTTTCTCTTCCATGAAATGGCCTTTCTCGTCGAGCGGCGCATTTGCCTGTGCTATTTTAGCGATATCTTCTTCTTCTGCACTCAGGAACGTCAGTTTCTTCATATCCACTTTACCGTCGTTCACCTTACGATAGGGCGTTTCAATAAAGCCCATTTCGTTGATCTTGGCGTGCACGCAAAGCGTGGAGATAAGTCCGATGTTCGGACCTTCCGGCGTTTCAATGGTGCAAAGACGGCCATAGTGTGAATAGTGAACGTCACGAACCTCAAAGCCTGCGCGTTCGCGGCTGAGACCACCGGGTCCGAGCGCTGAGATACGACGCTTGTGCGTGATCTCGCTCAGCGGGTTTGTCTGATCCAGGAACTGCGATAACTGCGAGGTACCGAAGAATGAGTTGATCACTGAAGAAAGTGTTCTTGCATTGATCAGGTCAACAGGTGTGAACACCTCATTGTCCCTTACGTTCATTCTTTCGCGGATGGTTCTTGCCATACGGGCAAGGCCTACGCCGAACTGGGCGTATAACTGCTCACCTACCGTACGAACACGGCGGTTGCTCAGGTGATCGATATCGTCAATTTCAGCCTTGGCGTTTGTTAAGCGCACCAGGTATTTGATGATCTCGATGATATCTTCTTTAGTCAGCGTTTTCTGATCAAGCGGTTGACTAAGGTTCAGTTTGCGGTTGATCTTGTAACGGCCAACTTCTCCAAGGTCGTAACGCTTGTCGCTGAAGAATAATTTATCAATAATGCCTCTTGCAGTTTCATTATCCGGTGCATCAGCGCCGCGCAGCTGGCGGTAAATGTGCTGAACAGCTTCCAGTTCACTGTTAGAGGTGTCTTTATTAAGCGTGTTGTAGATGATCGCATAATCGCCGCCCACATCTTCTTTCTGAATGAAAACGCTTTTCACGTCCATTTCAGAGATTGTTTCAATTGCTTCTTCGTCGAGAATTGAATCACGCTCCAGTACAACTTCATTTCTTTCGATAGAAACAACTTCACCGGTGTCTTCGTCAACGAAATCCTCCACCCAGCTTCTGAGCACGCGGGCAGCCAGCTTTTTGCCAATGTATTTCTGAAGTGCTTTCTTATCAGATTTCACTTCATCAGCCATTCCAAAAAGCTCGAGGATGTCCTTATCGGTTTCATAACCGATAGAGCGGAGCAATGTGGTTACCGGGAATTTTTTCTTACGATCGATGTAAGCATACATCACGTTGTTGATATCCGTAGCAAACTCCATCCATGCGCCTTTGAAAGGGATCACACGTGCGGAATATATCTTGGTTCCATTCGGGTGAATGGACTGACCGAAGAATACGCCCGGTGAACGATGCAGCTGTGATACCACTACCCTTTCGGCCCCGTTGATCACAAATGTGCCGCGTGGGGTCATGTAAGGAATGTTACCAAGGAATACATCCTGAACAATGGTTTGGAAGTCTACGTGCTCCTCATCGTTACAGCTAAGCCTGAGCTTTGCCTTGAGAGGAACGGCATAGGTAAGACCACGCTCCATACACTCTTCGATGGTGTAGCGGGGAGGGTCGATAAAGTAGTCTAGAAATTCCAGTACGAAGATGTTCCGTGTATCGGTAATGGGAAAGTTTTCCCTGAACACACGGAATAAGCCCTCGATATTACGTTTATCGGGAGTTGTCTCTAACTGGAAAAAGTCTTTAAAAGACTGGATCTGTACTTCAAGTAGGTCGGGTGCGTCAGCAAGGTGCTTGATCTTTCCGAAATTCACCCTGGTGTTCATTTTTGTAGAAGACATATCTAAATTAAACCGGTTTTAGATAGTTACATGACGCGCAAATGCTTGCTGCCTTTTACCCCAAAAGAAATAAAAGCAGTTGAAAAACAACTATTTATGCAAGATTTGAAACGTCAAAATATTTTTGGCCAAAATTAAAGGACAGCAAAGGTAACGATTAATAGGAAAATAGTGGATAAATTTTTCAGGACGGAAAGTTAATACGGGAGGTGAAAGCGGTGCATCCCGTATTCGTAACCAGCATAAAAAAAGCCCATCCGATTTCCTGGATGGGCTTATAATTTTTAGCGACCACATCAGCTAACCTCCAAGAGCTTTTCTGCTACTACACTAATCGTCCAGCAACTTTCCCAGCCCGTTGTTTAATCGGCTAATCGGCTAATCATCTAATCAGCTAATCGCTTACTGCACTTCAACTTCAGCACCAGCTTCTTTCAGCTTAGCAACCAATGCATCAGCATCAGCTTTGCTTACACCTTCTTTAACTGGCTTTGGAGCGCCGTCAACGAGGTCTTTCGCTTCTTTCAGGCCAAGTCCAGTAAGATCTTTCACGATCTTAACAACATTCAGCTTGTTAGCGCCAGCAGCTTTCAATATTACGTTGAAAGATGTTTTTTCTTCTACAGCAGCAGGTCCTGCAGCAGCAGGTCCGGCAGCAACAGCTACAGCAGCAGCTGCAGGTTCAATACCGTATTCCTCTTTAAGGATCTTTGCGAGTTCGTTTACTTCTTTAACTGATAAGTTTACCAGTTGTTCAGCAAATGCTTTTAAGTCTGCCATTTTTTACATTTTTAATAACCGCCTTCATAGTCTTGACTCCGGCGGAGAATTTATAAAGTGTCTTCACTTATACCCGAAGACATAGGAATTTGAAAAATTATTAATTGCTGTTCGTTGGCACCCGACCTTTGTCGTAAGCCATCGGGCAATTATGCCTGAGCTCTTTCTTCCAGTGCTTTTACCAGGCTTGCCAGTTTGCCACCGGCATTCAGTGCGCTGATCACGTTCTTCGCAGGTGATTGCAACAGTCCGATGATCTCTCCGATAAGATCCTGCTTGCTCTTCAGGTCTCTCAATGCTGCCAGCTGGTTATCTCCAACGAATACATCACCGTCAATGAATGCCGCTTTCAGCACAGGCCTTTCGCCATTGCTTTCTTTACGGAAGGTTGAAATGATGAGCGCGGGATCTTTTGCGCTTTCGCTGAAAAGCAGCGCGGTTACGCCATTCAGTGATTCAAATACACCAGAGAAGCGGTCATTATCCATGCTCTCAAGCGCCTTTTTGATAAGTGTATTCTTGGCTACTTTCATTTCTACATTCTTATCGAAGCAGATACGACGCAGCTTGCTTACCTGTTCAACAGTAAGCGATTCGGTATTTGTAACGTAGAAATTGTTGTACTGTGAGAATTTTTCCTTCAGTACTTCAATCACTTCATTTTTTTGATCTTTAGTCATAACTCTTATTTGAGTGCGAGCGGAGTGATTACCTCACTTCGATCCTAATGAATAAATGTTTTTGTGTCGATTGCGATGCCCGGGCTCATGGAACTTGCCATGAATACGCTTTTCACGTACGTTCCCTTTGCGGAAGAAGGTTTTGCCTTCAGGATTGCGTTGATCAGCTCCTGGCTGTTCTCGGCAATCTTGTCGGGCGTAAAGCTTACACGTCCGATTGAAGCGTGTATGATACCGGCCTTGTCAACCTTGAACGCAATCTTTCCGCCCTTAACCTCATTCACCGCCGCTGCTACATCATTTGTAACAGTACCGGTCTTTGGATTAGGCATTAGGTTGCGGGGACCGAGTATCTTACCCAGTTTACCGATGCGCGGCATAACTGAGGGCGTTGCAATGATCACATCGATATCCACCCATCCACCTTCGATCTTGGTTACAAATTCATCCAGCCCAACAAAGTCGGCTCCCGCTGCTCTTGCATCTGCTTCCTTATCGGGAGTGGTGAGCACCAGTACCCGCTTGGTTTTACCGGTGCCGTGAGGCAGGTTAACCGTTCCGCGGATTGCCTGGTCGGCTTTTTTCGGATCTACACCGAGGCGGATATGAAGATCTACCGAAGCGTCAAACTTGGTAGTGTTCACTTCTTTCACCAGGGAAGATGCTTCCCTGAGTGTATAGTTTTTGGTCTTGTCGACCTTGGTATTTGCTGTTTTTCTTTTCTTAGTGATTGCCATCTCGTAATGATTTTAATGCCTGGTTACTATTGCCTGTGAAGCAAAAGGCGCAGACACGTTAGCGAATTAGTTATCCCAGGGGGCTTTACCTTCCACTGTAAGTCCCATACTGCGGGCTGTACCAGCAACCATACGCATGGCACTTTCCACTGTGAAGCAGTTAAGGTCAGGCATTTTATCCTTCGCTATCGCTTCTACCTGTGTCCAGGAAACTTTACCAACCTTTGCACGATTTGGCTCTTTGGAACCACTTTGAATTTTGGCAGCGTCCAGAAGTTGAACTGCCGCAGGCGGAGTTTTGATGATGAATTCGAACGATTTGTCCGAATAAACCGTGATAAGTACAGGGAGAACTTTTCCCATTTTGTCCTGGGTGCGGGCGTTAAACTGCTTGCAGAACTCCATGATATTGATGCCCTTAGAACCCAGTGCAGGTCCAATTGGAGGCGCAGGATTTGCCTGGCCGCCTTTTACCTGCAACTTCACGTAACCGGTAATTTCTTTTGCCATCTTTTACATTTTTTTGGTGATAACGACCTTTCGTCTGCGTTTGCCGACTACCGGATCTCCCAATTCCCATCATTCGCAAGGCGAATAAAAAAGAACTTTAAATTTGGGGAGCGCAAAGGTAAGAAACGTTTCATAAAGAAACAACAGGAATTTGCGGTGGGAAAGGTTGCGGCTTTCATGCTTGCCTATCCCAGGTCGAACCTCATGACTTCTCCTGCTTGCCATCCCAAATCGGACACCAAGGGTTCTCTGCAGACCAATTGATTCCTTCTCTTGTTTCGCAATCGGCTTTCCTGAATCCGCTACATCAACTTCATCGTAATTACACCATCAATTATCGCGAGTTCACCATCACAATCATCTGCATTTGATAGCAACTCCAACTACCAGGTACGAACGAAACGGGATGATATGTTTACAAAAATGCGACAACATTTTTTTCATTTGAATTTTTCTGCATAACTTTTCTGTCAATATATCAACTCATAACTTTCACTAACTACTAAATTCACAAAACACTATGGCAACGTCAAAGAAAAAAGCAGCTAAAAAGGGCGCGGCAAAACGATCAGCGTCTAAAAAATCAGCATCGAAAAAATCAGCAAGAAGAGGGGCAGCTAAAAAAGGCGCTTCCAAACGCGGTGCAAAGAAAGCAGCTAAAAAAGGCGCAGCTAGAAAAGGTGGAGCAAAGAAAGCCGCTAAACGTGGCGCAAAGAAAGCGGCCAGGAAAGGTGCAGCTAAAAAAGGCGCGAAGAAAGCAGCGAAACGCGGCGGTGCAAAAAAAGCAGCTAAAAGAGGTGGTGCTAAAAAAGCAGCAAAAAAAGCAGCTAAAAAATCTGCTCCTAAAAAAGCGGCTCCCAAAAAAGCAGCTGCTAAAAAATCTTCCGGCAGGGCTTCGAAAAGTTCAGGCAGATCAACTTCATCATCATCATCTTCATCTACTCCTACTTCATCTGAAAATAATAATCCATCATCATCAGGAATGGACTACCCCACTACTGAAAATCCAGGTGGCGGCGAACCAGGTTCATCTTCGATGTAGGCCTGACATAACATTACAAACTATTGCAAAGCCCCGTGAGACGGGGCTTTTTTTATGCTCATGCCCCGCCCTGAAAAATCTGGCAGGCAGGCGTTTAACAGATGCAACATGAATTATTGATTTACGTAATCCTATCGGGCCGGAAATTTATTCATCACCTCAATAACCCTGTAAATATCCTCTTCAGTATGCGCGGTGGAACAGGGCAGGCTCAGAATAGTTTTGTGTATTTCTTCAGAAATGGGAAATTCCATTTGTCCCAGTAATGGCAATAAAGCTTTTTGCTGATGCGGTGGTACAGGATAGTGCACTTCTGTATTCACTCCATTTACACGGAGATATTCCCTTAACGCGTCTCTGCGTTCATGCCTTACTGTAAAAATGTGGAATACATCATCGTAGTCGCTGTGAAAATGAGGTTTAATGAATGCTTCGCTTAGGTGTGACCGGTAAAGTTCCGCAAGCTTTTTTTTATGTGAATTGATCTGATGCAGCTTTTTGAGTTTCACCTGCAGAAAGGCAGCCTGCAATTCATCGAGACGGCTGTTATATCCAACCTCTTCGTTATAATATTTCCGGGATGAACCATAATTTCTCAACAACCGGATCTTTGTTTCCAGCGAGCCATCGGAAGTTAGCACTGCTCCCCCATCCCCCAAACACCCCAGGTTTTTGGTTGGATAAAAGCTGAAAGCGGCAGCTTCACCAAAAGTCCCGCAAAGCCGGTTTTTATAACGCGCGCCATGTGACTGAGCACAATCTTCTATCAAAGAAATCCGGTGATGACGGCAAATCTCCAGAACCGGGTCCATGTCACAGCATTTTCCATAAAGATGCACTACCAGGATAGCTGAAGTATTACTGGTAATAAATCCGGCGATCTTTTCAGGATCGATATTATAAGTATCGATACGGGGTTCAACCAGAACAGGTTTCAATCCGCAATGAATAATGGAAAGAATTGTCGCGATATAAGTATTGGAGGGAACGATCACTTCACTTCCGGGTGGCAGGTTCAGCGTCTTCAATGAGAGAATCAGCGCGTCGAGTCCGTTAGCAACGCCAATACAGTGCGGGATATCGTGGTAAGCAGCAAAATCGGCTTCGAACTTTCGTACTTCATCGCCCAGGATATACCATCCGCTTGAAAGCACTTTTTCAAATTCGCGAAGGAAGTCGTTCGAAAATTCTTTATTTACCAGCTTAAGATCCTCATACGGTATCATCCGCCGTTACTTTTTTTTCGTAAGGGGAATAAATATAATCTGTGGGATCGTATACTGTTGAGGCAAGCGCCAGGAGAATGGCATCTTTTGAAAAACTGTGCATCGTATGCCAGTCGGAAGTTTCCATTATCAGGCATTGTGAAGGACTGTTTAACTGATATGTAGATTCTGATTTACCATCATTCACTGTAACTTTGCAGCTTCCGACAATGCATATAACCGCATGCTGAGTATGGTAATGACGGTGGCCTCCCCGGCTGTCGGTGGCTTTCTGAATATAGAATATTCTTTTTACGGGAAAAGGCAGCGATTCATCAATATTATCCAGTACGGTGAGCATTCCACGTTCATCATGGACGGACTTCAAGGTTAACAAAGTTGCCATTTTATCTCCTTTGCTTTTAATTTAAAACCTTCAGCTTAATTCAGTGGGGAGCGGGTCATCTCGTCTAACAAATCAAGGATCTTCGTATCTATTTTTATATCAAATTTTCGTGCCAGCAATTTATCTGTCGTGCTCAGAATATCAAAATCTTTAATGGTAAGTATCTTAGGGTTGCTTCCACCCTGGCTCCAGTCGAGATACCTATAATTTTCAGGCACCACCGTTTCCTTAAAATGAGAATTCATGATCAGGGTGGGGATCAGGTACTCATCAGGCGCCCAGGTAAAACGTGCAAAACGCTTCAAGATAGGGTTATCTTTTATAAATTTCAACAGGTATTCGGCGCAGGAGGTGGTGATGGTCCACCATGTAGCGCGGTTACTCCCATATAACGTATAATCCAGCGGAAATTTACGGTCGGGAAGAAAGGTATTCAGAAGGAACTGGACCTTGTATTTTCCCTTGTAATCAAAATCGGTCATATGGTATTTGTGGATCCTTATCTCCGCCTGTTTCCACCATTCGGATCCGTATTTCTCTATAGCGATGAAGTTTTTTCCGGGTTGATCCTCAAAAAATGAATAAAACCTTTGCGTGGAAACTAACGGGTAGTCCTGACCGCTCATGCAATTGATAAAGTCATATTTCCTGCCGCTGCCAAGAATTTCTTCCATACTGTTGAAGACAGCCTGCGTGAAGCTGTATCCTGCCCATCTGACCTTGATCCTGTTTTTTATAAGATAGACCCGATCTATATTTTCAAGGTATTTGTATGGCTCAATATCGTACTTGGCATCTACATGAATATAGAAGTCGAAATTGGGATGGCTCAACTTTTTTACCAACCGCTCTACCTGGGACGGATCTTTATAAACAGGCACGATGTGAGCCATTCTCATAATCAAATCTTTTTCAAAAGGAGGTAAAAATATCAGAAAAATTGACAAAAGAAAAGAGGCTGTCTCAACCTTTTGAAACAGCCTCTTATAAAATGAATGCCGGATTGATCAGGAAATCTTTTCAACCTGCATGTAATTCAATTCTACTGGAGTTGAACGACCGAATATCTTCACGGTCACTTTGAGTTTCTTTTTCTCGTCGTTCACTTCTTCGATAATGCCATTGAAATCGTTGAAAGGACCTTCAATGATCTTGATGGTTTCTCCTACAATGAATGGTTCACTCATGCTCATTCCGCCGGCTTCAGCCATTTCATCCATCTTACCAAGCATCTTGGCCACTTCATGCTTGCGAAGTGAGATGATGTTCCCGTGAGAACCTTTGCCATCAGTGAGAAAATGCATTACGTTGGAAATATTACTGATGGTTGTTATAAGCTCATCGGTTAGTTTACCATCAGTAACTTCTATCATTACGTAACCGGGATAGTAGTTTCTTTCACGCATCACCTTTTTCCCATTCTGAACCTTATACACCTTTTCTACGGGGAGGAACACCTGTTTTACAACACTGTCCCAACCGCCACGCGAAACCTCTTTGTCGAGATATTCCTTCACCTTGCGTTCTTTGCCACTGACCACCCTTAGCACATACCATTTGGTATTGGTATCCTGTTGTTGATTAACTGCTTCCATTATGCAAAGAATGAGTAGATAAGTTTTAAAAGTGAATTTGAGGCGAGGTCCATAACCCAAACTACCGCAGTAATGACAATAGTTGCTATCAGCACTATAACTGTGGACTGCTGCAATTGAGTCCATGTAGGCCAGGTCACCTTTTCCAGCAGCTCTTTATACGACTCGCTGAAGTATGTTGAAACTTTATTCATAGTACTTTTTGTGCACGGGCACCAGGATTCGAACCCGGATCAAAGGTTTTGGAGACCTCTATTCTACCGTTGAACTATGCCCGTATGAAAGCTAAGAGCTATTCGCCTGGGACGAACAGCTCTTAATTATCGCAAATATAGAAAAATTATTTGCACGCCTTTCGGCTAAAAAAGCTAAAGCTTACGCCTCTCGCTTATTTTAAAATTTCTGTCACCTGACCTGCGCCCACAGTACGTCCACCTTCACGGATGGCGAACTTCAGACCTTTTTCCATCGCGATCGGAGCGATCAGTTTAACGGTCAGTGTGGTGTTATCGCCAGGCATTACCATTTCAGTTCCTGCAGGAAGTTCAACCTCTCCTGTTACGTCCGTTGTACGGAAGTAGAACTGAGGGCGGTATTTCTGGAAGAATGGAGTATGACGTCCGCCTTCTTCTTTGCTCAGTACATAAACCTCGCCTTTGAACTCAGTATGCGGGTTGATAGATCCTGGCTTACAGATTACCATACCACGGCGAACCTGGTTCTTTTCAATACCGCGTAACAGCAGACCTGCGTTATCGCCGGCTTCACCCTCATCGAGCAGTTTGCGGAACATTTCCACACCGGTAACAGTTGAAGTCAGCGGCTTCTCGATCAATCCAACGATCTCAACGCCTTCACCAACTTTAACGCGACCTCTTTCGATACGGCCGGTAGCAACAGTACCACGACCAGTGATAGAGAACACGTCCTCAACAGACATCAGGAATGGCTGGTCAACCGGACGAGGAGGCAGCGGGATGTAAGAATCAACAGCTTCCATCAATTCTTCAACAGCCTTAACCCATTTGTCTTCTCCGGCAAGAGCGCCAGTAGCTGAACCTTTAATAATAGGTGTATTGTCGCCATCGAATCCGTAGAAGCTCAGCAGTTCGCGGATCTCCATTTCAACAAGCTCCAGCAGTTCCGGATCGTCAACGAGGTCAACTTTATTCATGAACACAACCATGCGGGGAACACCCACCTGGCGTGCGAGCAGGATGTGCTCTTTTGTTTGCGGCATCGGACCATCAGTTGCAGCCACAACCAGGATAGCACCGTCCATCTGGGCGGCACCAGTGATCATATTCTTCACATAGTCAGCGTGACCGGGACAGTCAACGTGAGCATAGTGACGGTTTGCCGTCTGATACTCAACGTGAGCCGTGTTAATCGTGATACCACGTTCCTTTTCCTCAGGTGCAGCATCGATTTCATCATATTTTTTCGCTGTCGCCATACCTTTTGAAGCCAGAATAGTGGTAATAGCGGCAGTCAAAGTGGTTTTACCGTGGTCAATGTGACCGATGGTACCAACGTTAACGTGAGGTTTGTCCCTCTTGAAGGTCTCTTTTGACATCGTTATCTGTTTTTAGTTGCGGTGTTTAAATTTTTATTCAGCTTCTAACATCTCATTCCTCTTACGGATGAAATCCAGAGCCGTTGATGAGAATTGAACTCACGACCTCTTCCTTACCAAGGAAGTGCTCTGCCCCTGAGCTACAACGGCTTTTGTCAAAAATTGTTGACAGTTGACCGTTGTTCGCTGACAGTGGCAAATTACTGTCAACTGTCATCTCTCATCTGACAACCTGTTAGAGCGGAAGACGAGGCTCGAACTCGCCACCTATAGCTTGGAAGGCTATCGCTCTACCAAATGAGCTACTCCCGCAGATTTTTATTTTGAATGCTAACTATAGAATTGCGAATGAAAGCTTAAGCCATTCAACAGTTAT
>DASWTK010000246.1:0-2261 GCA_036402175.1 Chitinophagaceae bacterium | reverse complement strand
ACTGATTGCCGCGTCCACTTAACGCCTTGTGGTTGGGGAGGAAGGTTAACATTATAGAGACCGTTTCCAGGTGCTTCGAGAAGCAACTTCAGCGATTCGGCGACAAATGGATCGAGCAGCTTGAAATCGGGTTCGCTTTTTCCAACGGGTGTGCTGTAGGCAATTCCCTTTACGCCAAGCAGCACTCCCTGTTTGGCTCCGGCCAAAGTGCCTGAGTGCCACATAGAATTTCCCAGGTTCGGCCCCATATTGATCCCGGACAGAACCACCTCGATGTTTTTGTAGATATGCGTACCGAGCGCAACACAATCCGCGGGCGTACCATTTACGCGAAATGCCTCTATGCCTTCGAAAGGAATGGGCGACATCTTCACCGTCAGCGGTCGTGAATGCGTAACTGCGTGGCCCATAGATGACTGCTCAACATCAGGAGCAACCACCACTACTTCCCCAAATCGAGCAGCAACCTTTGCAAGTGCGGCAATACCGGGACTGTAAATCCCATCGTCGTTTGTAATTAATATCCTCATATCAGTTCTGTAACATTTTTAATGCCATGCTGAACGGCAGTGGTATCATTTTTTCAATCCATGTTCTTTTCAGCTATTAATAATTATGAAAACAGCACTATTAGTACACAATCCGGGCGCGGGCGATGAAGAGCATAGTAAGGAAAAACTAACCCGTTTGATCAGGTCCCATGGCTTTGATTGCATATATATTTCGGTTAAGGATGATGACTGGAAGGATTTCGATCACGAATTCGACATACTGGTGATTGCAGGAGGTGACGGCACCATCAGAAAAGTGGCTAAAAAGCTGCTGAAGCGAAAGATGATCGATAAAGTCTGGCCGATAGGCCTGCTTCCATACGGAACCGCGAACAATATTGCAAAAACGTTACACCAGGATAATGATCCCGAAAACCTGATCCGTTCATGGCAGGGACACAATATTCAGCTGTATGATGTGGGAAGGATTGAGAATTTGTCTGACGCTGATCTTTTCCTGGAAAGCCTGGGGTTTGGTGTATTTCCTTATCTGATGACCGAAATGTCGAAGCGAAAAGAGTCGGACGATGAAACGCCGGAAGACAAAATGATAGCCGCGCTTGAGCAGCTTCATGAAATTGTATTCTCGTATGAACCCCGGCATTGCGAGCTGACGATCGATGGCGAAGATCATTCAGGCCAGTTTCTCTTATTGGAGGTAATGAATACAAAATCCATTGGGCCCAACCTGTTCCTTGCGCCTGATGCTGATCCTGGCGATGGCTATCTCGATATTGTGGCGGTAACAGAAGAGAATAAAGCCAAGTTCGGAAAATACATTGCCGATAAGCTGGAAGGAATAGAAGAACCATTCGATTTTACGAGATTCAGGGGTAAAAATATAAGCATCAGCTGGCCTGGAACTCATTTGCATGCGGATGACGAAGTGATCAAATTAAAAAAGAGCCAGGAAATAAAAATTGAGTTAAAAGAAGGGTTGCTGCAGTTTCTGGTGGAGTGAAGCGGTGATTGATATCCTTCGTGCAATTCATCAGTGAACCGTGACCAATGAACAGAACAGGCATCGCCTGCTCCTGTTCATGTAAGCCACTGATATAATTTCGGAATACTGATGATAGTGTTGTGCCGTTAAGGAAATCTGATTATTGATACGTTCTGATCATTGATACACCGCCACAATTGGTTTCTTTACTTTTCTATCGGCGTAAGAAACAACATTGACTTTTCTTGTCAGTAAATAATCAATTGAATACTTACCGCTGCCTGCAAATAACAATACAATGTAAACAAGAAGGTATAATAAGGCAACCTCTTTACCTGAAATTGGATCGGCTGCGTGAATGATTGTTACTGCCACCAGCATGGTAATGATCAGCGGAATTGTTGCAAGCCTTGTGGCAAATCCCACCAAAATCAATACAGAACCAACCACCTCTGCAAAAACAGTCAATCCTAAAGAAAGTTCCGCGCTCATACCAAAGACCCCGGGGAAGTGTACCGGTGCTCCCGAAAAGAGCATGATCAGTTTGGGTATGCCGTGCGTTAACATGAGTGCTGCAATTCCGACCCTGGCTGTTAACAGCGCGAGGCTCGTAGTGTTTGAATGATTTTCTGTATTTAATATTTGTTTCATCGCTATTGATCTTATTGTTGGATGATATTTAATTGTTGTGTATTTATTTTTGAATGAACTCACCATCTGCCTTAATTCTTACTTCATCACTGATCACTGCAGAAGGAAATCCGGCG
>DASWTK010000245.1:0-2291 GCA_036402175.1 Chitinophagaceae bacterium | reverse complement strand
AAAATTCGATCCCAGGTGACAGTTCACGCACTTTCCTTTTTTATTAAAAACATCAAATCCTCTTTTCACTGCTGCACTCACAGCTTTGGAATTGCGGTGCACTCTCCAGTGGTCGAACGAACTCTCACTCGTTTCAAGCGTTCGTTCAAAGGCAGCCAGCGATTCGCCCAGGTTCCATCCGGTAGGCACATTGTTATATATATTCATGAAATAGGCCCTGTACTTATCGTTTTCATATAATCTGCGTACGGCTTCTTCCACCGGCAGATCCATTTCAAGCGGATTTGCTATGGGCATCAGTGCCTGTTGTTCCAGTGTAGTTGCGCGACCATCCCAGAAAAATGCTTTTGGCAACACAACATTCATGGCAGATGGAGTATTTCTTGTTCCCCTGGCGCCACCCACACCTATGCTCACCGCGGAAGTGTCGGCAAAGGCAAATTCCGGTTTATGACAGCTCGCGCAACTTATTGTAGAATCGCGAGAAAGAATAGGATCGAAAAACAGGAGTTTGCCCAGCTCTTGTTTATTGGCGGGACCTTTATTGTCGAATCCCGCGTAAATGAAAAGCATCATGATGCCCGCTGATATCAGAAAAATCGACTTCTTCATAGGTATTATTATTTTACTCTTCCCAATACAATCCTTTGCATGCCAGTTTTCCGGTTTGTACAGGTATCGCTGATAAGCTGGAACCTGAGTGAGTCTGTCCCGCTGAAAAATATTAGCTTGTAAACACCTTCAGATCCTCCGCAACCGTTCTCTTTTAATGTCATGATATTGCCCTTAAGATGATACTCACCATTTAAAAATGGTTTTTTGTTGATAAACACTTCATGGGTATTATCCTTGTTAAATATCACCCGCGTAATATTTCCTTTTTCAGAAGGCCTTGTTTCCCAGGTACCCAACAGTTTGTTTTTGAAAGGAATTAAGCTGATGAAGATCAGAGTGAGAATTGACAGTTTCATGGTTTCAATTTTTGTGGTTATGAAGTAATGCGCTGATTAATCAGCAAAATCAAAAGTAGCCTCCGTGCCAGCGGTGCAGAATAGTATTATAGTACTAACCGGATTTGGGGACAGGAGAAAGCAAGGCATTGTTCTATTTTTATCCATCCAATTAATACTTGACCTTATGTTGTATTCACCATTGAAAAGAGCAGGCGAGAAGGTTATATCCCTTATAAAAGAAATCGCCGGAGAACAGCGATTGGTTTCCATGGAAGATGTTCATCCGTTTTTGGATGCGATGCAAAAGATGTTTCCGCAATGGGTGTTTATCATTTGTCCCGTACATCATCCGCAAACAAAGTATATCAGCAACAATTGCGAGCAGGTGCTTGGCTATAAAAGCGAATACCTGTATAGCCTTTTTCCAACAGGAATTCTGGCACACGCGCATGAAGACGATGTTGAAGAGTTGAAACAGTGTTTTTCATTTCTTCAGGATTTTTTGAAAGACAAATCGTCGGAGGAGTATTTAGGTCTTCGGTTGACCCTGCAGTTTCGCGTTAGGCACAACAGCGGCAAATACCTGCTGCTGCAGGACGAGAAAGCGTCGTTTCAACTACAGGATGGCAGCATCGTTTATTACTCTATTGTGAAAGATATTACCCTTGAAAGTCCGTTCAGGGGTGTACGACTGGATATTTCGAAGCAGGGCATATCCCAGGAAAAAATCGCCAGCTTCCGGCCGGCAGCGCTGCCTGGTAAGCTTTCAAAAAGAGAAACAGAATTGGTAATGCTGATTAAAAATGGATTAAGGACGAAAGAGATCGCGGATCATTTAAAGATCAGTCATCATACCGTGCGGAACATCCGGCAAAGAATGTTTGAGAAGTATAGTGTGAATAGTTCTATTGAGTTATTGAATAAGGCTATGTAAGGGGAATATCACCTCTACGAATTTAGGTTTCAGTATTCTGATTAATTCAGGCTTATCGTAAAATTTTTTTCGATAAAAGAAAACAAATAGTAAAATTCTGCCGATCTTAAGAGAATTGTTCAGAATCTCAAATTACATTTCTATGGCAGATCTGCATCGGAAATCTTCAGTTAGAATTGACAAAATCAATTGGAGATTTAGCTACCGAATTATAATTACTGCATGTTTGCTATTCGTAATCCCCACTGCATTATTAGCCCAGCTTACTGAACACAATCTGAGTAAAGAAGAGTGGAAAATGTATGGCCAGGTAAAGCTTATTGGCGTGGCTAAAGCCAGCCTGGAATATAAAGTAAATGATGCCGATTCTTCATTTATCCTGTTGCTGGAGGACGAGAGAAAGG
>DASWTK010000244.1:0-9394 GCA_036402175.1 Chitinophagaceae bacterium | reverse complement strand
CGAGTATGATAAGTACAGCTACGGAAATACATACAGACTTCATTGTGAGAAAGTGAAAACTCTTTACAATCTTCCGATTGAGAAAGTGCTGATTCATGTAATTGAAAATGATACAGTGAATGCGATTCGGATCTATCTCCCTTTCGACAGTACATTACACAAACGAATTGAAGCCGAATTAGGACCTTCTGAAACCGCATGGATGTCCTTTCAGCCTGGAGATACTGACACTGCAGGCATTATCTGGGACAGACGTTGGTTAATCGATGATTATATTATTTGGTTTCGCTGCACCCGATATATTCCTTTACTTGGGGAGTCGAGTGATGATCGTATTATTCTCGTACTCATGCCGCGAATTAAAAGGTGACACTTTTGTCCCGCGTCACAATAAAAAAACCTCGTAAATGAAACACTTACAAGGTTATAATTTGATCGCCTTCGCTAAAACTTCGGCGATCGTTGTGCCCAGAACAGGAATCGAACCTGCACTTCCTTGCGGAAACCAGATTTTGAGTCTGACGCGTCTACCAATTCCGCCATCTGGGCTGGTAGATTAGTGGGCGGCAATATTACGCATTCCGTCAATCTTGTCCAAAATGCGCTGAAGGTATTTTTTCTTGTAATAGTAGTCCTTTACCTGCAGCAACGCTTCCGTGGTAGTAGAGCCCTCCACATAGCCTTCAATAACCGGCTGAACAGGTTTGTAGATTGCGGCCTGTAGTTCATTTACCTGTGTTTTTATGTTTGCTACTTTAACCTCATCATTTTCATCCAGATCCATCAGTTCCTCGTTGATATCCATCACTTCCATCAGAAATTCAGGGTCAAGCTGATACTTTTCTTCGTCTTCCAGCAATTCTTTCAACTGTAGCACATACCGGATAATTGCATCCTGGTCCTGGAATGTTTTAAATGCCTTGTTGACGGCCGATGAGATCTCAAGGTTCGCCGCCTGGTCTTCCGGGCTTTTTGACGAAAAGAAGTCAGGATGATGTTGCCTGCTGAGCAAATAATACTGCTGCTTAATGTAAGCTTTGTCGGGATTAAGCTGAATCGGAATGTTGTATAGTTCGAAGAAATTCATGCTTTTTTTAAAATGTAAAATTTAAAATGAAAAATGAAAAATTGATGGGTGTGATCAGGATAAATGCAAAGGTACTTATTGAGGATGTTTAAATTACAGGTTTATGATTCCTTTTAACAGAAAGGACTGGTCCAGCGACTACTAATGTTACAGGTACAGGTAATAGTCTTTAAGTAATTCTGTGAATTCTTTTGTGTACTTCAAACTATCATCCTGAATGATCAACTCTTTTTTATGCACTGATTTCACAGGCACACGGCTGAAATGAAGAATCACTCTAAAAAAATTATGGGCCGGACTCTGCTTGACCAACAATTGCTCACTCAAATTATAGCCAGCCTTTCTGCATAATTCTGTAAAATATTCCATGCGATGATGAGGAAGCAATATGCCGAATGATCCTTCAGGTGAAAGGTTGGTGTCTATCACCTTCAACAACTCTTCAAGCGTCAGTTGTTTGCTATGCTTTGCAACATTCAGGTGCTCTTCCTCCGACTGGAGGTCATTTTCAAAAAATGGAGGATTTGTAATGATGAAATCGTATTTAACAGGGAATAAAAATTTCCTCACGTCACCATGGTATACTTTTAATAATTCATTCCATTTACTTTGATTGATATTTTCTGTTAACTGACTGAATGAAGGTTCGTCGATCTCAATGCCATGAATGTCCGACTTGTTTTTCTGTGCCAGCATCATCATCAGCAATCCCGATCCCGCGCCGATATCAAGTATAGCCGATGGAGTTTTGATCCTGTCAGCAAACCACGCCCCCAGAATACATGCATCCGTGCAAACTTTCATGGCGCAGCGGTCGTGGAAGATGGTGAATTGTTTGAATTGGAAGTAGGGGTTAGGCATGGGCGAAATTAGCCAATAAGCCAATTAGCCAATAAGCAGATTTGGGGATTTGAGGATTTGGGGATTTGAGGATGAATTGATTAATTGGTTAGTTAATTAGTGAGCTATTGAAAGGAGGCGCTGGCGGAGGGGCTGATGGAGAGCGGGGAGAATTGGTGCGCTTTGAATTTGTAGTAGCCGGTGATGGCGATCATGGCGGCATTGTCGGTGCAGTATTCAAATGCGGGAATGAAGGTGCGCCAGTGCATTTGGTTGCCTAATTCTTTGAATGATTTCCGAAGGCCGCTGTTTGCTGAAACACCACCGGCAATGCAAATATCTTTGATGCCGGTTTGCAAAGCAGCCCGTTTTAATTTGTGCAATAAAATGGTGATAATTCGGTTTTGAATCGAAGCACACAAGTCTTCCAGGTTCTTTTGCACGAAATCGGGATCATTCATTGATTGCTCGCGCAGAAAATACAATATGCTAGTTTTTAATCCGCTGAAGCTGAAATTAAGATCTGGAATGTTGGGTTCTGTAAATTGAAAGCGGTCAGGATTTCCCGTTTGCGCATACCTGTCAATCAGCGGCCCGCCGGGATAGGGTAGCCCTAACAGTTTGGCCGATTTATCAAAAGCTTCTCCTGCTGCATCGTCAATGGTTTCTCCCAATACTTTTAATTCCAGTGGCGATTCGCAAAGGACGATCTGTGTATGTCCACCGCTCACCGTGAGGCAAAGAAATGGAAATGATGGTGCAGGTTCATCAATAAGATTAGCCAGAACATGCGCCTGCATATGATGCACCGCAATCAAAGGAACATCCAGTGATAACGCGAGCGATTTAGCGAATTGAGCGCCTACAAGCAACGCGCCGATCAATCCAGGCGCTTGCGTAAATGCAACCGCATTAACATCCTTAAGTGCAACTCCTGCTTTTTCTATCGCCGCATCCACAACAGGAATGATATTCTGAATGTGTGCACGACTGGCCAGTTCCGGCACTACACCTCCGTATTGCCTGTGCACTTCCTGGTTCGCGATGATATTTGATAAGATTTTCCCGTCCCTGCAAATGGAGGCCGAGGTTTCGTCGCACGAAGATTCTATTGCAAGAACTATCAAAGTAGGAAGTATTTTAAAAATGTAAAAGGTAAAATGAAAAATGCAAAATAAGGATCACTGAAATTAATTCTACATTTTGAATTTTGAATTTTTCATTTCCCATCATTTACTTCTAATCGCAACTACCGGATCCATCCGGGCGGCAATTGACGCGGGGATGATACCCGCCGCCACGCCAACAATTATGCAAATGCTGACAGCCAGTATGATAATATCTACTGAAATATAAACCGGGAAACCAATCAGCACGGAGAATATCTGGGTGAGAATAAATACCAACAACAGTCCGATCAGTCCACCGATAATGCACAGGAAGGCCGATTCAAGCAGGAATTCAGTTAATATCGTCGCCTTCTTCGCGCCAATCGCTTTTTTCAGTCCGATCTGACTCGTACGCTCGCGCACAGTTACAAACATGATGTTCGCCACACCAAACATTCCCACTACAAGAGACAATGCCGCAATTGCCCACCCGCCTTTGTTAACCCCACTGAACAATTCACCCATCATATCGCTGAATGCATCCACATCATTCAAAGAAAAATTATCTTCTTCGGTAGGTTTCAATTTGCGCAACGATCGCATGGCGCCGGTCAGTTCATCTTTTAACCCGGCCATTGCAATATTTTCCTTTCCCTGCACCATGATGATGGGACTCGCCCAGTCTTCACGTATCATTTGTTTCAGAAAGCCATGAGGCATCAGCATACTGTTATCAAATTCCCAACCGCCAATGATGCTCTTGCCCTGCTTTTTGATCACTCCCACAATTACTCCTTTCTTTCCATTCTTCATTTTTATCTGCTTGCCAAATGCCTTATCGGCACGGCCAAAAAGTTTTTCCGCAACTACATATCCAATTACAATTGAATTGGCAGCATAATCATAATCGGTCTGGATAAGATAACGACCAACCAGTATGTCTACCGGCTGGATATTTTCGAAGTCTTCCGTAATTCCGTAATAATTTACATTCGTGATCACATCATCCTCAAATTCTATATTGGCTGTGGTATTAATGCTGAACGCGATGTTCGACGCGCTGCTCACCTTCGCTTTCAGCAACTGCATCTCTTCATATTTCGGATTCGGGCGTTTGATATACTTCCACCATGGATAGTCGTTACCTCCGCCACTATAATCCCATTTGTCAATATAGATCGTATTACTTCCCAGCGCCTTGATGTCTTTTTGTATCGCCTGCTCCATGCTATTGACGGTAGACAACACGCTGATAATGCAAAAAATGCCGAAAGTGATACCCAGCAGTGAAAGAAAAGTGCGAAGCTTGTTCGACTTGAATTCCTGCATGGCCATTTTCAGACTGCTCCATATGATCTCAAAAAATCGCAGCATAAGTCAAATTTAACCACTTAATACAGAAATTGGGAAATCGTATCCATCAGCGGTAACGGGTTAAGCTATTTGGATGGCTGTGTGGTATCGGCCTGCAACTTTTTTAAAGCCCGTTTCCTGATCATTCCACCCTTTGCATCTATCACCGTATTCATAATGATGAAAGCGTGCGGATCGATTAGCTTAACCTCTGATTTCAGCCTCGAAAGCTCCAACCGGGTAATAACGGTATACAGGATATTGGTATCTCTCGCAACGTGTCCGCTTTTACCATATCCGCTCACGCCTTTATATATGGTCAATCCCGCGCCCAGCGTTCCGGTGATCCATTGACTGATCTCGTCGTTCCGGTGAGAAATGATGGTTACGCCGGTATATTCCTCAATTCCCTCAATGATGAAATCTACTGTTTTTGAAGCCACATAATAGGTCAGTATGGCGTACAATGCGATGTTGACCCCCAGGAAATAAGCGGCCACCGAAAAGATGAGAATGTTAAACACCAGGATCGTATCACCCATGCTCAGTGTTGTTCGCCTGCTTACGTAAATGGCCAGTATTTCGGTTCCATCCAATACGCCGCCGCCCCTTACTGCCAAACCAATGCCCGCACCAAGAAAAAACCCGCCAAACACCGCTATCAGCAACTTGTCGGTGGTTACCACAGGGTAATCAATAACTGCCACACAAATGGCAAGACCCGTGATCGCCACCGCTGTTTTAAACGCAAACACTTTCCCCATTTGCGATAAACCCAGCAGCATAAAAGGGAGGTTAACCAGTATCAGCAGCACCGACAATGACAAAGGAGTCAGCTGTGTCAGTAGCAGTGAAATACCTGTTGCTCCCCCATCAATGAAATGATTGGGTATCAGAAACCCTTTCAGCCCGAATCCCGCGGCCAGGATGCCTCCGATCAGCAAAAACGTATCCTTAAACAGGTTGTATCTGTTCCGTTTTCTTTTATAGCGGTTGCGAACATCGCGATTGAACGATTTGGTACGAACCGGCTTCTTCTGGCCCTTTTTTGCAGCTGTAAGTATGATATTAGTTAATAAAGGATTCATTCGCGCTAAAAATACGAAACTCAGGCCAGTTAAACCTTTCGGCAACTGGGGTACAAGTGTTAACTTTGCGCGCCTTGGCCATAGGCTGAAACATACTAATACGAAATAAGAATCACCAGTTCCCCATGTTCGAAGCAGAAATAGAAAAACGCAAGACCTTTGCCATCATATCGCACCCCGATGCGGGTAAGACCACGCTTACTGAAAAACTCCTTCTGTTCGGAGGTGCTATTCAGACCGCCGGAGCAGTGAAAAGCAACAAGATCAAAAAACACGCAACCAGCGACTTCATGGAAATTGAACGCCAGCGGGGTATCTCCGTTGCTACTTCCGTCATGACCTTTGAATACAATGGGAACCTGATCAACCTGCTGGATACGCCTGGTCACAAGGACTTTGCAGAAGATACTTACCGTACGCTCACGGCCGTGGATAGTGTGATACTGGTTGTTGACAGCGTAAATGGGGTAGAAGCGCAAACAAGAAGGCTGATGGAAGTTTGCCGCATGCGCGATACTCCGGTGATTGTGTTCATCAATAAACTTGACCGCGACGGAAAGAACAGATTTGATCTCCTTGAAGAAATTGAAAAAGAACTCTCTATTCATCTTCACCCGATGACCTGGCCTATAAACAGTGGTAAGGAATTCAAGGGTGTATATAATTTGTACGATAAAAGTCTTCTGCTTTTTACAGCCCATACCAAAGCGCAGGATGAATCGGTAGTAAAGATCAATGACCTCGCCGATACCTTGCTGGATGAAAAACTGGGCGAAAAAGATGCCACCATGCTTCGTGAGGATGTTGAACTGATCGACGGCGTATATGGCGATCTGAACGTGGCTGATTATCTCGCAGGCAAAATTGCACCCGTTTTTTTTGGAAGCGCTATCAACAACTTCGGCGTCAAGGAAATGCTGGATACATTCATTCGTATTGCACCAACACCACGACACAGGGCTGTAACCAGCAGGGTAGTTGAACCTAACGAAAATAAATTCAGCGGTTTTATTTTTAAGATCCACGCCAACCTCGATCCAAAGCACCGCGACCGTATCGCGTTCCTGCGCGTTTGCTCGGGCCGTTTCGAACGCAACAAATATTATCATCACGTCAGGCTCGATAAGGACGTTCGCTTCAGCAACCCTTACAGCTTTCTCGCACGCGACAAAGACGTGATACAGGAAGCATTCCCCGGTGATGTGGTAGGATTGTTTGATACAGGCAATTTCAAGATCGGCGATACGCTGACCGAAGGCGAAGAATTTTATTTCACAGGTATTCCTTCTTTTTCTCCCGAAATATTCAAAGAAGTGGTGAACAAGGATCCTATGAAAACAAAGCAGCTCGAAAAGGGTTTGCTGCAGCTGACCGACGAAGGGGTAGCACAATTGTTCACGCAATTCGGAGGCAATAAAAAGATCATTGGTTGCGTAGGTGAACTTCAGTTTGAGGTGATCCAATACAGGCTGCTGCACGAATACGGCGCTTCCTGCGAATTCCGCGCGCTGCCCTATTATAAAGCATGCTGGATCTACAGCGCTAATCCCGCCAAGCTGGAAGAATTCATGAAATTCAAGAACAATGTGGCGGAAGACAAGGATGGACATCCGGTTTACCTTGCACAAAGCGAATGGTTCCTGAACACCGAAAGGAATAATAATCCTGATATCGAGTTTCATTTTACATCCGAAATACACAAAGAAGCCGTATAGATATGATACTGCAGTCGGAACGCTTATATGTGCGCAGATTCACGCTGCACGACAATGAGATGTTCTATCGCCTGAACAGCGATGAGGACGTGATGCGTTATATCAGGCCGGTGAAAGACAGGAACGCGTGTGATCTTTTTCTTGCCGAGAACATAACTTTTTATGATCTGCATCCCGGTCTTGGCAGGTTTGCGCTTCTTGAAAAAGCCACGAATGTAATTATCGGGATATTTTCCATGCTTCCTCTTGAATATACAACAGATGTGCACATCGGGTATGCATTGATGAAAGATCAGTGGGGGAAAGGATATGCTTCTGAAATAGTAAAGGCTGGAATTACTTACGCGTTCGATCACCTCCGTTTGACAACCCTCGTGGCTGTCACCTATCCCGAACACACTGCTTCACAAAAAGTTTTATTGCGTAATAACTTCCAGCCCGATGGCGTGTACCAGGAAGACGGGCACAACAACCTTCTGTTCAGGTTGAATTCAGTTACAGGTTAAACGGCATACCGGTATAATTCTGAGGACTGATCTTCTTCAGTTCTTTTTTTACCGCCGCGGAAACTTTCAGGCCATCGATAAATTTCTGGATCGATTTTTCATTGATCCCATCCTTTCCTCTGCTCAATTCTTTCAATGCCTCGTACGGCTCCGGATAGTTTTCCCTGCGGAGTATGGTTTGTATGGCTTCGGTAACTACAGCCCAGTTGTTATTAAGATCCTGTGAAATTTTGTCTTCGTTCAGTAACAGTTTATCCAAACCTTTTTCGATCGACCTGAATGCAATCGTAATATGCGCCACGGGAACACCAATATTCCGAAGCACCGTTGAATCGGTCAGGTCGCGCTGCAGCCTGGATATCGGAAGCTTATTTGAAAAATGCTCAAGCAAAGCGTTGGCCACTCCCAGGTTTCCTTCCGCGTTTTCAAAATCAATTGGATTCACTTTATGAGGCATGGTGGAAGAGCCAACTTCTCCCTTTTTTGTACGCTGCTTGAAATAATCCATCGAGATGTAAGTCCAGATATCCCTGCAAAAATCGATGAGTATATTATTGATGCGTCGCATGGCATCGAAATGAGCTGCCAGGTTATCGTAATGCTCGATCTGTGTCGTGAAGTGCTGGCGCTGAAGACCCAGAACGCTTTCAACAAAATCGTTGGCAAGTTTTGTCCAGTCCTTTTTAGGGAATGCCACATGATGCGCATTAAAATTTCCGGTGGCGCCGCCAAACTTCGCGGTAAATGGTATCTGAATAAATTGCTCCACCTGATTTTCCAGTCGTTCAACAAATACCATCAGTTCTTTTCCAAGAATGGTAGGACTCGCAGGCTGCCCGTGTGTACGAGCGAGCATCGGCACGTCTGTCCATTCTTTAGCCAGCAGCTTTAACTGCCTGTTCAGGTTCAGTACAGCCGGCAGGTATTCAAATTCTATCGCGTACTTCCACGAAAGCGGTATTGCTGTATTATTTATATCCTGTGATGTAAGTCCGAAGTGAACCCACTCTTTCAGTTCACCCGCGCCTGCTTCTTCAAGTTTCTTTTTCAGAAAATATTCTACTGCTTTTACATCGTGATTGGTAATGGATTCCGTTTGTTTGATGCTATTGGCTTCTTCTATGTTAAAATCTTCGGTGATCTGCTGCAATTTCTTTTTTACAGCCAGCGGGATGCTGAAGAATTTTTTATCTGCAAGGAAAAGCAGATAGGCAACTTCCACCAAAACCCGGTATTTGATCAGTCCAAACTCAGAAAAATATTCATCCAGGTGTTGTACCTGGTTACGGTAACGTCCGTCAACAGGAGAAATTGCCGTGAGCGAAGTCAGTTCCATCCATTTAAAAGTTATGCGTATGCGTTCGCGGGTTAATTTTGCGCCACAAACCTACTGCAATTTTTTGGCTTGATACATGACAGGCGTTGCAGACACAATTAAAACCAATACGTTGTATAAAAACATCAGGGTAGGCGTAGTAAACTATTTAAACACTAAACCGTTGCTGTATGGCCTGCAACATTCCCCATTGATCAATGATATAGTGCTGGTACAGGATAATCCGGCCCGGATCGCACAGCAGCTCGAAGAAGATCAGATCGATATCGGATTGGTGCCTGTTGCGGTAATTCCAAAATTGCCCGGCGCCAGGGTGGTCAGCAATTATTGCATCAGTTGCGATGGTCCGGTTGCTTCTGT
>DASWTK010000243.1:0-9178 GCA_036402175.1 Chitinophagaceae bacterium | reverse complement strand
GGATATAATTTTCCCGTTGCCCTTGAAGGCGCTTTAAAACTGAAAGAGATCTCTTACATACATGCCGAAGGATATCCGGCGGCGGAAATGAAACACGGACCGATAGCGCTGGTAGACGAAAACCTGCCCGTTGTATTTGTTGCTACGAAAGACAGTTATCACGAAAAAGTGCTCAGTAACATGCAGGAGATCAAGGCGCGGAAAGGAAAAATACTTTCAGTGATCACCGAAGGTGATGAGGCGGCCATCAACCTGTCGAACGACCTGATGGAAGTTCCGCAATCCGATGAGCTGGTTGCGCCTATGCTTACGGTGATACCAATGCAATTGCTTGCCTATTACATTGGTGTGGCAAAGGGACTTGACGTTGATAAGCCCAGGAACCTCGCAAAGAGTGTAACCGTTGAATAGTTTATTGCTCTATTATGAACATCATTAATAAAAGACCGGTTGGTTCATTAGGTTATGATTTCGTTTCTCCGGAATTCATACCTGCCGGACAGGATGAATATTATCTGCGCAATCAGCAGTATAAAAATGGTATTCATTACAGGCAAATGACCGAACAGGAGATCGGCATACTTACGCTGAATGGGAATTCTTCTGACGACTGGACAAAGGTGCTGGTATCAGAGGCGTTCAATCCTTCACTTGTAAAGAACTGCCAGTTCTTTGGACTGGTCAGGATCGGTAAGCTGGAACCTTATTACCTGGAGTTTCACAACCTGCGGATGCCGGTTGGCTTGTACAACAGCACCATCATCAGCTGCGATTTCGGAGATAATGTCGTGATCGATAATGTTAACTATTTATCGCATTACATCATCGGCAATGAAGTGATCATTGTTAATACCAATGAGATCGCGTGCACCGATCATTCAAAGTTCGGTAATGGAGTTGTGAAAGAAGGCGAACTGGAAAAAGTACGTGTGTGGCTGGAGATCTGCAATGAAAATGGCGGACGTAATATTTTACCATTCAACGGAATGTTGCCAGGCGACGCATGGATGTGGTCAAGATACCGTGCCGATGATAAATTACAATCGAAATTCAAAGAGTTTACAGATAAACGTTATGACCTGCGCCGTGGATTTTATGGCGAGATCGGTGACCGTACAATAATCAAGAATACCCGCATCCTTAAGGATGTATGGATCGGTTCCGATGCATATATCAAAGGTGCAAACAAACTGAAGAATCTTACCATCAACTCTTCACCCGAGGAAAAATCGCAGATCGGCGAAGGTTGTGAACTGGTAAATGGCATAATAGGTTATGGATGCCGCATTTTTTATGGTGTAAAAGCGGTGCGTTTTGTATTGAACTCAAATTCACAGCTCAAATACGGAGCGCGTCTTATTAATTCTTACCTCGGAGCCAATTCAACCATTTCGTGCTGCGAGGTGTTGAACTCACTTATTTTCCCCGCTCACGAACAACATCATAACAATTCTTTCCTGTGCGCTGCGCTGGTGATGGGCCAAAGCAATATGGCGGCTGGAGCTACCATCGGCTCCAATCATAACAGCCGCAGCGCGGATGGTGAACTGGTTGCTGGTCGTGGTTTCTGGCCGGGGCTATGTGTAAGCCTGAAACACAATTCCAAATTCGCATCGTTCTGTATTCTTGCAAAAGGCGATTATCCGAGCGAGTTGAATATCCCGGTTCCCTTTTCACTTATCAGCAACGACGTAAGCAGGAATGAACTGGTAATAATGCCGGGGTACTGGTTCCTGTACAACATGTACGCGCTTGCACGTAATTCGTGGAAATATGCTGATCGCGACAAACGGACTGACAAAACTCAATTGATAGATTTTGATTTCCTGGCTCCGGATAGCATTAATGAGATCATTCATAGCATGGAACTGCTGAGGCGATTTACTGCAAAGGCATATATCAGGAAAATTGATGAGCCATTCTCAGGAGATGATAATGAATTGATGTCAATAGGTGAACGACTGCTGGAAAATGAAAATACAATTGTATCCTCACTTGATATTTTTGCTGAAGGATTTGAAAACAACAGTCGCCCTGTGCGGCTGTTAAAAGTGAATGAAGCATACCATGTTTTCCGGGAAATGGTAAATTACTACATGGTACAACAATTGGTTTCCTGGCAAAAGCAGCGCACAATTCAATCCCTTGCTGAACTACAGGAAAGTCTTCCGGAGGCTCAGCCACTAAGCGAATGGATAAACGCGGGCGGGCAACTCATCAGGCAACAGGCAATGGAACAATTAATTGCCGGTATAAAGAACGGTTCTATCGGAAGCTGGGACGATATACACAACTTCTATCAACAGCAAAGTGAGAATTATACTAACGACAAATTGATGCACAGCCTGTCGGCTTTTGAAAAGGTATTTGGAATCTCTGTAAAGACCGTCAGCATTTCTGTTATAAAAGACCTGTTGCAACGGGCAGTTCATACCAGGGAATGGATTACCACAAGCATCAGCGAGAGCAGGGCGAAAGACTATCAGAATCCTTTCAGGCTGATGGTTTACGAAAGTGAAAAAGAAATGGAAAAAGTAGTGGGCAGTTTTGAATCCAACAGCTTTATCAGGCAGGAAAAAGAAGGATTACAGGCGTTTCGCGATGACATAAATTCATTGATATCCCTGCATACCGGGAAACAGAGAATAAAAAGCGAAAAGTGAACAATTCATAATTAATTATGAGCTGTTCACTTTTCGCTTAACTGTAAGAACTACTGTTTTATGAACCGCAAGGTTTTGGTTTGTCCCTCGCTGTTATTTCCACTAAGATGATATACTCCTGATGCAAGGCCTGCAACATCTACGTAAATAATATTCTCACCTGCATCCACACTTACCTGCATTCTCTTGAGTATCTGTCCCTGGATATTTGTAATGTAAAGCTCAGCTTTATCGCGGTTCGCCGACGCGATATTCACTTTCAGTTGACCGCTGGATATCACTGATGGATAAATGCCAACCAGTTCAAATCCTTTTGATTTATTGATCACTGCAACGATCCGCGAATAGAATGACTTACCGTCAACATCAACTACCCTAATCCGATAATAGTTAGTGCCCGCTTTAGCTGTTTTATCCTGGAAGTCGAATGGCTGACGGCAACGAACCTGGTCTGCCACTACTGTTTCAATTTTACTGAAGTTTTGACCGTCAGACGAACGCTCAATTTCAAAAACAGCCTGTGTGCTGGTGCACTCTGCCTGCCAATGAACATTATTGTAACCGCTAGCTTTCGCAGCATTGAAGGTTGTAAGTTTAATATTCAATGCGCCGAACGGACCGAATGCGAAAGTAAATGGCCCGAAGTTGTTCATCACGTGTGATGTGACCGTTCCCATAGTTGCATCGCCGAAGGTAGAAATACCAGTACTACCCCTTTCACTTTGCCAGGCCGAACCGTTATAACGTCCTACAACTATCTCCATTGCTCCGCTTGAATTAGGAACTGCGCCTTCCAGTGTCAGATAAACTGCAGCAGCAGATCCAAACGCCCGGTTAACCACCCAGTATTCAGCGTTAGAGCGACCAGTCAAAGGCAGCACCACATCCGGATCGGGATGGTTTGAATTGAAATATTCCGCGGTAAATTCAGAAGGAGTGAGTGTAGATGGCGCTACTTCTATAATTCTGTAATTGCCACCTTTACCTGTAGGAAATGCATACACCGCAACCAACGCAGTTTTCCTTTTCACCGGTCCGTTCACATGGCTGTTATCGGACACTCCATTAATAACAAACGCGGCGTTGCTGGTATTATTGATTGTAAGAAGGTTGACAGCAGTAGTGGTCAGAATACCAGTACCGAAACTCATTCTTCCTACCGATAACGGAGAAAGCAATGTAGCACCGGCGGGATTGTTGATGCGCAGGGCCACCTGGTTATTTGCATTATCAATTGTACCAGAACTCAAAGAAACATTCTGATTGGTTGTACCGCTCAACTCAACCAGAAACAGGTTGTTTGAAGTACTGGTAGCGGTGCTGTTTGCAGTAAAGGTTCCGCTGCTTTGCGTGAAATTGCCTTTTACCGATAAATTAAAAAAGTTTGCAAGGGAATTGAAGTCCTGCAGTGAAACAGCTCCGCCATTTTGCGTAAAGTTTCCATTCACTGTAAAAGTAATATCCCTTCCCGGGTTTGAAAGCGGGCCAAAAGTAACCACCGAGTTACCGCTTACTTCCATATTTCCCTGAACTGTTACAGTTAACGGTGTTGCACCCAGCTGGCCGGTAACTAAAATGAGCTTGGAATTATTTGTATTCAGTATTCTGAAATTACCCTTGATTACAGTAAGGTTGTTCAGCAACATTGAAGTGGTGCCACCAACAGGGCTTAGCGCGGGTGAATTGTAATCGATATTGCCTACACTGGCGGGAGAACCGCTCAGCGTTGTCGCCTGCGTTGTATTACCTGTGATCAGGATCGTAGAGTTTGTGTCGAAAAAAGCGGTAGGTGTAATGCCACCATCACGCTCAAAGATCAGGAATGACCCTGCATTGAATAAAAGCGTGGTAACTGCGCCACTTCCTCCTCCTCTATGTCCAAAGATCATCCGGCCTGTTGAATTTACATTCGTTACCGAACCGGGGTTCGACATGGTGAACCTCGCGTTAGGATTTCCTATCAATGCAGGATTTGCTCCCAAACGGAAAGTGCCATCAATTTCACCCCTGGAGTTACTTGCCATAATAGTAGTAAAGTTTACTACCGCGGTAACGCTGTCCCGGAGTGTACTGCCAGCATCAATATTCAAAGCGGGATTACCAGCATCCGTGCTGTTAAGTGTCATATCAACCGCAATTCCGGTATATAATACCGCGGTTGAGTTATTGGTAACAGTTAATGAATTAAGCGAAATGGCGCCCAGATCCACATTCACCATTGCTCCCTGGTTAAAAATTACGTCAAATGAAGGGCCGTTGGGAACCGATGCACCTCCCGGACCTCCGTTGGAAGTTGACCAGTAGGCAGTATTATTCCAGACTCCTTCCGTACCGGAAGCGGGACCTACCCAGTAACGAGTTTGAGCTGTGGTTGTAAGTACAGAGACTAAGCACAACAGGACAATTGTGTAACATTTTTTCATTTACAAAAATTTAGAATCACCAAAATGTAACACAGGAGATGGACTTCAGAGGTCTTTGCGAAGGGTGTAAGCGGAGGATATTGCCCGGCAAATTATAACATAAAGTTCATTCCTACAAGGAGACAGGTGATTTGAATCAAAAAATATGGATCGCACGCGGTTAAGGTTAAACACTGGTTAATGAACTTCGGCGTATTGCTCCCGACTTTCATCCGGCATCTATGTATCAATAGCTGATTTCCATATACGGCTGAGAAACCGGCAGGGATGTGTGAGCCTTATTTTTTTCTGAAAAATATGCGTACCGGTACCCCGGTGAGATCAAAATGCTCTCTTAACTGGTTTTCCAGGTAATTCCTGTAAGGCTGCTTGATATCTTCCGGGAGATTGCAGAAAAATGCAAAGGAAGGAGTATGTGTTGGCAGTTGTGTTACATATTTGATCCTGACCGGCGTACCCCTTACCACAGGCGGGTGAAAGGCTTCTATCGCCTTGAGCATCACGTCATTCAATTGAGAAGTCGGGATCTTCCGCTGGCGGTTCTCAAATACTTTAAGGGTGGTTTCCACCACTTTGAATATCCTGGTTTTTTCTTTGGCAGAAATAAAAAGGATAGGAACATCTGTAAACGGCGCGAGGCGGAGTTTCAGTTCCCGCTCAAAATCGCGGGCGGTATTGGTTTCCTTTTCAACCAGGTCCCATTTGTTAACCAGCAGTACAATGCCCTTACCCTTGCGGGTTGCGAGGCTGAATATATTCAGGTCCTGCGCGGTAATACCTTTGGTTGCATCCAGCATAAGCATGCAAACGTCTGCTTCATCCATAGCCTTGATAGCACGGATCACCGAATAAAATTCAAGGTCCTCATGAACTTTTTGCTTCCGGCGGATGCCTGCGGTATCAATAAGAATGAATTCTTTCTGAAAAAGATTATACCGGGTATGAATAGTATCACGCGTAGTGCCGGCTATTTCGCTTACGATGGTCCTTTCTTCGCCCGTAAGTGCGTTGAGCAGAGACGATTTTCCAACATTCGGCTGACCGATGATGGCGATCTTTGGAAGTTCCTTTTCTTCTTCAGATTCCTGCTCCTCAGGTATCAGTTCAGCGAGTGCATCCAGTAATTCACCTGTCCCGCTTCCACTTATTGAGGATATAAAAAAAGTATGATCAAATCCGAGGCTGTAAAATTCCGTTGCTTCAAGTAACCTGTCGCTGTTATCTACCTTATTCACCGCCAGCAGCACGGGCTTCGTCGCCCTTCTTAATACATCGGCCATGGCCTCATCGAGGTCGGTTATACCCGTAGCGGTATCCACCATGAAAATAATGGCATTCGCTTCCTGAACCGCGATCAGCACCTGTTTGCGGATCTCCCTTTCGAAGATGTCGTCACTGTTCGGCACGAAACCACCGGTATCGATCACGTTGAAATTCTTTCCATTCCAATCGGCAACACCGTACTGCCGGTCGCGCGTAACGCCGCTTATATCATCTACAATTGCCTTACGCTCTTCGAGCAGGCGATTGAAGAATGTGCTTTTCCCAACATTCGGCCTTCCTACTATTGCTACTGTAAATCCCATGTATTTTGTCGTATTCTGTAACAAGAAGCGGCGGCAAAATTAAAACTTCCCTGCCCGTCCGTTCTCATTTATTTTAAAAGAACCTGCGCAAACCACAAGTCGTGATCAATAACCGTACTCCTTCAGATAGTTTTCATTGTCCCGCCATTTCGGGCGAACCTTCACGAATAACTCCAGGAATACCTTTCTTCCGATAAAGTCCTCTATGGCAGCTCTTGCTTCCGTTCCGAGTTGTTTGATCATCTTTCCGCCTTCTCCAAGAATGATGGCCTTCTGCGATTCCCGCTGCACGATGATCTCTGCGCGGATCTTTGTAAGCGTTGTTTTTTCTTCAAAAGCAGCGATCAGAACCGTGGTTTCATAAGGGATCTCCTGTTCATACAAACTATAGATCCTTTCCCTGATAAGCTCACTCACAAAAAAACGGGTCGAAAGATCGCTGATATTATCTTCTTCAAAAAATGGTTCACCTTCCGGAATGTAATGAAGTACTTTCTGAAGCAATGTATCTACGTGTTGATTGTGCAGGGCTGAAATCGCGAGCGCTTCCCTGCAATATTTCTTCTTCCTGAAAAATTCCAGGGCAGCATCGCGCGATTGCGGGCTGACAAGGTCGGCCTTATTAAGCACTACAATTGCTGGGACCTTCAGCCGCAACGAAGAAAAAATTTCATCCACTTCATCCAGATTATCATTGGCCGCAACCAGCAGCAATGCAAGGTCTGCATCTTCCAATGCTCCTCTTACCGCATGCATCATTTTTTCGTGCAGTTTGTACTTTGGTTCAATGATTCCCGGAGTATCGGAAAAAATGAGCTGGTATCCCGGTTCGGTCATAATGCCCTTTATGCGATGGCGGGTTGTTTGAACTTTTGGCGACACAATTGCCAGCTTCTCGCCCAACAACGCATTGAGCAAGGTACTCTTCCCCGCGTTTGGCTTACCAAAAATTGAAATAAAACCGGCTTTCATAAATCTAAAGTGAGCGGCTGATGTTTTAAATAAAAAAAGCTCCTCGCAAAAGGAGCCCGTTTCTTGCTTGCCTCTCGCGAGGCTTCCTGGTTGCGAAGGGGAGGATCGAACTCCCGACCTTCGGGTTATGAGCCCGACGAGCTACCGCTGCTCTACTTCGCGATGTGGAGCGCAAAAGTAAGGCTTCTTGCCTTACCTGCCAAACGAAACACAAAAAAAGCGGAGCATAACTCCGCTTAAAATTGCTTTTTCATGGTTCTACCCGTTATTTTAACTTCTCTTGTTGATGCTACTTGCGCCGCTGGTATTTAATTCCCTGATCACGCCATCTCCTTTGTACACTATTTTACTTGCTCCGCTCGCACGCGCGTTCAATTCTTTATTCACCGTGATCTTTATATCCGAAGCACCACTTGCCCTGGCATTGCAGTTGTCTGTTAGCAGATCGTACCCTTTGAATGAGCTGGCGCCCGACACTCCTATCTTAAGGGTTGATGCCTGGCCGGTTACTGTTGCGTCTGACGCACCCGATTGATCAAACACCAGATTACCTGCAGATACCTGTCCTTTAAAATCACTGGCGCCCGAAAGTTCAATTGTGAGCGAATTGGCTTTGATGGAACCATCAACCATAACATCGCTTGCGCCAGTTGCAATCAGCTTGTCTATTTCCTTAAAGGAAACATACGCTTTCAGCTTCTTATTATTAGTGTTCCACATTTTCCAGTTATTATCGTTATCGAACCATATTTTCAGCACACCATCTTCAACAGTTGTTCTGATTCGGTCACGGTATTTTTCTTCCGCCGCGCTAACCGCAACCGTTTCCGTTGCCGATTGCGAAAGATAAAGATCAATTGCATGAGATACTTTGATCGCGTGGAATCCACTGACATTTCTCACCTCAGCATTCGGATCATTGATCGTTTTCTGCGCATGTACAGCTGCCACACCTATCACAGCCACCAGGAACAGTAAGAACTTTTTCATGTAAAAATTGTTTGAACGTTTTTAAATACAATCCTATTTATATAAAGTAACAGGGTTACCCTCTTTTTGAAACAGAGCTTCCACCGCTTGAATTTGTTTTCTTTATCACCGCGTTACCACGATAATGAATATCGCTTCCTCCGCTGGCATCGGCTGTGAGTTCTTTATTCACGGTGATGTTTACATCACTGCCGCCGCTGCAGGAAACATTACAATTGTCGGCCGTCAAACCATATCCATCCAGGTCGCTTCCTCCGCTTACATCAATCACAAGATTTGCTGCCTTTCCTGAAATGCTCACATCGGAACCGCCACTCGCGTTTATATTCAGCTCGTTTATACTCACATTGCCTTTGAAATCACAACCACCAGAAAGTCCCATTTTTAATTTCTGTGACGACAGGGTTCCTGAGATCTGTACGTCTGAACCACCCGATGCTGTGAGGCCATCAATATTTTTTACACTCACATATGCTTTCAACTTCCTGTTTGTCCATCCACCCCATGTGAACCAACGGCTCTCCGTATCATAATATATCTTTAG
>DASWTK010000242.1:0-12088 GCA_036402175.1 Chitinophagaceae bacterium | reverse complement strand
GGGACCACTTTGTTTTGTGCTGCGCCGCAATACTGGTCTGGCTTCATTTAAAATAGATGGAAAAAAGATCCCGTCGATCCTGAAAGAAGTACAGGCCAAATGGAAGGCCATGGCGCCGGGAATGCCTTTCAACCATCGGTTCCTCGATGAATCGTTCGATGAAATGTACCGTGCCGAACAGCGGGTAAGCAATATCGCGCTCACCTTCTCCATTCTGGCAATCGTAGTTGCGTGCCTGGGTCTCTTCGGGCTTGCGAATTTCATTTCAGAGCAACGGACCAAAGAGATCGGTATCCGCAAAGTACTTGGATTGAGTATTCAGGGTATCGTAAAGCTGTTATCGAAAGATTTTCTGAAACTGGTGATCATCGCGTTTATTGTAGCCATTCCGGTTGCATGGTATTTCATGCACAAGTGGCTGCAGGACTTTGCGTACAGGGTTGATATTTCGTGGTGGATTTTTTTAATGGCAGGATTCGTTGCTTTGATGATCGCCATGCTCACGGTAAGTTTCCAGGCGATCAAGGCGGCAATGGCCAATCCGATCAAGAGTCTGAGAACAGAATAAATGTAAACCATGCTGATACACTACATCAAGATCGCGTTGCGTAACCTGGCAAAACAAAAAGGCCTTACGCTAATCAATGTACTTGGGTTATCAATCGGACTGGCGTGCTTTACGCTTTTCCTTTTGTATTCCGTGAACGAACTCACTTTCGACAGGTTCCACACAAAAGCAGACAACATTTACAGGGTTTACCGGTCTGCCGCGCCCATGGGAGATGATCCGGGAAACATGGATTCGTACATGCCTATGCCGCTGGGGCCTGCGCTTAAGCAGGACCTCGCGGATGTAGAAGAATTTGTAAGAATGCAGGACGCGGGTTGGGCAGAATTTGTAAAAGTGGAAAATAATGTAAGTCGCATGGGAGTCGCGTTTGCCGATCCGCAATTCTTTAAGGTATTTTCATTCCCGCTTATCAAGGGAAATCCCAACACTGCATTAAGCGATCCCAGAAGCATGGTCATTACTCAGGAGTCGGCAAAGAAATTGTTCGGCAATGCTGACCCGATGGGCAAAACGATTGAAGTAAAACTGGAAGAAAAATTTGAGCCTTTTATTGTAACCGGTATCGCGAAGGATATTCCGGCCAATTCAACCATCACCTTCCCGATGCTGGCCAATTATGAATTCCTGCAGAATACAAAATCAGGAGCAAGAAGTAAAGACAACTGGCGCCGGTCATCATACCAGACATATGTTTTGCTGAAGGAAGGTTCCCGACTTGCTAATGATAAGGCAAGGCTGCAATTATTCCGGAAAAAATATTATCCCGATGAAGAGGAAAGGTTGAGGAAAGCGGGTTATTGGACAAAACAAGGGCCTCCTGTTTCCTTTGGCCTGCAACCAATGACTACAATGCATACCGACACCAGGATTGGAGGTGGTTTGGTTGATCCTGTAGATCCAAAAACTATATGGATTTTATTGAGCATAGCCGCGGGCGTACTGTTAATAGCATGCATTAATTTCACCACCCTCGCAATCGGAAGATCTGCCGGGCGCGCAAAGGAAGTAGGAATACGCAAAGTTGTCGGCGGTTTGAAAAGGGAGTTGATCTTTCAGTTTCTGATGGAAGCGTTACTGCTTACATTATTGTCAACGATCATTGGATTGCTGCTTGTAAACCTGCTGCTGCCCTCTTTCAATAATTTGTCGGGAAGGGAGTTGAAGTTCTCCTTTTCGTTATATCCGCAGATGATTTGGCTGCTCGCGGGACTTATAATCATTGTTGGATTGATCGCGGGAAGTTATCCTGCGCTTGTATTATCGAGGTTCAACCCAATTGAAGTGTGGCGGCGTAAGCTGAAGCTGAGCGGATCCAACATGTTTACACGGTCGCTTGTTACGCTCCAGTTTGTACTGTCGGTAGGACTCATCATTTCAACGCTTATAATCTTACAGCAGTTAAATTTCATGCGATCGAAAAACCCCGGCTTCAACAAAGAAAATATAGTGGTTGTGGATGCAAGCGGTACAGATACTGACAAGATCTTTCCTCTTTTCAAACAGGCTGCAGCAAAGCATCCGGAGGTTAAAGGAATATCAGGCGCCGAGATCGGATTGGGCGAAGGAACAGGATACAGCAGGTCGGGCTTTGATTATAAAGGAAAGCATAAGGAGGTTTTTGAATATTTTGTCGATGCTGATTATATCGGCCTGATGGGAATGAAACTGATTGCAGGCCGCGACTTCGATCCGCGAATCGCTTCCGATACAGTTAATTCCGTTATAGTGAATGAAGCAATGGTAAGGGATTTCGGATGGACCGTTGAGTCGGCAATAGGACAACAGCTTCCTGAATACAGCGACCAACTTAAGCCGGTGGTCATAGGTGTTGTAAAGGATTTTCATTTCAGGCCATTCAGCGAAAAAGTTTTGCCGCAGATGTTCCATCAATTCTCCGACTACCGTCCATTTAAGTTTTTTGTACGCATCAGCGAGGGAAATCCGGCAGGGGTGCTCGCAAAGTTGCAGGATTCCTGGAAATCTGTAGTGCCCGAACTGCCATTTAAATTCAGTTTCCTCGACGAAGACCTGAACCGGTTTTACAGGTCTGAAGCAAGATGGAGCAGTATTGTTGGCTGGGCAGGCGGCATTTCGATTTTCCTTGCATGCCTTGGCTTATTTGGATTGGCTGCCCTTGCGGTGCTGAACCGTACAAGGGAGATCGGCATTCGTAAAGTGCTGGGTGCATCTGTACCGGGCATCATCAACCTTATATCAAAAGATTTCCTGAAGCTGGTGCTCATTGCATTCATCATCGCTTCGCCTGTCGCCTGGTATTTTATGAGCAGGTGGCTCGAAGATTTCGCTTACCGGATTAATATTACCGTATGGATATTCATTTTCGCCGGCATAACCGCGGTAGCAATCGCGTTGGTCACAGTTGGCGCGCAGGCAATGAGGGCGGCCATGGCAAATCCGGTAAAGAGTTTACGCACCGATTGATGATCAGAAGTAAATAAATTGCTTAATCAAGAAAAATAATAAAGTAACAATGCTCGAATTACAACACATATCAAAATGGTATAACGTAGGTGGCGCACGGACGTTCATTCTGAAAGATATCAACCTGCATATCGCCGAAGGACAGTTTATTTCCATCATGGGACCTTCGGGCTCTGGCAAATCAACCCTGCTCAACATCATTGGAATGCTTGACGAGGCTTCGGAGGGTGATTATATTTTCATGGGACAAAACGTAACCCAGTTAAAGGAAAAGCAAAGGTCAAACCTTTACAAAAAACACATTGGCTTTGTATTCCAGGCTTATCACCTTATCGATGAGCTGACGGTGTATGAGAATATCGAGACCCCCCTTATTTACCAGGACATCAAGGGATCGGAACGAAAGGCGATGGTTGCGGATATGCTTGACCGTTTCCAGATCGTTGGAAAAAAAGACCTGTTCCCAACCCAGTTATCCGGCGGACAGCAGCAACTGGTTGGCATTGCACGCGCACTTATAGCTAAACCAAAACTCCTGCTTGCCGATGAGCCAACAGGTAATCTGAACTCCAAACAGGGTGAAGATATCATGGAGCTTTTCAAAAAGATCAATGAAGAAGACGGAGTGACCATTATTCAGGTTACCCATTCAGATAAGAACGCGGCCTATGGTTCGCACATTATTCACCTTTTAGATGGCCGCATAGAGCGGGCGTATGTTTAACGACTAATAACAAAAGCACTTCTATTATGAGAGTTAAAATTTCTGTTTTCTGTGTTTTGATGATGTTGATGATTAAAACCAGTGCGCAGCAGGAACAGGGCGCAACGCTTACGTTGCAGCAAAGCATAGAAATCGCGGTAAAGAATAACCTTGACGTAAAGCAAAGTGAATTTGCGATGCAGACAGCAGGCATTACTTCCCGCCAGGCAAAAACAAATATGCTGCCCGACCTCAATGGCATCATCAGCCATGGTATCAACCAGGGCCGCAGCATTGACCCGTTCACGAACAGCTACATCAACCAGCAGATCAATTTTGCCAATTATAACCTGTCGACCGGTGTCACCATCTTCAATGGATTTCAGTTACTGAACACCATGAAGCAGCAGGCCCTGAACTACGACGCGGCAAAAATGGAGCTGCAGCAAACCCGTGACAATATAACGTTGATGGTCATCCTGGCTTATCTGCAGGTGTTAAGTGGCGAAGATCAGCTCACTCAGTCTATGAACCAGGCAGCCCTGAGCAAAACGCAGGTAGAGCGACTCGAAAAGCTGAATCAGCAGGGCGCAATTGCACCCGCGCTGCTGTACGACCTGAAAGGGCAACTGGCCAACGATGAACTGGCAATTGTGAATGGCCGCAATTCACTGGATGCGGCGAAGCTGACGCTCTCGCAGCTGATGAACGTTCCTTTTGATAAGAATCTGAAAGTAGAACGATTGACGGCAGACCAGCTATCGCTGGTGTACGAAGGCGATGTTGAATCCATTTTCCAGTCAGCAATGAGTCAGCTGGCAATTATAAAAGCGGCCGACTACCGCAGGCAGAGTGCCGAAAGAGGTGTGAAAGCGGCGAAGGGAGGTTATACTCCTTCCATTTTCCTTAGTGGCAATCTCAACACCAATTATTCAAGCGGAGCAAGAACCGAATCGCTGGTGAACGTGGTAGACGTTGCCACCAATGATTATATCATTGTGAACGGAAGTAAATACAATGTGCAGAGTCCGCAAAGCAATTTTGTGTCGCAGAAGATCAGTTACAGCGATCAGTTCAAGAACAACTACAGCACTTCTGTGGCGATTGGCGTTCGCATACCGATAATCAATTCATTCTTTGCCAGGAACCAGGTTGCACAGGCAAAGATCAACCTGAAGAATGCCGAGTTTATTTCGAAGTCAACTCAAACCCAGTTACGTCAGTCCATTGAACAGGCATATTTCAACATGAAAGCCGCGCAGGAGCGGTATCGTGTGCTTCAGGACCAGGTTGCGGCATTCACCGAATCGTACCGTGCCGCGGAAGTTCGTTTCAATGCGGGTCTGGGCACATCGGTCGATTACCTCGTAGCGAGGACAAATCTCGACAGGGCAAATATCAACCTTGTAAATGCGCGATACGATTATGTGCTAAGAACGAAAGTGCTGGATTATTACCAGAGTAAACCGCTGTGGTAAGTAAATTTCAGAATCAGGAGTAAATCATATTTTATATTTAAACTATTTCCTGTATCCCGGCTTTTAGAAATGGAAATAAAGGCAGTGAGGAAATTATCTTAAGGTCAGTAGCAAGGGAACTTTCATTGTTGAGGAACTCCATGATATGTTTTGGCTTGTTGGAACGGAACATGTCGGCGAAAACGCGTTTTCCGCGGAGCTTATGAGTGGCAAGAACATTGAGGAATACGCTATCGTAGTATTTGAACCTTCTGGAATGCAGTGGTGGAATAAAAGGTTTGCCCGTAAGGATAAGTGAATCGGTAATAGCCCTGCTGTGCTGCTGAATAAAATAAAATGTATAACCACTTGATGGTTTCGTTTGTCCGCCTGCCGATCCTATATTCACTACATCACCTTCATATCTGGTAAATGAATGATTGGTCATAGGAATGACGCCGGTTTCCCGTTCAATAACTTCATAGGCCGAAGGAATGAACCGGCTTATGTATTCACGCAATCCCTCGTCATATTGCTCTGGCTTCAGCAGTTGTGAAGTGAACAGGGTATATTCTACCATCGCAACAGTAGCGGAAACCGGCAGTACGTACACGAAAGTTGTTCCATGCTGTTGTGATACCCGGAAATCCATTAGTGTTGCGCGGGCCGGATCGAAGACTGGCATTGCTGTTTCAATCAGCCATCCTTTAAAATGCTGCTGCAGATAAAATTCTCCTTTCTTCAGGACCGGCTTATCAAATAATATGCTGTTGAAAATATAATCGGCGTAGAAAGTCTCCCCTCCGGCCGCAACGGAATTTTGTGAAGAGTTGATGGATTCTACCTGCGCGTTCAAAATCTCAATGTTGCCTTGCTGTTTTATGATGTCGAAGCAATACCAGTAAAAATCGATACCCCTGATCATTTTATACCGGTAAGGCGCAATATCAAGCAGCCTCGATACTTCATCAGCATGAAAAGAAACCGCATCCCATTGTTTGTAAACGATGGATTCAAACAATCCGGGCCGGGTTTCCCAGAAACACCAGGTACGGTCGTTATCGGTTTTTGATGATTTGTCGATCAGCAATATTTTTTTATCTGAAAACTTTCCGGAGTGAATGAGGTGCATCAATAAACTCAGGCCAGCGCAGCCGGCGCCGGTAAAGATGTAGTCGTATTTGCGGGAGGAAATATTTTCCAAGCTGGGTTATTCTGGAGCGTAATTTACCTTCTGGCTTTTCATCAGCTTCCTGTCCTTTCGAACCTTGTCCCAGTATTTTTTGTTCACGAACAGCATTCCGAACGATTCGCCCTGGTGCCTGTCGAGGTGTTTGTGATGCATTTTATGCGCCCACCTGATTGCCCTTACGTAGGTGCTGCCCGAACGGGTAAACCATTTGAAGCGCTGGTGTATGATCACGTCATGTACCAGGAAATACGCGGCACCATAAGCCATGATGCCAAAACCTATGGCCTGCAGCCAGTAAATTTCGCGGATGGTTCCAAAAAGAATGCATAAAAAACTTGGAACGGCGAATATCACGAAGAAGGCGTCGTTCTTTTCAAAAAAGCCCGGTTGGGTATTGTGATGATCTTCGTGCAGGTACCAGAGAAATCCATGCATCACGTACTTATGCGTGGCCCAGGTGATCACTTCCATCACACAAAACGTTCCCGCCAGTATTCCAATATAAATCAGCCAATGCATATTAATTCTGAAGCTCCATTTTGTTTTTAAGTAACCATTTTTCCAACAAAGGCATCGCGATATGGAACCAGGCTGTAAAGGCCCCGGGTTCATCGTTCATGCGAATCTTCAGGTCGTCCATGCTGGTGTAATGGTAATCCTGCACTTCGGCCGGATCGGGCTGGATCTTGCCGTTGTAAATACCCAGGAATACGTGATCGAACTCATGCTCCGTTAAGCCATTCTCAAATTCCGCCTTGTAGGTAAAGTCAAATATCTTGATCAGTGAGGTGCTGAATCCCATCTCTTCCTGAAGCCTTCGCTGAGCAGCCTGCGCCGTTTCTTCGCCCGGCGAGGGATGACTGCAACAGGCATTGGTCCACAAACCTCCGCTATGATATTTATCTTCCGCACGCTGCTGAAGCAGCATCTCACCCTGCTGATTAAATATAAATACACTGAATGCCCTGTGAAGCAGCGCCTGCTGGTGCGCTTCCAACTTATCCATTACTCCCACCTGTTCATCCTGTTCATTAACTAAGATCACTTCAGAGGACATTCATTACTAATTAATAATTTCAATTTCAGGTTCATCAATCAATATTCATATCAGGTTCAACTGGTTCTTCACGCCGGCTCTCACAAGTATCATGGCTTTTCTGTAAGCCGGAATCCGAACGCGCTCTTCCATTATCCTTGCCGGATGCAATTTCTTTATCTTTCTGAATAACGACTGATAATATTTGTAAGCAACATACACGCCAAACCTCGCTTTCCAGGGCAGCTGCATAATGCCTTCGTAGGCGTGCTGGAAATCCATTGATATATCATCCTCCACCTGTTTCTTCATTCCCGCTGTGAAGTTAGAAAAATCCACGCCAGGAAAATAGGTACGGTTCAGCACCTGGTAATCGGCCTTAACATCACGAAGAAAATTCACTTTCTGAAAAGCCGCTCCCAATGAACGGGCATGGGGCTTCAGGCGTTCGTAAAGTTTCTTATCGGCCTCGCAAAATACATACAGGCAGATCAGCCCTACCACTTCGGCGCTTCCATAAATATACTCTTCATATTTCTTTTCATCGTATTGCTGCGGGTACAGGTCCATTTCCATGCTATGGAAGAAAGCATCCACCAGTTCAATATCAATATCAAATTTATTTACCGTAAGCTGAAAACTGTGTAGGATGGGATTGAGGCTCAATCCACGCTCAATAGAAAGATAAGTTTCATTCCTGAACTGCTGAAGTAGCACTTCCTTATCATATCCATGGAATGTATCCACTATTTCATCCGCGAAACGAACGAAGCCATAAATATTATAGATATGCTCCTGCAGATCTTTGTGCAAAAGCCGGATGGCGGATGAAAAAGAAGTGCTGTACGTTTCTGTTGTGATGCGACTGCATTCGTGCGAAACCTTATGGAACAGGTGCATCATTGCTTACGATTTTAAAATTGTTGTTTGATGTGCTTCACTACTTCCTTTGCTGCCACCTCCCCGCTGATGAGACTGGGCGGAACACCCGGACCCGGTACTGTCAGCTGACCTGCATAGAACAGATTTTTTATCTTCCTGCTCCTGCAACTCGGGCGGAAAATTGCTGTCTGCGATAAAGTATTTGCAAGCCCATATGCATTTCCTTTGAATGAATTGTATTCGTTCAGGAAGTCGGTATAAGCAAAGGTTCTTTTAAAAACAATCGAGTCTCTGATTGGTTCACCAATTCTGGCTTCAAACCTGTCCAATAGCTGCTCAAAATACTTCTGTCTCAACTCTTCTGTATCTCCTTCAAGGCCTGCAGCAACCGGCACCAGGAATACAAGATTTTCGTGTCCTGCCGGCGCCACGCTCTCATCAGTAACCGAAGAAACACTTACGTAAAACAAAGGATCGGAAGGCCAGGATGGGCTGGTGTAAATTTCATTAGCATGCTTGTCGAACGGAACATCAAAAAACAACAGATGATGGCGGATGTCCTTCAGCTTTTTGCTCAATCCAACATAATAGAGCAGGCAGGAAGGCGCCATCAGTTTTTTGTCCCAGTACTCATCTGTATATGACCGGTGCGCGGGCGGGATCAGGGTGCTTTCTATAAAATGATAATCAGCGCCGCCGATTACCGCATCTGCCGCGTAAATATTTTTATTGGTGCGAACTTTACGGGCCGCATCTTTTTCTAGAATAATTTCTTCAACGGTTTCGTTGAAATGAAACTGAACGCCGAGTTCAACCGCCAGGGTATACATTCCGTGCACAACACTATACATACCACCTTGCGGATACCAGGTGCCGCCGATCATATCGGCATAGTTCATCAGGCTGTATAAGGCAGGAGTATTTTCAGGTAGTGCGCCAAGAAACAGAACCGGGAATTCGAGCAACTGCTGTAACCTTGGATTGGTAAAATGCCGGCCGATGTGTTTTTTGATCGAAGAAAAAACATCAAGCCTGAAAAAGCCAGAGATCACTTCCCAGTCAATGTATTCCGAAACAGAAAGTCCGGGTTTGTACACAAGCTTATTGATACCGACGGCATATTTATACGCGGCTTCTTTCAGAAAAATATCGAGCTGTCTGCCCGCGTCGGGTTCAATGGACTCAAAAAGCTGTTTCAGTTGATTGTAATCGGCCGGGATGTCGGTTTCCGAATCGTTCCAGTAAACGCGATAGGATGGATCCAATCGCTGCAACGAATAATAATCCGAAACTTTTTTACCGAACTGCGCGAAGTATCTTTCAAAGACATCGGGCATCCAATACCAGCTTGGCCCCATGTCGAAACTGAAACCGTCAGCGGTTAATCTTCTCGCCCTGCCGCCGGGTGTATCATGCATTTCAATCACGTGCACTTCCCAGCCTTCTTTAGCCATGAACGATGCGGCTGAAAGGCCGGCGAAACCACTGCCTATGATAATTACTTTTTTGGGCAAATCGTTTTTTTGATGCTACGGGGCGTGTTATAAGGTACGCATTAACTTTAACCCGCTTCGTAACTGTTGATAAATGGTGACTGCCTAATGCCTTTCAATCTGCGCTTTTAATAATTTGCGCGCGAAGTGTATCCTGCTTTTGATGGTTCCAAGGGGTTCATGCAGCATCTCTGCAATCTCATGGTATTTGTATCCTTCGAAATAAAGAATGAATGGTCTGCGGAATATCTCCGGTAACAGTTGTATCATTTGCCATGCTTCTTTCAGCTGCATGTTGCCATCTGCAGTGAAAGCCGTTCCCGCCTGCTCCGGAAGTAAAGTACCAGTTACCTGCTGAAATACCTGTCTTTGTTTAACTTTCTTACGGTAATCGTTAATAAAGGTATTTCGCAGAATGGTGTACAGCCAGGCTTTGATGTTAGTACCGACACTGTATTTTTCTCTGTTGGCCAATGCGCGGTACATCGTTTCCTGCAACAGATCCCGTGCTGTTTCAAGGTCTCTGGTGAGACTGATAGCGAAGGGCTTCAGAAAATCTGAATGCTTTACAACTAGCTGGTCAAATTCGGCAACTGACATACTGTTTAAGATTATATGATGTAAAGTTAAACAATTTTGTTTAACAAAAAAATCCTAAACTATAAACGAAATCAGTTAAAATTTGGATTTAAAGAGAATTGATAAATTCCAGAACGCCTTGCAGGGAAGTCTTGAAATGAACGGTAGGATATTCTTTCCGGGGTCTGACCGTGGCCATGTGACCCGACATAATCAACGGAATGCCAGGCATTTGAGATGAAACACGGTCCAGGAATTTCTCCAGGTTGAAGTAACGTGGCTTGGAGGTGAGGTGAGTATAAAGGAAGTCGGGCTTCTTGTAGTTAGCCGCAAACTCGATGTCTTTGAACGGAACGTCGGAGCCAAGGTAAAGCACTTTAATGCCCCTTGCTTTCAGCAGATAATGCATGTAAAGCAGGCCAATTTCGTGGTGGGCTCCCTCTGGCAGGAAAAGGAGTATTGTTTTGTTCACGCGTATCTGGGTAACGGTGCTTTCAATGCCCACAATTATTTTCTGGCGGATGATATTACTTACCAGGTGTTCCTGCGCCGGATTAATGTTACTGGTAACCCATAGAATTCCCACTCTCTCAAGAAATGGAAATATGATCTGAGTGATCGCCTTATCTATGCCTTTAGAGAATATAAAATTATCCAGTGAAGTTTCAAACTGGTCAACGTCCAGGTCAATCATCGACTGGATCAATTCGTTGATCACACGGTCCTGAACGGCTTCCGCTGTACTCAGGTTCAGAATTTTCTGCTTCAGTTCAGGCTCGTTCATTTTATCTATCTGCGAGATCTTATAGCCGTACTTATTAAGCAGCGCGATATTGAGGATCACTTTAAGCTCCTCATTACTGTAACAGCGTATATTGGTCTCAGTGCGTTTTGGCCTGAGAAAGGAATAACGTTGTTCCCACACGCGAATGGTGTGCGCTTTTATTCCTGAAAGGTTTTCAAGATCCCTGATAGAAAAATCGTTCATAAACTAAACTCCGCAGTAATTACAAAGAAGTTGGGAAAAAGTTCGGACGAATTAAAAAAAAGGTAGGAAAAAAAAGCGGGATCAAAGGGTAGAATTCAATAACCTGCCGGCATCGGCCAGTTTTTGTACCACTGGCATTACAGCCTGCGCTTTTCGAAGTGCATCCAGGTGGCGGTAATGATGGAGGTCGGTACCAAGATAATCGATATACTCCTTTTTCAGAAGGTAATTTGCCAGTTCAACCGGCCCTTTGCCATAATAGCCAGTGAAAGAAAGAAGATTGCAGGCAAACTGGCAACCCGCATGCCTCAGCTCATCATATGCGGTACGGTTGCTGCCAAAATAAAGGTAACGCTCGGGGTGTGCCAGCAATGGCTGGTAGCCCTTAAGCTGAAGTTCGAAGATCCTTTCTTTAAAATTAAGAGGGGTATCTGCAAAAGAAAATTCGATGAGCACAGTTTTATCATGAATGCAGAGCAGCGGCTGATCCTTTTCTCTCAATTCATCGAAACCTTCATCAAGAAAATATTCAGCAGCCGGCGTTAATGGAATGGCACTGCCCGCGTATACCTTCAGGTTTTCAAATGCAAACTGTATTGTTTGAGGAGTATTGGGATATAGTCCGCTCATGATATGCGGAGTAGTAATAAATTTCCGGAAACCCAGATCCTGCAAACCTCTCATGAGCTCCATTGAATCTGCCGCATCAGTAGCGCCATCATCAATTCCGGGCAGCAGATGCGAG
>DASWTK010000241.1:0-22643 GCA_036402175.1 Chitinophagaceae bacterium | reverse complement strand
TTCGCGTTGGAGCGGATGGCTGACACTTGCATATGCAGTTATGCAATTTGCATTCGCGCCTGTATTAGGAAACCTGAGCGACCGCTATGGACGCAGGCCGGTTTTGCTTGCTTCATTGTTTGGGTTTGGCATCGACTACCTATTCCTTTCATTTGCGCCAACGATCTGGTGGCTGTTCTTAGGTAGATTGATAGCCGGAGTTACTGGCGCAAGCATCACTACCGCGATGGCTTACATTGCAGATATCAGTACGCCCGAAGAACGGGCGAAGAATTTTGGATTGGTTGGAGCAGCCTTCGGTGCTGGTTTTATAATCGGGCCTGCTATCGGAGGATTACTGGGAGAAATGGGATCACGCGTGCCATTCCTTGTTGCAGCAGGGCTTACGTTGCTCAACTGGTTGTATGGATTTTTTGTGTTGCCTGAATCGCTTCCGAAAGAAAACAGAAGAAAATTTGAATGGAAGCGCGCCAACCCGTTCGGCTCATTGATGCATTTTAAAAAGTATCCGGGGATTTGGGGACTGGTATTTTCACTGACGCTTGTTTATATCGCGGCACATGCTGTGCAAAGCACCTGGTCGTTTTTTACTATTGAACGTTTTCAATGGTCCGAAGGCATGATAGGTATTTCACTTGCTGTTGTGGGATTGCTGGTCGGAGCTGTTCAGGGAGGATTGATACGGGTGGTAAATCCATGGCTGGGGAATGAAAAGAGCATTTATGTGGGACTTACTTTGTATGCGCTGGGATTATTCCTTTTCGCAATAGCTTCCGAGAGCTGGATGATGTTTGCCTTCCTGCTTCCTTATTGCCTCGGTGGTATTGCAGGGCCGGCATTGCAGGCGATCATTTCCAACCACGTTCCGGCAAATGAACAGGGAGAATTACAGGGAGGACTCACCAGCGTTATGAGTGTAACGACAATCATAGGTCCATTAATGATGACGAACCTGTTTGCGTTTTTTACACATAAAAATGCGCCGGTACATTTTTCCGGAGCGCCTTTTCTGCTGGGTGGTTTGCTGATGCTGGCGAGCGCTATTTTGGCTTATGTGGTATTAAAGCGCGAAAAGCATATTGTGCAGCCAATACCTTGATTGACCATTTCCTGATCTGATGATAATAGCTGATTAAAATAAAAAGAGAGCCGCAAGCGACTCTCTTTTATTTTAGCTTTTATAGTGACTACCACCTGTTGTTTCCGCCGGAGAAAGAACGTCTGTTGTTCCCGCCACCGCCATTGCCACCGCTTCTCTCTTCACGTGGTTTGGCAACATTCACCCTGATAGGGCGTCCGTCAACCTGAGCGCCATCCAATTCACGGATAGCTTTTTGTCCTGCCGACTCATCGGGCATTTCAACAAAACCAAATCCACGGCTGCGGTTGGTTTCTCTGTCCATAATAACTTTTGCTGAAGAAACTTCGCCATATTCAGCGAAAAACTCTTTCAGATCTTCATCCTGAACGGTGAAGCTTAAATTCGAAACGTAAATGTTCATACTTGTCTTTTAATAAATAACAATACTTGAGAAAAAAAGCAGAGTAAAATACGACTGATTAACTATTAGCAGAAATGCTTAGCAGAATAAATCAATACAATTACGAATGCTGAAGAACTCAAATTAACAGCACGAAGATAATGCGTTTATTTGAGATTGTATAATTAAATTTTGTTAAGGAATACAGGCATATATAGCCGATTTTCCAATAAGCGGATACATACCCCACGCTTCCCGGGAGGTAATAAAACAAGATCAGAAACCGGTTAATAAACGAAGTATACTTTAACGATCTTATTGCCTTTTATCTCATAAATCGCTACGGCTTCCACAGGTTTTCCTCCGGTCACCTGTACCTTTTCATGATCTATTACCGTATTTCCCTGTATTATGCGTTTCTGAAGCTCGCAATGGAGGCCTGGAGTATTAGTTATGAATTGATACGCCTTTCTCATCGCTTCCTTGCCCTTCATCTGGAGCGTGTTTGGGAATTGGTAGATCTCTACATCATCGGCATATGGTTCCAGGAACGCTTCAAGATCATGACCGTTATAGGCATTAAGCTGTCGCTGTACAAGCGCGAAGGGTGTTTCCTTCACCAGAGTGTCTGGCCTGATCGGGTTTCCTTTATTTATGACCAGTTCAATCTTCTGGAGATTTGAAATGCTGTCAACCGGATTGGCATTTAATAATAACAGATCGGCGATCCTGCCGTTTTGGATGCTGCCGAATTCTTTTTCCCTGCCTACCGCTTTTGCACCATTGATGGTGGATGACTGTAATATCTGCCAGTTTGAAAAACCCGCCTCCTTCATGGCCTGAAGCTCCTCAAAATAGGAACTTGCGTGTAGCGTACCGATATTTCCGGCATCGGTGCCCGTAGCAATTATCACCCCGCCATTCAGTAATTTCTTTGTATTGGCTTTAAGGATCGAATCGGTTTTTTCCTGCTGGGCCGAGCGACTCTTCATAAAGGATTTATAACGGTTGATCATGCCGGTGTCTGGAAGATGGCGAAGGTCGAACAAAGTACCGGTTGTTCTGGGATTCGCTCTGGTATAATCAAAGTAAGAGATCTGGTATTGTTGCCCGAACACTTCTCCGTAATTATTAGCAACAACGAGGGTGGGACAGAGCACCACATTTTTTTTCTTCAGTAATTGAACAAATTCATCATTCACCAGTTCATCATCAATTCCATGCACCAGGTAGTCGCATCCACTTTCAACTGCCAGCTGAGCGGTGATGCGTTCTGTTGCGTGGACGGCAACTCGCAGGTTGTGTTTATGCGATTCATCAATGACTGCCTGCACCATTGGAAGCAGCTTCCGTGCTCCGGCTTCGGTGTTTCTGTCAAGTACGATAAACCATATTTTTATGAAATCGGGTTTTAAAGGCAATTGTTGCTGCATATATTTGCGCGCGTCTTCAACACTTTTCATTTCTGAAAAGGGCTCGTCCTCTTTAAGGTTTTTGAACACCTCCGGTTGCCAGGTCGTTAGCAAGGGTCCGGTCATATAAATCGCAGGCGCAAATGATCTGAACCGGAATGTATCCCGCTGTCTGAGAAAACTATGGGTTGCGCCTACGTCAATAACCGTAGTGATTCCCGTACGGGTATACCGCCTGAGAAAGTCATCCATATTTTTATGGGTCCACTCCAGTTCTTCATTATAAGGATGATGCTTACGGAGGTCGATGGCGTCAGGTCTTGTATATAGTCCTCCATTCTGAAAGAAATGGACGTGCGCGTCCACAAGACCGGGCATCAGGTATTTTCCTGTTCCATCAATAACCTGTTTCCCGGCCGGTACTTTGATCTTACCGGATGAGCCATAACTGGTTATTCTTTCATTTTCAATTATCACCGTTTGTGCGGGGATCAGTTTCATTTTTTCTACATCCAGCATGTTCACATTGGTAATATATATCTGGCTGGATGCAGCGACAGAAAAAAACAATAAGGTGCAGGCAACGGCCATGCATTTTCTCATAAAGTTGATTTTGGAGGCCGAATTTACTGTTTATCGTATTACAGGTAAGGTAGTTTGTTTTTTATGAGGGAAATCAACTTTTAATCATTGCAATATTTTGGGAGATAGAGAATTAGGGTTTATATTTAACTCCCGTTTGTAAATAGGGTTACTGCAATTTGGTTAAGGAGGCTCAGTGGCAAAGAAACAGGACAAACTGCTTTTACTTCCCCTAACAGAAAGAAAGCTGTCCAGGCTGATTAGTATCTCACGACCTTGCATCGTGTTGGTAAAGTAATTCGTACACCATTCCATTTTATTTATTCATTAAATCCAAAACAGCTTTTATGGAAGGAACTATTGGCGAAATCCGCATGTTCGGAGGAACTTTTGCCCCTCGCAGCTGGGCTTTTTGCGCAGGACAACTGCTCTCAATCAGTCAAAACACAGCGCTCTTTTCTATTCTCGGTACCACTTATGGTGGTAACGGGCAAACTACATTTGCACTTCCTGATCTGAGGGGACGCTCACCCATTGGAACAGGTCAGGGACCCGGCTTAACCAATATTTCTTTAGGACAGGTTTCCGGCGTTGAGAATGTTACTATTCTTACCACACAAATGCCAGCGCATACTCACACTGCAACGGTAACGGGAACTGTAAATCCACGTTGCCTTGATGATGAGGGACTTGGTGATTCACCCGGAAATGCTTTTCCATCCGCCGCAACCACAGCGGGTAAAATTTACGCGTCATCTTCTCAAACTCCGGATGCCACAATGGGAAGCTCACCAATTGTTGCAACTGCTACGATCGGGATAGCAGGTAATTCTCAACCATTGCCGATCAGGAACCCGTATCTCGGAATGAATTATATTATTTGCCTCCAGGGGATCTTCCCTTCGAGGAACTAAATAACCGAAAGAAAGAGTGAAGCGCCACTTCATTCTTTCTTTTTTTATTATGAGAATCGCTTTACTCACTAATAGCAAACTTTCTGTCCCGGCCATTGATTACCTGGGTTCCAAAAATTGGCTGGCAGGTATCGGAATGCCTGAGCGGGAAGACAGAACGGAGGATGCAGATCAGATCAGACACACCTGTATGCATCACCGGATTCCGGTGACGATGTTCAGTCGAAATGACATTGCTGTAAATCTTGAGCGTTGGATAGCTGAACTGAGAGCCGATGTGGTTTTTGTATTTACATTTCCATTTAAGATCCCTTCTTCTGTTCTTGGAAAACCAGCAAATGGATTTATCAATTTTCATTTTGGGCTGTTACCTCAGTATCGTGGCGCGGATGCAATTTTCTGGCAGATCCGTAATCGAGAGAAGGAAGGCGGCATCAGTGTTCATAAAATGAACGGAGAATACGACAAAGGTCCGCTATACCTTGTTAGTAAAATTCCCATTCATTCATCAGACACTTATGGTATTCATTTACTGAACCTTTCAATGGCCGCGGTTCAGGCAGCACAAAAGACTGTTGAATTGCTGGGGATGGATAATTTTCAAGTCACCGAACAGGATGAATCGTTTGCCACGTATTATCACCGGCCTACGCTTTCCGACCTTGTAATTGACTGGGAAAAACCCGCACCGGATATCATCGCGCTCATTAATGCGGCTAACCCCTGGAACAAGGGAGCTGTCACTTTTCTGAACCAGTATCCTATTAAGATCATTTCCGCATCTGTAATAACAGATGCAAATTATTTTTCAGGAGATAACCCACCAGGAGCCATTGTAATGGCAGATCAGAATAAGGGATGCTTTGTTCGAACCGGTTCAGGGGAATTGGTTACTTTAGACATTCTTTATTGCAACGATAGTTTTATTACAGGAATTCAATTTGTAAAGCTTGGCATAACAACCGGAATGCAATTTGGAAAATTGCCGGAAACACAAGTCGCTTAACCATTAACTAATATAATAACAGAACATTAAACTAAGCTTATGAGAACACGTTTACTTTATCCATGCATGATTTTTATGCTTTCTTTTTTGAGCTTTTCTACTAATGCGCAAACAACACTGGCGTTGGGAGATATTGCTTTTACTGGTTATAATTCGGGAACAACTGACGCTTTTTCTTTTGTAATCCTTCGTACCGGCGGTATAGCCGCGGGTACGATCATAAAATTTACCGATAGGGCCTGGTGGGGAAGCCCTACAAATGCTTGCGGAACAAATTCATGGGGTACTACATCTGTCGAGGAGGAAGTTGTGTGGACGGCAGCTGTGGCAATTCCATACGGTCGACAGATAAAAATTTCAGGGCTGACTGCCACCTACGCATATGGAGCTCCGGGAACGGTAACTGGCGTGGGTATTAATCTTTCCTCTGTTGGGGATCAGATCTTCGCGTACCAGGGAACACAGACAGGTGCGCATACCATGATAGCCGGGATTCATATGAACGAAGAACCTGGGGTCACCAGCGCAACGAACTGGGATAATATACTGTCCCCCGCGGTTCCAAGTGGTACACAATCGAACAGACCTCCTTGCCTAGTTAACGGAACACATGCGCTTTTCATAAACCCTGAAGTTAATAACGCCCGTTTAAAACCATCTGTGATCTTATCGGGTAACCCCGCAACAGATAGAAGCCGCGTAAACAACGTGGCCAACTGGGACGTAAATGACGTCACTGATTTCATTCTTCCTGGAGCATTATCCGGTTTACCTGTTGAATTCACTTATATCAAAGCCATTGAAAGAACCGGTAAGGTCAATGTTGAATGGGGAATCGGAACGGAAGAAGAGATCGTGGATTACGTGATTGAAAAATCAGACGACGGCAGACTGTATATGGAACTTGGAGTAGTGCCTGCAACACGTAAAAATTCGTATAGCTTTACCGACCTTCAACCAGCGAACGGGAACAATTTCTACCGTATCAGGGCTACTGAAATAAACGGAACAAGAAAATACAGCACGGTTGCCATAGTTAATCTTTCAAAGACTAAAAAAGGCATGGCTGTTTATCCAACAATTGTTCGCGCTAACCAGTTTACGCTGCAACTGACCAACCTGCCTGCAGGAAATTACAGGCTTAACCTGCAGAGTGCAACCGGCCAATTGGTGTTCTCACGGAATTATACTCACGCTGGCGGAAGCGCAACGCAAACAATTACACTTCCTGCCACCGTTCAGAGCGGAGTGTACAAACTTAACCTGCGCGGCGATGGCGAAAACAGGGTAACAACGATAGTAGTCGAGTAATTCGGTTGACAAACCGGTGATCGGCCAAAACGGGTAAAAGGAATAATAATAATAAATGTCGAAGTCTTATACTTCGACATTTTTTTATTTCAATCTCAACCAAAACCCAAAGGCATTTTATCACCTCACAAATAATATTGTTTCGAACCATCATCAGGATTACCCGGTCTTAAGCGTTCTACAAACGGTAGCTGACGTAAATCAGGCCATGAGCGGGTATTGGTTTTGCATAATACTCAGTAAACAGCTTAATTTTCAGAATGCGAAAAGCGCAGCAAGCTTCGAAGCTTTATGTTTTTGTGCTGGCAATGATCGTTTTAAAGCTTCCACTCCAGGCCCAGACCGATACTGCCCAACGGCAGGGGATCGACAGCTTCCTGTTGAAGCAGAAAGGCATCATTGGGGACCTGGCCAAGAACCTCGTGGCCGATACCACCCAGGAGCCAACGGTGAACGGATTACAGCGGAACGACAGGCCATTTCAGCGCCACCGGGGCAAGATCATCAGAAATATCAGGATTCAATCGCTCGATTTCGGGGTTTCCATCAGAGATACGTCAAAGGGGATCAGCACCAACCTTACCAGGCTGGCAAATAACTTCCATCGCAAGAGCAGGGAGTACGTTATTCGCAAAAACCTATTCTTCAGTCCAAATGAACCACTGGTACCTTACCTGATGGCGGATAATGAAAGGCACCTGCGCGACCAGGAGTTCTTGCAGGATGCCCTTATAATCGTAACTCCGGTCCGTGGCAGCCGCGATTCAGTTGATGTTACAGTCAGGACCAAAGACGTTTTTTCAATCGGCGGCAGCTTTCGCATTCACAATCTCAAAAGCATGAGTGTGCAGATCAAGGAAGATAACCTGGCAGGAATGGGAGACAGGTTCGCTATCCGTTCACTGTATGATAATGAGCGGCGGCAAAAGTTTGGCTTTGGAGCCGAATACATAGCCCGGAATATCGGCGGGTCCTTCACAGATGGTTATGCTGGAATTCTAAACTTCCAGGACGCCTTCAACAGTGGTCAGGAAGAAGAAACGATCAAATACCTGCGGTTCATCAGGCCAATGGTGAATCCGTATACGAGATGGACGTATGCCGCGGAAGTAGCAGACCACTATACATCCAATATGTTTGCATCTGATTCTTTGTATGAATCAGATCTGCAGTATAAATACTACAATATAGATGCCTGGGTAGGATTGAACATGAGCGTTGAAAAACTGACAGTAAAGAATTATGAAGGGCGTTTGCGCAAAATGATCGGTCTTCGTTTTATTCAACAGCATTTTGACCTGGTTCCCGGAAAATTCGAAGGCGCATACAATTGGGAATATGCAAACCTTACAGCCTTGCTGGCTTCATTTTCCATATTCCGGCAGGAATATTATAAAACGCAATATATCTACGGCTTCGGGCGAAATGAGGACGTTCCGGAGGGAATTGACGTCTCGCTCACAAGCGGGTGGACAAAAAAGGATGATCGCGAACGTCCGTATATCGGGCTCGATTTTCAACGGTATTATTTCACCACGTCCGAACATTATTTCAACTACACGGCCAGGGTTGGCGGTTATCTTTACCAAAAACACCTCCAGGATATTGATGTTCTGCTCAACCTTGATTACTTCAGTAAACTGAGGCAGATCGGCAAAAAATGGAAACAAAGAAGTTTCCTGGGCGCAGGTGTCGGAAGGCAGATCAATAAATCGTTGAACCAACCACTTTTTCTTCGCAACCAGTTTGGTCTTCCTGAATACGATCACGGAGAACTGCCTGGTGATACGAGGATATCACTCAGGTCTGAATCTGTTTTTTTCAGTCCACTGAACTTTATCAATTTCCGTTTCGCGCCTTTCGTTTTTGGCAACGTGGCCCTGTTTACTGCTGAAGGAAACAAGTTCAGCGACAGTAAGCTCTACTCAAGTATCGGCGGTGGCATACGTACAAGAAATGAAGCGCTGATCTTTGGCACGCTTGAACTCAAGGCATATTATTTTCCAAGGAAAAATTTTCTGAATGAAAGCTACCGGATTGAATTCAATTCAAACGTAAGGTTCAGGTACAACCGGCAGTTCATTAAACGCCCGGAATTTGTGACAGTAAACTGACGATGAATCCTCAATAAATTTTCCCCAATAGAACAATTAATAAATATTTCAATAAATCAATCCCTTATTTTTGTACAGCAAATTTGAGCTTTCGGTAATTGGTAAGTGAATGAATTATTCTGCTACAACTTCGTGTACTGTTTAGTCTTCTTTCCGCTTCCGTTACTCAGATTCATTAACCAAATTTTATTCAATCAGTCAGTATGAACATTCATGTCTCTAATTTAAGCTTTAACGTTACCGATGAAGACTTAAAAGAATTTTTTACAGAGTACGGAGAAGTATCCTCCGCAAAAGTCATTATGGATAAATTCACCGGCAAGTCACGCGGCTTCGGCTTTGTTGAAATGCCTGATGAAGAAGCTGCCAGAAAAGCAATAAGCGAACTGGACAACGGTGTTGTTGAAGGTCGTACCATCAGAGTTTCTGAAGCAAGACCACGGGAAGAGCGTCCCGCGGGTGGCAATAACAGGGGAGGAGGCGGTAACCGCGGAGGATTCTCTGGCGGTGGTGGTAACAGAGGCGGCGGCGGATTTAACAATAGGTATTAAACTCTTTTGCTTTGTTGAATATGTGAAAGCCCCGGTTAGCCGGGGTTTTTTTATGGCTTAACACCGGGGATTGACTAACTTGCGTGCCTGGTTCAGCTATTAACTGGTTATTCCGTTGCACTTAGAATGGTTGATCATTTACTCCAGAATCAGCCACCAATTGTTTAAAAATTAAAAAAAGGCATTTAATGCAACAGGAAACACAAAATACAGAAGACAAAAAAACACAGGCGCAACCACAACCACAACCCCCCAAAAAAAGCGAATGGACTGAAGTGACCGAAAAATCACTGGAGGATATTAAAAAAGAATCAAAAGAAAAATGGGATCAGCTGCCGGGGAATGCAAAAAAATAAATCAACTTCTATTATCCACTGCTGAATACAAACCTTTACCGAACTTTGCTTCCTGAATACTGATCATTAACGAGCTTTTCGTTTAAATATCCAGCGATTGTTGCAAATCCTGTTTCAAGACAAGCAACTGCTAACCGCAACCTTACCGGTTGCATAATTCAGCCCGAATTAAACCCGCCGTTAAATTTTGTAAAAAAAAGCGGCAGTTTAAAAACAGGTTGAGTGTTTAAACGTTAATAATAAAAACCCGAATATGCGAAAAAGTATCAGCGAGAGCACCGGACAAACTATCCCATTGACCCTGAAAGCACTGAAGCTGCTGGAGCAAAAAGGATTTCAGTACGTTCAGGTAAAGGCATTCACTTCAGACAGGCATTTTGACTATGTTGATCCAAGTATGTTCATTATGTTCCCGCTCAAGGAATTGCCAACCGATCCTCTGAAAAAGGATATCTATGAGCCCATCAACAGCGATTTGTTGAAAGCCTGGGCAAGCGAAGAAAATGATATGACGAAGTTCAGGATTTCATTAGCCAGGAATTAATTTACCAGCCCCTGGCATCATCATCGCCGCGTTTATCGGCGACAGCCTCTATCTTTCCATCCGGATTGATCTTTATAACTTCTGTCCGGCCGATCTGTCCTCTTATTTTGACGGTGTATCCGATCTGTTTCAGTCTTTCTGTTATAGTTTCCGGAAAATCACGTTCAACAAACACCTCATCGGGAAGCCATTGATGGTGAAATTTAGGCTTGTTTACCGCCTCTTCTGTTGTAAGTTCGAAATCAATGACGTTAACAAGCGTTTGAAAAACTGAAGTCGTAATGGTTGTACCACCGGGGGTCCCAACGATCAGGAACGGCTTGTTGTTTTTCAGCACAATGGTTGGAGTCATTGAACTAAGCATACGTTTTCCCGGCGCTATCGCATTGGCTTCAGCCCCAACAGCTCCGTACATATTTGGTACACCTGGCTTTACGCTGAAGTCGTCCATTTCATTGTTAAGCAGAAATCCTGCTCCGCCTACTACCGTTCTGCTTCCATAACCTCCGTTCAGCGTTGTTGTTACAGCCACAGCATTCCCACTCTTATCATAAACGCTAAGGTGTGTTGTTTCTTCGCTTTCCTGTTGAACTATACCGGCCTGCACATTTTTACTATTGCCTGCTTTTTCAGGTACATAATCCTTCATCCTTTCTTTAAGGTATGATTCACTGGTCAGCGATTTTACCGGTACTTTATAGAAATCAACGTCGCCAAGATATTTCGCGCGATCAGCATAGGCACGTCTTTCAACTTCTGTCATCAGCTGCACTGATTGAACTGAATGAAATCCGAACTGCTTTAATGGTTCATTCTCCACCATCTTGAGCATCTGGGCAAGAAGTATACCTCCACTGCTTGGCAAAGGCATGGAAATGATCTTGTGCCCTTTATAGTTGAACTGGAACGCGGTGCGCCACTTTGCCTGGTATTGTTTAAGGTCCTGAAGATTGATAATGCCATTTCCTCTTTTCATTTCCGCTACGATCAGGGCTGCGGTTTTGCCTTCATAAAAACCTTTATGACCATTATCACGAATGCGTTTTAGCGTATTTGCCAGATCTTTCTGAACAAGTGTATCGCCTTCCTTCCAGGGTGAAGCTTTCACAAACACAGGTTGGATAGTATTATATTTTTTGAACTCTTCCTGGGTGCCATTCAGGCCTCTTGCCTCGGCCGCGGTGATCACGAATCCTTTTTCTGCAAGGTTGATAGCAGGCTGAATAAGCTTGCTGAACGGAAGTTTCGCATATTTCATGGATGCAAATAAACCCGCTACCGTTCCGGGAACTCCGGCTGAAAGATGCCCGTTCTGACTTTTGTCAGTATCCGCTTCACCTTTTTGGTTGAGATACATGTCCCGATTCGCGGCCCCCGGCGCCTTTTCACGATAATCAAGTGCAACTACCTGACCGTTCTGCAAGCGCGCTACTAAAAAACCGCCACCACCAAGGTTGCCCGCACCAGGATAAACAACAGCAAGTGCAAGTTGTGTGGCAATCGCCGCGTCAATCGCGTTACCACCCTGTTTCAGAATATCCAGCCCAACTTTACTGGCCAATGGATGCGCCGACACTACAGCTCCGTTCCTGCATTCAATCTTTTTCTGACTTGAGTATTTATATGGAGTGTTATTCTGTGCAAAAGTGTCAAAGGATAAGCAAATAAAAATGAAGGTCACCAGACGAGCCTTTATCATGAGGTACATGTTTAAGCTCTAAAATTAAGAAAACTCTTCACAACGGAAAGCAGGTCCTGCATATGACCTGTTTCCGTGCGAAGATCTTTCAATCGATCAGCACTATATGGATTTCGGGGGTCCCTGATTTTCCTTAATTAATTGTTCACGGAAGTCAAACATTGCTTTCAGCAATTTGTCGAGGTTTCCGCAAAAAAATACAACATTCCCACGGTCATGCCTATCCCATTGATCTGCATCTTCGCTTGCAATTGCCGCACTCAGTAATCGCCATAGTTCATGCTGGCATTCTCTCAGATCATAACGGTCGAAAAAATCATTAAAAACCTGAAAAGGTTCAGGAAGTTGCTTGTTGGAATCAGAGATACTTTTTTCAGAATGGTCAGATGGTTTGTTATCAGAAGGGTCGGCTGATGTGTTTCCGGCTTTCATAACGGGAGGTTTAAAAAGTTCGCATTACCCGATATTAAGAACCATCGGCGCGGTTAAAACGACTAAACGCGGAAAAAAATAAAATAAATTTTCACCATCCTGAGAGGATTTTTAATTTTGGTTTGTTACAAGTTAGGGGTTCTTTTATGTTTAGGGGTTCTACGACACCGTCTCTTCGGGACGGTGTCTTTTTTTTACCGCTTACAAATCATTGTTTTGTGCCGAAATTGCCTATTTTAGAGGTAATAGGAACCAAAACATTTACATTTTCACCGCTCCCCTCTGGAAATCGCTATTAAATCAAACAAATTGTAAATCGCTTATGAGAAAAGGTCTACAACTGCTGCGCAGTGCAAGCCTGCTTTTTGTGTTATTACTTGCAGTTCAATCAGTCTTCGCCCAAACTACTACCATTAAGGGTACAGTGAAAGATGCCAATGGCAGTCCCCTGGCAGGTGCTTCCATCACAGTTGAAGGTCAGAGAGGCGGTACCATCTCGGATGCCAATGGAAATTATTCCCTTCGCGTTCAGCCAGGCACACTTACGCTGCTGGTGAGCTATGTTGGCCAGGAAACCCAACGCATACAGGTCACGGTTAGTGCCGGTGAAACAGTTACGCAGGACGCTACTGTTTCGGGAGTGACCGACCTGAGTGGCGTGGTTGTAGTTGGTTCACGTTCCCGGCTGCCAAGAAGCAAACTTACTACACCGGTACCCGTTGACGTGATCAGTACGCGTGAAGTAAAGGCGTTTGCGCAGGCCGACCTTGGACAGACGCTGACGTATGTCGCGCCTTCATTTCAGTCGTCCCGCCAAACCATATCAGATGGCACCGATCACATTGACCCGGCCGGACTAAGAGGGTTGGGACCCGATCAGACATTGGTATTACTGAATGGAAAACGCAGGCATAATACAGCACTCGTGAATATTAACGGTACTGTTGGACGTGGTTCGGTAGGAACAGATCTTAACGCAATTCCATTGGCAGCCATTGAGCGCATAGAAGTACTGCGCGACGGCGCCGCGGCACAATACGGATCTGATGCGATCGCCGGAGTTATAAATATCGTCCTGAAGCAAAGGTTCAAGGGACTAAGCGCATCGGTCATGGCCGGTCAGAATTTCACCAATATGCCTTATAATGGCGATCAAAGTATCAGGGATGGTCTGAACCGCCAGGTCGATTTTTCATGGGGAATGGGAGGTGAGAAAGGATATGTTACGATCAGCGGGCAATGGCTGAAGCGTGACCGCACCAACAGAAGCGGCAACGATAATATTCCACTTGTCTACCTTGGCGCCGCCGGTAATTTTCCTGGTACTCCATCGGGTGTCAATGGCGGAGATTATCGTCGCTGGCTAATTGATATGGACAGGTCAATTGAATCAACCCGCGGTTACAACCGTCAAAACATAGTGGCTGGTAACTCGGGATCAGAGAATGTCGGCGGATTTCTTACTGCGGGATTAAATGTTACCGATAAAATAGAATTATATCTCACTACAGGAGTGTCGTCAAGAAACGGCATTGCCAGCGGATTCAGCCGCAACCCCAATTCAATGAGCCAGCAACCGGTACTTGCAAATGGACAGCGATATTATTACGACGGTTTTCTGCCTGAGATACATTCACTGATTAATGACTATTCAATCATGGGCGGAACGCGATTCTCAATCGCAAATAAATGGGATGGCGATCTTAGCTATACCAGGGGAGAAAACGGGTTTACATTTTACATCGAAAACACAGGCAATGCATCATTGCCCGCTACCGATGATATACAAACGAAATTTTATGCCGGCGGACTCCGGTTTGCGCAGGGCACAACTAACCTTGACTTTTCACGCCGTTTTAATTTCGCTTCCAGCCGATCACTCAATGTTGCTTTCGGTGGTGAACACAGAAGAGAAATTTACAAGATCATTGAAGGAGAAACCAATTCTTATCTGAATGGCGGAAGAATAGCAAAGTTCGAACCGATTCCACCTTATCCGGGAACAAACCAGTGGACTACAATTGCGGATGTACCCGCCATTCCCGGCGCACAGGTATTTCCGGGATTTCAGCCAACCGACGCAGTCAGGGCAAAACGTGACATAATCGCAGCATATGCTGATCTTGAATTCAACCTCAGCAGCAGAGCGCTGATAAGCGGAGCAGTCCGTTATGAAAAATACAACGAAGAGGGTGACGCGGATTATGATAACCTTGGTGGAAAAATTGCAGCCCGTTTCGACATTAACAAGAATATCTCACTGAGAGGTTCGCTGAACACAGGGTTCCGCGCTCCATCATTGCATCAGCGTTATTTTCAGAATACGTCAACACAATTTGTGGGCGGATTGCCTTCACAGGCCCTCACTGCTAATAACAAAAATGCGATTGTGCTGAATGCATTCGGCATAGATCAGCTGTTGCCCGAAAAATCAAAGAGTGCTACAATAGGAGTAGCTGGCAAATTAACATCGAGCCTGACATTTACCGTTGATGCATACTTCATCCGCATAGAAGACCGTATCGTTCTCTCAACACAATTCGTCAGAAGTAATCCATTGGTTGATACCATTCTGAAAAAATTCAGAGCACCAGGTTCAATCACAGCTTTGCAATTCTGGACAAATGCGGTGAATACGGAAACAAAAGGTATCGACATCGTGCTTACACAGGCGTTTCGCCTGGGTAGTGGCAACGCATCACTCAGCGCCGCTGCCAACTTCAACCGCAACAGCGTTGTAGGGCCTTTGCAAACGAACTCTGTGATCGAGGATCCGATAAATAATCCGAGTCTCACAGACAAGACTAAGAACCCTGCGAACGATCTCAGCCCTGCGCTTTTTGACCGCCAGCAGCGTTCACGCATTGAAGTGGCACAACCTCAGAGCAAGATCAATCTCACATTCCGTTATGACCTGAGGAAATGGAACTTCCTGGCACGTACCGTAAGGTTTGGTGAGGTGCAATATGTACACAACGTTGATCCTGCTTCCGTTTCAGAGATCAGCGGTGCATACTGGAATGATGTGGGACTTGAAACTGATCAGACATTTGATGCCAGATGGACAACTGATGTTGTCATAACATGGCGGCCAAAATCGGGATTGGCATTTTCCGTTGGTGGCAATAATATATTCGATGTTTATCCGGAGCGCATCTTTGTTGATCCAAGGAATGATCCATCTGCTGTTTACGCCAACCCTCTCCAGAGTTCTTTATCCAGCACAAAGACCACCGGTGGCTACAGCGCCGGCAGAGACGCTTCGAACCGTGGCCGGTTCCTTTTTAACGCCAACCAGTTTGGATTTAACGGTCGTTACCTGTTCGCACGCATTGCCATTGATGTTACCGATCTTGGCAAAGTGTTGAAGTGATACCAACTGATCACAGGTTTAAAATAAACGCAAAAGCAATTCCATCATGGGGTTGCTTTTGCATTTTTCGTTAGTTTCACGCTTTATTCGTTGCACATATGAAAAAATTGATGACCATTGGGATGTTACTCGTTTTTGCTCTGGGTTCGATTGCACAAAGCCTTCAGTCGCCGCAGCAATTCCTCGGCTACAAACTGGGCGATCGTTTTACACCGCACCACAGGATAGTGGATTACTTCAGGCACGTGAGCCAGGCAAGACCCGAGATGGTGAAGCTGGAGAAATACGGCGAAACCTATGAAGGACGACCACTTTACCTGGCCTTCATTTCCACTCCCGAAAATATCACCAGGCTGGAACAGATCAGGCTGAACAATCTCCGGCTTGCAAACAGCACCAGGGATAGAGCAGCGCCAGTCGAGGATGGGGTGGCAATAGTTTGGCTCAGCTACAATGTTCATGGCAATGAACCATCTTCCAGTGAGGCTGCAATTAAAACGGTTCATGCGCTGGCCGATCCCTCCAATACCAGGACAAAGGAATGGCTAAAGAATACTGTCATAATAATTGATCCCTGTCTTAATCCTGATGGTCGTGACAGGTATGTGAACTGGTTCACATCGGTTTCCGGAAAAAAGCCCGATGCAGATCCTCAGAGCCGTGAACACAGTGAACCCTGGCCCGGTGGCAGGTCAAACCATTATAATTTTGACCTTAACCGCGACTGGGCATGGCAGACACAGATTGAAACCCAGCAACGCATCAAAAAATACAACGAATGGTTGCCCCAGGTTCACGTTGACTTTCATGAACAGGGTTTTAATGAACCATATTATTTCGCTCCGGCTGCAGAACCTTTCCATGAAGTGATCACTCCCTGGCAGCGTGAATTCCAGACAATGATCGGAAAAAACAACGCAAAGTACTTCGACCAGGAAGGCTGGTTGTATTTCACCAAGGAAAGATTTGATCTGTTCTATCCTAGTTATGGCGACACTTATCCCACCTATAACGGCTCCATTGGCATGACCTATGAACAGGGAGGCCACAGCAGGGGCGGACTTGCAGTTGTTACTGAAGATGAGGATACACTTACACTGGCCGACAGGCTTGAACATCATTATACCACATCACTTGCAACCATCGAGATCACGTCTCTGAATGCAGCGCGCGTTCAGAAAGAATTCCGTAAATATTTTAATGATGCGATATCAACTCCTGGCGGTGAATTCAAGTCGGTTGTAGTGAAGGCCGACCAGGGTGACAAACTTGAACGACTGATCAAATTGCTCGACCGCAATTCTATTGAATGGAGTTACGCAAACGCAGGTTCTGTAAGCGGAATAAATTATCTGACAGGAAAAAATGAAAACTTCAAAACCGATACGCGTGACCTTGTCATTAATATGAACCAGGCAAAGTCAAACCTTGTTCGTGTTCTTTTCGAACGGAATTCCAAACTGAGCGATTCAGCAACTTATGACATCACTGCATGGTCAATGCCTTATGCGTATGGACTGCAGGCTTACGGTTTAAATAATTATCTGGTGGGTCGGCCATCACAACCACCTTCACCACGTGAATTGAATGTTCAGCCTTCCTACGCCTATGCAATACACTGGAACGGACTTGAAAGCGCGAAGTTCCTTGGCCGTATGCTGCAGCAGGGAATAAAGACAAGATATGTTGAGCAGGGCTTTTCAGTAAAGGGTCAGAATTTTGAAAAAGGTTCTCTCATCATCACCCGCGCCGCCAATTCACCCGTGAGTGATCTGCACAATAAAGTAATGGCTGCAGCCCGTGAATTTGGATTGGAAATTACAGGGTTGGAATCGGGATTTGTTGACAAAGGTTTCGATATAGGAAGTGATCGCGTACGTGTTATCAGTACTCCGAAAGTTGCGCTGATAACTGGTGCGGGTATTGGCTCAAATGCAGCAGGTGAGATCTGGCATTTCTTTGAGCAGCAACTGGAATACCCTGTCAGCCTGATCAATCAGGATGAATTTGGCAGGATAAGCTGGAAAGACATTGATGTGCTGATCATGCCCGATGGTTTTTACAGGTTCCTGAACGATAAGCCAACGGCGGATATACTGAAGAACTGGGTTCAACAGGGCGGAAAGCTTATTGCATTGGAAAATGCGGTTGCCCAGCTAAGCAGGTCCGATTGGGGTATTAAAATGAAAGAAGAAAAAAAGGATGAGAAAAAAGATGAAAAGAAAGAAGATTATACCTTGTTGAAAAGATATGAGAACCGGGAGCGTGATTTTCTGACCACCAGCATTCCCGGCTCGGTTTACAGGGTACAGATAGATAACTCCCATCCACTTGCGTTTGGTTATGGCGATGTATATTATACTTTGAAACTGGATGATAATATTTATGAATTCATAAAAGAGGGCGGATGGAATGTAGGAATTCTGAAAAAAGACAATCACGTAAGCGGATTTGCAGGTATAAAGACCAGGGAGAAATTAAAGGATGGCCTCCTTTTTGGAGTGCAGGACCTTGGAAGAGGACAGGTTGTTTACCTGGCAGATGACGTATTGTTCAGGAGTTTCTGGGAAAACGGGAAATTGATGTTGTGCAATGCCGTATTTCTTGTTGGACAGTAATTGTTAGCAAAACTTTTGTATAAGCGGAGTTGACGCAAGGCTCCGCTTTATTTACCTTGAAGATCCTAAAGCTGTTACCTGATGCAAAGAATTCTATTGCTTGCTTTTTTTGTTGTTACCGGAACCTGCCTTGCGCAAACACCTCCCTCATATACTTCTGCTGAAATACTGCTTCAATTAAAAAAACTGAATACGCTGGGTTCGGTGCTTTATGTAGCCGCGCATCCTGATGATGAAAATACAAGACTACTGACTTACCTCTCCAAAGAAAAGCTCTACCGGACAGGTTATCTTTCCATTACCAGGGGAGACGGTGGTCAGAACCTTATTGGAAATGAACAGGGAGTTGAATTGGGAATGATAAGAACGCAGGAACTTCTTGCGGCAAGAAGAATAGATGGAGCTGAACAATTTTTTACGAGAGCCTATGATTTCGGATTTTCGAAAACAACAGAGGAGGCATTCAGTATCTGGGATAAAGAAAAGATCCTTCACGACGTGGTTTGGGTGATTCGGAAATTTCAGCCGGATGTTATTATAACCAGGTTTCCTGAAGACAGCAGAGCTGGCCATGGTCATCATTCGGGCTCTGCCGTTCTGGCAAGAGAGGCATTTAAAGCAGCGGCTGACCCTAACCGTTATCCCGAACAACTGAAAGCGGGTGTTAAAGTTTGGCAGGCGAAACGTGTGGTCTGGAACAGTTTTGTACAACAGAGCGCTTCACCTCCCGCCGACGCGTTAAGGCTTGACGTTGGCGCGTATAATCCGTTGCTTGGAAAAAGTTATGGCGAAATGGCCGCTGAAAGCCGCAGTCAGCATAAAAGCCAGGGATTTGGCGTGCCGCGTGGACGTGGACAGGCGTTTGAATATTTTTCACACCTTGATGGCACGCGAGCCGGCACCGATATTTTCGAAGACATGGAAACCAGCTGGAACAAACTGGAAGGCGGACAAAAGATAAAAGCACTTATTGAAAACCTTATCAATAATTATTCAATTACCAATCCCGAGCGTTCCGTTCCGGGACTTGTTGCGTTATACAAAGCGCTGAATGACGTGAAGGATAACTACTGGAAGGTTCAGAAACTGAAAGAAACTTCGTTGTTGATAGAAGCCTGCAGCGGATTGTGGCTAGATGCAACTACCAGCACACCATATGCTGTTCAGGGTGATTCGCTACGCTTCAATTTTGCAATGATCAATCGTTTGCTTCCCTCGGTAACGGTAACTAAAATAACAATGGAAGGATTCGATACGGTTTATAATCAGTCACTGGCAACCAACCGTAACACGATCTTTTCAAAAACATTACTGGTCCCTTCAGATAAAGCTATTACACAGCCTTACTGGCTCGAAAAGGAGATGAATGAAGGCAGTTTCAATGTATCCGATCCGTTGTTAATCAGTAATCCGGAAAGCCGCCCCGCTTACGAGGTAAGTTTCACTTTAAATATTGAGGGACAGGACATCGTTTTCACCCGTCCGGTAAGACATAAATTTACCGATCCGGTAAAAGGAGAATTATATCAGCCATTAACGGTGCTTCCAAAAGTCACCGGTCGTTTTGAACCCGACGTAGTTTTGCTGAATACAAATTCCCCGAAATCTTTTGATGCTGTTACCAGAAAGCAGAACAGAAATATGCCGGGTTTCAAACCAGGCATTGTGAATACGGATGATGTAAACGTGAAACTGTTGCCCGGATCAAACGGAGTTTATTCTTTTGAGGCCAAGAGAAAAAATACAAATACGAAGGTGACCAGCGCGCGGCTGGTTTTTGAAAACAACGGAAAGGTTGAAGAAGCAAAAGAGCTGAGAACCGTATCGTATGATCATATTCCACGTCTTGATTATTTTAATACCCCGGAGGTGAAGCTCGTGGTAACAGATATTAAAACCGCGGGCAAGCGTGTGGGTTATATTGAAGGAGCAGGCGACAGGGTTCCTGAAGCGTTACTGCAAATGGGCTATGAGGTTGTTATTCTGAAAGAAAAAGATATCACTCCTGCAGGGCTCATACCGTTTGATGCGGTCATTACAGGTATCCGTGCTTACAATGTGCAGGATTTTCTTGCCGATAAATATGAAGTGCTGATGGATTATGTGGTACATGGCGGCAACCTGATCGTTCAATACAATACCAATAACTTCGCCGGGCCACTGCGCAATACGAGGATAGGCCCATATCCATTTACTATCAGTCGAAACCGTGTTACAGATGAAAAGTCGAAAGTGAGCTTCCTTAAACCCGATCACCAGGTGCTGAATTTCCCCAACAAGATCACAGAAAATGATTTCAATAACTGGGTTCAGGAACGCGGCATTTATTTCGCTGAACAGCTGGATCCGAAATATGAGACTATATTGTCAATGAATGACCCGGCAGAACCAGAACAAACGGGGAGCCTGATCATTACTGATCATGGCCGTGGAAAGTTCGTTTATACAGGACTGGTATTCTTCAGGCAATTGCCTGCCGGTGTGCCGGGAGCATACCGGTTGCTCGCTAACATTATTGCATTGAACAGTAAAAAAGGATTTTGAACATGAGTCAGCCATCGGGTGGGCGAAGAAACCTTGCATTGACGGTTGCAATCGTAGGAGGACTGATTTTAGGAATATTTATAAAACGGCTGCATATAGGATTGCTGATCGGGTTGGTGATAGGACTGGTGATTAGTGGATTGGCGAGAAAGAAGAATTAGCCAATTTTGCCAATAAGCCAATAAGCCAATGGAGAGAGAATTAGCCAATTTTGCCAATAAGCCAATAAGCCAATTATAAAGATCTTGCTGGTATGAGAAACTTAACCAGTCATAACGACCCTAATTTGCTTATTTGCTTATTGGCAAAATTGGCTAATTACTTATTTGCAAAATTGGCTAATTAAAAAACTTTTATGGAAGACGACAAAATCCCTCTCTTCAAAAAATGGACATCCTGGTACGCGCTCGTAATCGGGTTTCTCGTATTGCTGATCATTTTCTTTTACCTGTTCACTAAATACTTCGCATGAGACTGCCCGACTGGATTGTATTAGCATTTACACTGCTTGCGATCATTTTGTATGGATTATATAAAAGTCGCACAACCAGGAATCTTGAGGGATATTTTCTCAGCAATCGTACACTTCCCTGGTATCTGGTATTGCTGAGCATTATGGGCACCCAGGCCAGCGCCATCACATTCCTTTCGGGCCCTGGCCAGGCATATACCGATGGAATGCGGTTTGTTCAATATTATTTTGGATTGCCGCTCGCGATGGTTGTCCTGTGCATCACATTTGTGCCGATCTTCAACAAGCTTAAAGTATTCACAGCTTATGAATTTCTTGAGCAGCGGTTTGACATCAAGACGAGGGCGTTGACCTCGTTTTTATTTTTACTTCAGCGCGGATTGTCAACCGGAATCAGCGTAGCGGCTCCTTCTATTATATTATCTGCATTATTGGGATGGGATATTTTCTGGACGAATGTATTCATGGGAGGTTTGCTGATCATATATACCGTAACGGGTGGAGCAAAGGCGGTGGCTTATACGCAGCAGTTGCAGCTTATAATCATTTTTGGCGGAATGTTTATGGCAGCCTATATGGTGATCAGAATGCTGCCGGCAGATGTTGGGTTCTTTGATGCATTGCGTGTGAGCGGAAGAGCCGATAAATTAAATGTTATAACTACGGGTGTAAATGAGAATGGCTTCAACTGGTCGGACCGGTATAATATCTGGAGCGGATTGATCGGAGGCTTTTTTCTGGCGTTATCATACTTCGGGACCGATCAGTCGCAGGTTGGCCGTTACCTCACGGCAAAATCAACAACAGGCAGCAGGCTTGGTTTACTCATGAACGGCCTGGTGAAAGTTCCGATGCAGTTTCTGATTTTACTGGTAGGGGCGATGGTGTTTGCGTTTTATCAGTTCAATCCCGCGCCACTGTTTTTCAACCAGTCGCAGGTAGAAAAATCAAAAAATACCATCTACCAGCAAGAGGTGATGCATATCGAAAGACAGTACGATTCGATAAATGTTTTGAAAAAGCAATACGTGGCAGAATGGACGGGAAGCGGAGCGCAGGAAGCAGAATGGAAAACATTGCAGGTTAAATCTGACAGCTTACGCGCCTCGTTCAAGAGCATCCTCAATAAGCCTGAAGTAAAGGGTGAATCAAACGATACTAATTATATTTTTCTGCGCTTTGTGATTGATTACCTGCCTGTAGGATTGGTAGGGTTACTGATCGCGGTTATTTT